>CALZIE010000077.1 GCA_945787565.1 uncultured Lachnospiraceae bacterium
TTTTTTATTGTTCTTTTGTAGACTTATATAGACTTATTATGACAGTACTTTAGCCCCCTTAGTAAAAATGATTTTACGTAAAAAGCACAAATAACTAGCATGCTACCGTTGCCCTGTCTCATACCTTATAGGGAGGGACGAATATGGAAAGGAGAATGATTTGAACCATATAAAGGATATTGCATCGGGTGATTTTTTCTCCCTTAACGCATTGTATAAGGAACATCATACAAAAGTATATCGGCTTTCATTATGTATTTTAAGGGATCCCTTTCTTGCTAATGAAGCCACTCAGGAGACATTCCTTCGTATTCAGAGAAATGCAGACTGTTACAGTCCCGTTATTAGTGAAACGGCCTTTCTTATTGCAATCACAAGATTACTGTGCTTTGATATCTTAAATAAACGTGCTGCTTTAATTCCGGAATATAAATACACCGATAAGAAAAATCCCCCTTCTATCGTGAACTTTCGTAATGACTTTATGGATTTCCTTACCCCTCTTCCTGAACATGAGCAAGAAATTTTATGCCTCTACTTTCTTTACGAGCTAAATGAGAAAGAAATCGGCATGATTTTAAATAAGACACCACGCGTGATAAAACGAATGTATCAGCAAGCGCTGCAACGTTTAAGTATCGAATATAAAGGAAGAGAGGGCAGTGATGCTGCCATAGAATGATTATGAGAAACGAATGGCCAAGCAGATTGCCTTTTTCGTAAGTAGCGTTGGTATCCTGTTTTTATCATTCGTACTCGGACTCAATACCAGTCCTGCCTTTTTCGATACCATTGCTTGTGTTCCCTGGCTCAATACGATTGCAAGCCATCTTATCCTTCATCGTGGATTTGAAGATGCGGCTGATACAAGTTACATCAATGAATGCAATCTAAGTGCTACTGCGGATGATATGACTCTTACGATGCCCTACGTGATTGCAGATGAACATAACCTGATTTTCTTCTTTCAGCCGCCGGAAAGGATTCTTAATAAAGAAGACGACTATAGCAAGCTCCTAGGAAGAAAAAGCTGTGATATGATAGCCTCCCTCTAAACAGGATTCTGTCATACCACAGCTTTTTTTGTACTTAGTCTCTTATTTCGCTCTCTAGTTAGAGGTACATTCTTGCAAAAGACAACGGGTTATATCGGTTATTCATCCCAAAATTCAGGTCATTCGTCAGAAAATCTTCCTTTTTTTATCATTTCTGTTATAATAAAAATAGATTATGGATTATTTTACCTGTTCAAAATACATGATTTATTATAAATTTAATTAGAAAGGTGGGTTCATTTACGAGTGATTTTCAAGTGACGTTCAATCTTATGAATCATTCTGTTTCGGAGCAGGATAGCATATTAATTGAGATGAACGCAATTTTAGAAGAGTTAAATTCTGTTATTTTTACTATTACCACACTATCTGCTCTTCACTCACAGATAAAATCTAATTTAAATTTACTAAAGAACGAAATAAACAATGATATCAGCGGAATGAAACAGCTCAAAAGTTCCCTTGTAACCATTATTGATATGTATCAAAATAGCGAAGCAACAATCTATAAGCATATGACTGGAGATACTACAAAAACACCGAATAGCAAACCAGATTCCGATAGCAATTCAGAAGAGGATAAAGCAGTTAATGATATTATTGATCAACTGGATAAGGATTATAAAGATGGAAAAATCGATAAAGATACCTATAACTCTTTAAGAAGCGGACTTCTTGCTACAGGTCTTGCATTCCTTCAAAATGCTGCCACAACCAAACTGACCGATCGTACCGTAGAGTATCTGGCTGATAATCTTTATAGCTGGATTCAGCATAATACCACTGCTTTTATGGATCGTGGCTTAGTCGGTGCATTAGCTGGAGGAGGAAGCAGTATGCTTACAGAAACACCTTCTTTCCTGCAGTCTGTTATCCGAGGCAGTGCCAAATATGGAATACCGATTATCGGAACCGCACTTGATTTTTATCTTCAGACGGCGGGTGGCACAAATGCACTGGATGCCGCAATTAAATCCGTTGGCCACACAGGAATCGGAATTGGTTCGCAGATGGCCGGTGGAGCTATTGGAGCGAAAGTAGGTGCACTGCTTGGTACTGCCATCCCAATCCCTGGCGTCGGTACTGCTATTGGTACTGCCGCAGGTTTTGTCATTGGCGTAGCCGGCAGCATGGCTTTTGATTATGTATACGATAATTGGGATAGTATTGTTGAGACAGGGACAAAACTAGCAACCAGCGCAATTGATACTGGGAAAGAAATATTAGATGATGTTGGAGATGCCGTGAGCGGCTTCTTTGGCAGTATAGGAGATGCTTTATTTGGATAAAAACAATAATAATAACATGAATACAGAATATTCGATGTTCCATATCTGTACAACCGATGACAAATACTCAGTTTACTACAACTATAATGATAACAATTTCTATGGCTGTCACTATCAGCCTGAACAAACGCAGACTTCCGGCTTCCAATTAAATTACCTCGGACTTCCGGTGGCATTATTCCTCTGCTATCTGATGAATGGATTTTTTCATAACTGTACAACAATCGAGTTTACTCTTGCCACTGTATTTTTCTTTGTCATTATCACCATGCTCTCTTCCTTCACTTTTAATAAGCTTCTAAAAAAAGGAGAGCTGCAAATGAATCAACGGCTGGAGAAACTTGATTCTCTTAGTAAAGAAGAACTGCTAACGTACATCTCACTTGGTAAGAACGAATTTCCAAAACAGATTCTGATTCTTGTGGTACTTAGCCTTTTTATACTAGTTCTTCTCACTACTTTCATTTTTACAAAAAATATTATCTTTCTATTAGTTTTAACAATCTTTTATTTTATTACATATCTGCTTTTGATTGCCTATCGTCCACTTCAAAAGTCACGTTTTCTGAAGAAAACATATAAGGAACTTAATCAATAACATATAGGAGGCTCAAACAATGAATCTTTTAGCACTTGGCTCTATCGTACGTTTAAAAAATGGTACACGGAAACTGATGGTAATCAGCCGTGTACCACTCTATAATGATCATGGCACAATTGGTTACTTTGATTATGCCGGATGCCTCTATCCCAATGGTCAGAACGGTCAGGAAACTGTATTCTTTAATGATGAGAATATTGAAGAAGTATGCTTTTATGGTTTTGAAGATAATGAAGAAACTGCATTTCGTGAATTTTATGAAAAGCAAATGAAACTAGTGTCCTATCCAAAGTTAAAAACAGTTGTATCCAATGAAAGCAATTAAATCCTTCTCCATCCTTTGTGCTTCCTTCTTTACCAATCACTACAAATGATTCCTTTTCAAACTTATTGATCTTCACAGCATTCCCTCCAGAATTCTATCCTGCATTTCAGCCGACTACTTTTTGTATGAAAACTTCAAAGCCCCATTATATATGACTTCTCTCCCTTTCCATGCAAATCAATTTCTCCTTGATGGCAATGCCTGGAGCATATCCCACCATGGCACCATTGGCCCCAATCACTCGGTGGCATGGTACAAAGATCATAACCGGATTTTTATTATTTGCTCCTCCAACCGCCCTGCATGCCTTTGGATTTCCAATCTTCTTTGCAATGTCCGCATAGCTGCATGTCACACCATATGGGATGGTACATAATGCATTCCATACTTTCTTTTGAAATTCCGTTCCTTCTAAATGAATCGGCACATCAAATTCCGTGCGTTTTCCTTGAAAATACTCCTGAAGCTGCTGATAAGCATTCTTCATTACCGCATCCTCATTATCTTCTTTGTCGCTTTCTTCCTTCTTAACTACGTATAGTGCTGTAATTGCCTCTCCGTCGGACTGCATACAAAGCGTGCCAATCGGCGTATGATAGTGACAGATATGATTCACACTCTACCTCCCATATATTTCATCTTCCTGTTATTCACATTTTCTTAACCATTTTGCTATATTATCCACTATTATCCGGTAATTGTAAACTTAATTTTTAGCAAATACTGACCTTTTCCTAGAATAATTCATCTAACAAAATATAATATCGTATTTTCTTCCAATCCGGCTCCATTCCAAGCTCTTCAAACAACTGCTTCTCATATGTAGTATTCTTTCCGATGTTGTGTTCCATACTCCGAACGCATAGCGCAATATCCTGCCACCGATCTGCAATCCCCGCATTTCCAAGGTCTAAGAATCCACTGACTTTTCCGTCTTTTATAAAAACATTTGGCTCACAGTAATCTCCATGAGAAAATACAAAGTCCTCCTTGGGTTTATTCTCTTTCAGCCACTTTAAAAGCTCTGCCGGTCCTTCAAATCCACCCTCGCCGTAAGTACCTGGCTCTAAATCTTCCATATCACATCGATTTTCCCGAACTCTTTCTTCTGCCAGCCTGAATTTATTCTCTAAGTCATTTCGATAAGGACAACCATCCGTATTCACTGACCATAGCATTTTTAAGCCTTCTGCCAGATAATGAACCAGCTCTTGTGGCCTCGCGATATACTCTGGATCACAGGACATTCGGCCATTTAATTTTGACATCAGGATATACTGCATTCCATCCTTGATTTCATAGCAGATGATTTCAGGAACCGGAAGCTTTCCGGAAAGCCACTTTAACATAGTGTATTCATTCTTAGATTCTTCCCGTTCTGCTTCTATCTTTAGCACCATATCTTCAAAGCAGATCACTTGAGAATCGGATTTTCCAATGTCATCGATTGTATATTTCCTGCCTGCAATTTGTTGCTGAATGGATTCTGGTATTTTATAATCCGTCATCGTCCTTCCCCCTGCTCCTCTTCTTTTCTTGCTAAAAACATACGGTTATGCATATCGTATTCTTTATAATAGATATCTTTATACTGCTCGATTATAAAATACGGATGAAGCAGCCTTCTCCATTCCTCTGTTGTATTATTCCATAGAAGCATTCCATCATCTAAGAGATTTCCTTCAATTGTAGTGATATTCCATTCCTGTTGCTGCTTTTTCCCCAGATATGGATTTACTTTCACTAATACCTTTCCACCTGGATGCAGAATTCTCTTAATCTCTTTTAACAGCTCTTTTGCATCCTCCGGATACATATTATCAATGACATTCGATAACACAACTGCATCAATGGATTCATCATGCCATCCTTTTAAGCGGTCGGTGCTCCCGTCAAGAAAAAGATATTCTCCACACTTCATCAGCTCTTTGCGCTTCATGGCAAGACCGATTCCTTCCTCTGACATATCAATCCCGATATGCTTTTTCGTTCCTCTTAATGCACAATAAAACAAAACACTTCCACTTCCACACCCAAAGTCTAAGACCCTCTCTGTATCCTCACACAGCCAGTCCAATGCTACATCAAATGTCTTGTTACCGGTCTCTTTTACCTGTGGCACGGTCACCGCTTCTTTCTTAAAAATAGCATTCCACTGCTCTTTACAGTTCTCATATTTTTGTCTCATTTTCTGGCCTGTCCTTTCTTCTATTTTTAGATAACCCGAAGCATGAATTTCTGCTCTATGATTAGTTTATATATTCCTGCCTAGCATCTGATTTTATTTTGCTGCTTTAGCATAATTGGAACATTTCATGCTTCTGCTTGTTTTTTGAGTAACCCTTCCTTTTATTTTACCACATTTTTCTATTTAAATTTAGTTTCCTTTTCTAAAACATAAAACTCTTTTTCGCTGGGAGATCTATACCTTCGGTTATGCTAAATTACTGGCACTTCAGCTGTTTTTTCTGATTTCTGGCATATTCTCACCATATAAAAGCAAATAGTTTAATTGGCTTCACCAATCAAAAAAAGCCTTGAAAACATTACATTTTCAAGGCTTTAATACTAATAGGATATTAAAATTTCTTATCTCTTACTGTCCAACGCATTCATTTACCCATGCGATAAAGTTCGTTGTACTATCGCCAGTACGTTCCGCTGTTGTGTGACCTTGTCCCCATACGGTTGCAAAGTCTACTGATTCTACACCTTCATACTGCTTAAGAGCTAATGCTAAGTTTGCTTCTACTGTAAGTGCAGTGTCACCCTGTGTGATGCCGGTGTGGATTCTCCAGTAAGTTGCTACATTGGATGTTTCATAACCTTCATAGTAATCACTTAAATAATACATTGGATTATACATATTCATACGCTCTTCTATCGTATTTCCAAACTTATCAACGGATGTTAAATCGGATTCATAAGCCTCTGCATAAGAAGAATCCCATTCTGCATAAACGGAATATTCTGCTTCATTCTGGATTAACAGGCTTGCAAGAATAGGGTCAAAATGAAGGGCATCGCTTTCATCGTTACCAAACAGCATATTCTCAGCCTGTCCACGATCCAAGTCATCAAATGCGCCCACGTTCTTAGAAGCACTCTTGCAGTGAGTTACAAAGTCCGCAATGCTTGTGATGGATGCAGTATTGGTTGCTTCATCATACGTAATCCATTCACCATCTGCATTTAAAGAATCAATATAATCTTTGGCTGTTTCATAGGTTGTTCCAGATGAGTCGGATGAATCGGAATTATTCATGCCCATTCCGCCTCTCATGCCTGCATAAACATAGATAAAACCAGACTCTAAATACTGTGAAATACTATTATAGCTGTATGCAGTGGGAGCTGCCTGTGCAGAATATCCTGCTGTATTTACCGGAAACACTATTGGTGCTGTTTCAGCAGTATAGCCAGCTACTTCTCCTTCTGTATTCATCGTACAGGTATAAGTACCATCTCCATTTTCCACGCCAGTCATATAAGCACCTGGCACATAGATACCCATTGTTTCATAATCGGTTGTCTCTGGATTGGAACAGTAGCCTACGCCAATCTGCCAGTATACATCATTTTCTGCATCATAGTTCCATGCGGAAGAATCAAAGACAAGACTTTCTGAATCCTGCTCATATGTGCTTAATAACTCCGCAATTGCTTCTTCGGATGCATTAGACTCACTAGACTCTTGTATCACTGTACTGGTTTGCTGTCCTTTAGCTACCTCCTGTGTTGTCTCTTCGGTTACTGCTTCTGTATTTTCTTCTGTTACTGTAGCAGCTACATCTCCTGTTTCAGATTTTGCGCATCCTGCAAGGGATACTACCATTGCTGCTGAAAGTGCAACAGATACTGATTTTTTAAATCGTCTCATTGTTACCAGCCTCCTGTTTGTTTTCTTGATACAAACTATAAAGGCCGAACCTTGAATCAACCTTGAAAACACGTTTTCTTCACAATTGTTTAAAAAAGTGAACACATTTTTAATGAAAACGTACGGAAAATGTTGTCCATCCATCCCTGCATTCTACTATGATTTTTCCTTTATGAGCCGTCATGATTGCACCCGCAATGGCAAGTCCAAGTCCATATCTTCCCTCTCCATGATTTCTCGCCTTATCTGCCCGGTAGAAACGCTCAAATATATTCGCCTGGTCTTCTTCCGGAATCGGGTCTCCCTGATTTTTTACAAGAAGGACTGTTTTTCCGCGGTTCTCTACCAGACTGATTTCAATCATTCCACCCGGTTTTGTATGCTTCACTGCATTATCAACTAACACTTCAATTACCTGTCCAAGCTGCTTCTCATCTCCGTTTACGACTACCCCCTCTTTGACGGAATACTCCAGACGAATTCCATGCTCAAATGCCAGGCATTCAAAGCGAAGGCAGTTTTCCTCTGTCAGACGGCTTAAATCTACCTTGGAAAGTATCCGATTCTTTTCTTCTTTCTCCATTCTCGATAAAGAAAGAAGTTCATGCACCAATTCTGTCATCCGGCTATTCTCATCCTTTATATAGGACACATACTTATTTTCTCCATATTCAGCTTCCAGCATATCAATGCTTGCCTTCATAACGGTAAGCGGCGTCTTCAGCTCATGCCCTGCATCTGATATAAACTGCTTCTGCATATGTCTGATCTGGCTTTTTCATAACCGAATAAATCTTAGCCATCTTCTGCCCTCTGTCAATCGGTGCCGGCAATTCATTACTATCTTCCGAATACACAATTTTTAAATGAAGCGTTAAGAGCCTTCTTGTCTCCGCCCAGTTTGACCGATAATTTGACCAGTTTACAGCCAGAAGAATTCCGATTAATGTGCCCCAGAATATAATGGTCAGAATTCCGACTGTCTTTTTCCGAAATTTCTGTATCATCTTTCTCCTCCGTCTGCTTCTAAGCAGTACCCTGCCCCACGTATGGTCTTTATCTTAACATTTGACTTTAAGAAACTTATTTTCTTGCGTAGAAAAGAAATATCCGCCTGCGCCATATAAAGCCCCTTCTCCCCGTCATATGCCACATCCACGGTATAATTCTCTTTTTCTAGCCGCTCCTTGATCATCCCTGCCAGACGCCATTCGTCCTCTACAATCAAAATCCTCATGATATCTTCTCCTGCCTTTTTCTATCTTATCGTATTTTGCTTTCTTCTATCTTTTTCTATCTTACTCTCTTATACTTTTCCTATATTTTCTTTACTTGAACCTATTATAGCATCTTTTTATACTATCGGCTTTCCCATTGTTATTCACTTATATTCCAATGATATAAATTACCGTTTATCCGTTTTCCCCTTCTTCTTTCTATGCTTCTTCTGGGCTTTCCCTATCATTAGAAAATAAAAGAACGCCTCAGTCCTAACTATCTGACTTTAAGCGTTCTCCTCCGATATATACTTTCTTTTTCGTTAATAAACTATAAGTTTCTTCTATCAGTAACTATCCTCTATTCATTTTGTAACTGCTGCATCAGCTTTGCCCCCATTACGGTTGCCGGAATCCGATACCCTGGTGCAAAATTCGATAAGATCACAACTGCTACCTGTCTATCTTTATCAAATCCAAGATAACTGTTGAAATTGCTTGTTCCTCCATTATGCCAGATAATCTGGTTTTCCTCGTCGATCATCCAGCAGATACCTGCTGCATCCATGCGGATTCCCATATCTGCATACTGTTTCGTTGTGGCATCAATCTCAGCTATTTTATCATGGCCAAGAGCAAGATACGAAATCTTCTCCGTCATATGAAGTTTCGCATACTCTACCATATCATAAATATCCGAAACAAGCCCTCCAGCCGGAAGATAGCCATCATCCTCCTTCCAGTTCCAGTATCCGGACAGGTTGCCACTGGCATCTGAAATATTTGTATTAATCAGTTTTAAATCATTTTGAATATACTCATTCATTAAATCCTTATACGGCTTATCATAAACCTGCTCTAGCACTGCTCCTACGACTGCAATTCCAAAATTGGAATACTTAAACGGATAGACCTTATCTTTTAAAGAAATGCTATCTAGCTTATTGACCAGTTTATCCCTTGTGATGTTATAGAAATCATTTTTCTCTCCATGAACGAAATTAGATGCCATCTGCCATTCCCAGTAATACCCCTTATATCCGGATGTATGGGTGACAATCCGCTCTAAAGAAGGGTAATAAGACTGTTCAGAAAGTGGAAGGTAGTAATTGATCGAATCCGTCAGCTTCACACCTTTCTCTTCGATTGCCTTACAAAGCAGGGAAGAAGTGAAGGTCTTTGTTAAGGAACCAATCTCATAATCGTAGGCCTGTTCCGGCAATGCCTTTCCATCCTCACCATAAACCGTAATCGTAACCTTTCCATCCTTTATTGTTCCAATCGTGATTTTGGCGTCTTCCTTGCCTTTCGTTGTATAGGCAATCATCTCTTCCAGTGTCATCTTTGGAATCTGGCTCATTTGATATTTCATCACAAGCAGGAATATCCCTGCTCCTAAAACAAGAACAGCAAGCACAATCCCGATTATAAGCATTCTTTTTCTCCTGACTCTTATTCGTGACATAACGCCTCCACACTTTCTGACTCCACGGTTGCACTTTCTAACAGTCGTACTGTTCTTCTTTCACAGTCTAGTTCTGCCTCGATCCCATATGGAATAATGCCAATCGGCATGGCATGTCCGAAATTCATGTTATAAAGAATCGGGATGTCGAGTCCTTCTTCTTCCTTTACGACCTGAAGAATCGCTTTCTTGTATTCTTCATAATAAGCCCCACGGTGTGGCTTTCCAACTAAAATTGCTGTAATAACTTTTAAGATGCCCTGAGCCGCCAGATTCCGCATTGCCCATATCACATAGTCCGGGGCTGGCTCATCCTCACTTGTTTCAAGAAATAGCATGGCGTTTTCCCAGTCCTCTAAATTCGGCCAGACCGTCGTTCCTGTTGCCATCATAAAGACATCCAGGCACCCGCCTAAAAGATGCCCCTTTACTATTCCTGCGCCTTGAAGAAGCTCATATCCCCTTTCCTCTTTCTTTCGCTGTTTGCAGACAGCCTGATTCTCTTCCTTCCACTCCACCTGATCATCTGACCAGACAGGACTGGAAGGAATAGCATATCCGGCAGAATCCGCAAACAAAAGCTTTCGTACAGCATCCACGGTATAAGAAAACATCTTCCCATATTCGCCAAACTCGCACATAACACTTGGCCCGTAAAAGGAAACAAGCCCTGCCTTCTGCATCATAAAATGGTTAATGGTCGTATCCGAATACCCCATAAAGATCTTTGGATGAGTGCGAATCACCTCATAATCAATATAGGAAAGAAGACGAATCGTATCATCCCCTCCAATCGCGCAAAATACGGCATCGATTTGTGGGTCCGAAAAAGCCTCCATCAGATCTTCTGCCCTTTCTTTTGGATGGTTTTTGATAAATTCACTCCCTTTCAGAGCATTTTTCATCGGGACCAGCGTCAGTCCAAAATCCTCTTTCAGCCTCTTTTCGGCGATCTTATATT
>CALZIE010000078.1 GCA_945787565.1 uncultured Lachnospiraceae bacterium
GTTTACGATGACGACTTTGGAGGAATTAGGTCTTTTAAAGATGGATTTCCTTGGATTACGTACGTTAACAGTTATTCAGAATGCGGTGGATATTGTGAATCGGGAGCGCAAGAAGAAAGGGGAACCACTTCTTGCGATTGATGAGATTGATTATGAGGACTCTAATGTGCTTGAACTGATTGGTTCAGGTAAGACGGAAGGTATCTTCCAGCTAGAAAGCGCGGGGATGAAGAACTTCATGAAGGAGTTGAAGCCTCAGAACCTAGAAGATATCATCGCGGGAATCTCTCTCTATCGACCAGGTCCGATGGATTTCATTCCGAAATATATTAAGGGTAAAAATGAAGTCGGCAGCATTGTATATGAATGCCCACAGTTAGAGCCAATCCTTGCTCCAACATACGGATGTATCGTTTATCAGGAACAGGTTATGCAGATCGTTCGAGAATTGGCGGGATATAGCTTTGGACGAAGCGATTTGGTTCGACGCGCGATGTCGAAAAAGAAGGCATCGGTTATGGAGAAGGAACGTCAGAACTTCGTATATGGTAATGCCGAAGAGAATGTGCCGGGCTGTATCGCGAATGGTATTCCGGAAGCAGTAGCCAACCATATTTATGATGAAATGACGGATTTTGCGAAGTATGCGTTCAATAAGTCCCATGCGGCGGCATATGCGGTTGTTTCTTATCAGACTGCTTATCTGAAATGCTATTATCCGGTAGAGTATATGGCGGCTCTTATGACTTCTGTGATTGATAATCCGGGAAAAGTGGCAGAATATATTTATACATGTCGAAAGATGGGCATTCAGATTCTGCCTCCGGATATTAATGAAGGAAATGCAAACTTTACGGTAAGTGGCGGAAATATCCGTTATGGTCTGTCTGCGATTAAAGGATTAGGTCGTCCGGTTATTGATGCGATTGCAAAGGAATTAGAGGCAAATGGCAAGTTTACAAGTCTTAAGGATGTTGCAACAAGACTTTCCGGCAAGGAAGTGAATAAGAGGACGATCGAAAGCTTTATTAAAGCGGGGGCATTTGACAGCATTCCTGGAACAAGAAAGCAGCTGATGCAGATTTATGTGTCGGTGCTCGATGGTGTGAACCAGGAAAGAAAGAAGGCTGTTACTGGCCAGATGACGTTATTCGATTTTGCGGCGGAAGATGAGAAAGAGGAATATGAATATCAGCTTCCGGATGTGGGAGAGTTTAAGAAGGATGAACTGTTAGCATTCGAGAAGGAAGTGCTCGGCATCTATGTCAGCGGTCATCCGTTAGAAGAGTATGAAGCGATGATGGACAAGAACGCTACCGTAAAGACGACAGACTTCGTGCTTGATGAGGAAGGACATGTAAAGGTTACGGACGGTAAGATGGAAGTGATCGGTGGCATGATTACCTCGAAGACATTAAAGACGACCAGAACCAATTCGGTGATGGCATTTATCACATTAGAGGATTTATTCGGTACGATCGAGGTGATTATCTTCCCAAGAGATTATGAGAAGTCTAAGTATTCTCTTGAAATCGACAGTAAGGTATTTATTAGGGGTAGGGTCGCAGTGGAAGAGGATAAGCCGGCGAAGATGATTTGCTCGGAAATCATTCCATTCACATCCATGCCCAAAGAAGTGTGGATAAAGTACAAAGATATTGCTTCTTTTGTGGAAAAAGAGAAGGAATTATATCAGCTGATTCTTGACTATGATGGAAATGATACAGTTGTGATTTATTGTGAAAGTGAAAAGGCAGTGAAGAGATTGCCAAGAAGCAAGAATGTTATGGCGAATAGTGAACTTATTTCGAAACTTCGCGAAAAATATGGAGACGAAAACATTAAACTGGTGGAAAAGCCTATTGAAAAAAGGTAAAAAATAGATTAAAATACTAATAGTTGTAAGTTTCGTAATTTTTTGTTGTAAGTATTATAATGTCAAAATTTTTGACAGGTTTATTCAACGTCTAATTTCCCTGGAGGTAGCATTATGACAAAAACAAACGAGGAAAAAGCGGTAAAGACAATTGGGGTTTTAACAAGTGGTGGTGATGCACCTGGCATGAATGCAGCAATTCGTGCGGTGGTTCGTACTGCACTTGCGAATGGATTGAAGGTTAAGGGGATTTGCAGGGGATATACTGGATTAATTGAAGAAGACATTATCGATATGGATGCAAAATCAGTAGCTGACATTATCCAGCGAGGCGGTACGATTTTATATACTGCCAGATGTCCGGAATTCATGACGAAGGAAGGGCAGGATAAAGGTGCAGCCGTATGCAGGAAACATGGAATTGATGGTCTGGTTGTCATTGGCGGTGACGGTTCTTTTCAGGGGGCGAAGCAGCTTGCAGCCAGAGGCATTAATACAGTAGGTGTTCCTGGCACAATTGATTTGGATATTGCTTGTACCGAGTATACGATTGGTTTTGATACGGCAGTTAATACCGCAATGGAAGCAATCGATAAGGTACGTGATACTTCTACTTCCCATGAACGCTGTTCCATTATTGAGGTTATGGGCCGGAATGCTGGTTATATCGCGCTTTGGTGTGGAATCGCCAATGGAGCGGAGGATATTCTGACAACCGAGCGTTATGACCATAATGAAGATCGAATTATAAAGAATATTATCGAGAAACGGAATATCGGAAAGAAGCATCATATTATCGTTAATGCAGAAGGAGTCGGTGATTCCTATGGCATGGCAAAACGAATCCAGGCAGCGACTGGCATGGAGACAAGAGCTACAATCATTGGTCATATTCAGCGTGGCGGAAGTCCAACCTGTAAAGACCGTGTATATGCTTCTGCAATGGGAGCAAAGGCTGTCGATATCCTCTGTCATGGAGGAAGCAACCGTGTCGTTGCTTATAAGCATGGCGAATTCGTTGACTTTGATATCAATGAGGCGCTTGCGATGAAGAAAGGCTTAGATAACTATATGTATGAGATGTCTAAGAAGTTATCTAGATAATATAACAATGCATTAAGATAGCAATAAAACTTGCATTTTGGTATCGCCTTAGCATAAGGTTTTGAGTGCATAAGTTAAAAAGAGATCCTATGGATAAAAAATCATCCGATTTCTTACCTGACACGCTTAAGGTTAGCGTATGAAGCAGGTAAGGAATCGGATGTTTTTCTATACTATTTTACCAGTGCGGTTATAAAATGACTTGTTTTATCTGGGAGAGCTAGTGTGGTTTGCTGTTACAGTCGGGGGTTACGGTTTGATATTGCAGCTACCCATAGATTGACTTCTAGCTTGACAGCATGGAATATAATGAAATGGTAAATACAGTAATGATACCGAAAGGAAAGGTGAGGAATGAACAAACGGGGAAAAAAGTTTTTATCTTACTATAAGCCTTATATGGGGCTTTTTATTGCAGATATGCTCTGTGCTTTTATGGCAGCCGCAATTACATTGATTTATCCGCTGATTGTACGCTATATTACGAACACCGTATTGATTCAGTATGAAATTAGCGATGCCATTCATATTATTGTGAAACTGATGTTAGTGTTAGTAGGCCTTGCTCTTTTAGAGCTGTTCTGTAATTTCTTTATTTCTTATAAAGGGCATATTATGGGAGCAAAGATGGAATATGACATGCGAAATGAAATCTTCGCTCATTTTCAGAAACTGTCCTTTAACTATTATGATAATCAGAAGACCGGGTTACTAATGACTCGTATTACAAATGACTTATTCGATATTACGGAGTTATGTCATCATGGTCCGGAGGATATCATAATCTCCATTATTAAGTTTATTGGTGCATTTGTGATTCTGGTGAGGATTAATTGGAAGCTGACGCTGATTCTGTTCACATTCATTCCAATTATGTTTGCATTTGCTTATATGATGAAAGGCAAAATGAACCGCGCGTTTCGTAAGAACCGTGAAAGCATCGCGGAAATCAATGCAGGAATCGAAGACAATCTGTCTGGAATCAGAGTAGTGAAATCATTTGCAAATGAAGAAAAGGAACTGGAGAAATTCCGTGTGAATAACCAGCGCTTTGTAGATAGCAAAAGCCATGCTTACTGGCAGATGGCAACCTTCCATTCTGGACTTGGATTTTTCACATCCATGATTAATGTGGCGGTTATCGCAGGCGGCGGTCTTTTAATTGCGAAAGGCGGAATTAAGTTAAGTGATCTTCTGACATTCCTTTTATATGTGAATAATATCATTGAACCGGTTAAGAAGTTAATTAACTTTACGGAGCAGTTCCAAAACGGTATTACCGGTTTCTCCAGATTTATGGAAGTGTTGGAGACCGAGCCTGATATTGTGGATGATCCGGATGCAAAGCCACTTAAAGATGTAAAAGGGGATATTGAGTTTAAAGGAGTATCCTTTAAGTATGAAGAAGGATTAGACGATGTGTTCCATGACATTAACTTAAAGGTGCCAGCAGGCGATTATGTAGCGCTTGTAGGATCTTCTGGTGTTGGAAAGTCTACGATGTGCAGTCTGATTCCAAGATTTTATGAGACATCGGGCGGAACGATTACGATTGATGGAATGGATATTAAGAAGATTACCTTACAGTCTCTTCGTCAGAATATCGGTATCGTGCAGCAGGATGTATATTTGTTCGCAGGAACGGTAGCGGACAACATTGGTTATGGAAAGCCAGGATGTACGAGAGAAGAGGTAATCGAGGCGGCGAAGAATGCCAATGCTCATGAATTCATTATGGAGCTTCCAAATGGATATGATACGTATATCGGTCAGCGTGGTGTGAAGCTCTCGGGTGGTCAGAAGCAGCGCTTAAGCATTGCGAGAGTATTCTTAAAGAATCCGCCGATTTTAATTTTCGATGAGGCAACTTCGGCTCTTGATAATGAGTCTGAGAAGGTGGTACAGGAATCGTTAGAGAAGTTAGCGAAGAATCGTACAACATTTGTAATCGCGCATCGTCTGTCTACGATTAAGAATGCAAAGAATATTCTTGTATTGACGGAAGATGGAATTAAAGAGCAGGGAAGTCATGCGGATCTGCTTAAGAAGGATGGCATTTATGCCGGACTTTATAAACTAACATATGGAACAGAACTTGTCGGATAGTAAATCTGTTCAAAGAAAAGAGCAGGGCTGTTATTTAAGAAGAGGGAAAGAAAAGCGTTCCCTCCTTAAATAGCAGTCCTGCTCTTTTTTCTTTGGGAAGTTTAGAGCGTGAGGCTACTTTATTTCTTGGGAATGCTTCCTACTTACTGGATGGAAAAACGTTGATTTTGGAACTTTTCGGTGGTATGATAGAGTGTGAAAAATGGACGCAGAACAGCGGACAGTAAGAAAGTATGAGGAATTAAGAATGAATATATTAGAACAGTTAAAGGATGAGCTCGGGATACGTTTAGAGCAGGCGGAAGCAGCTGTAAAGTTAATCGACGAAGGTAACACCATTCCTTTTATTGCCCGTTATCGTAAAGAAGTGACAGGATCTTTAGATGATGAAGTGCTTCGTAACCTAAATGAGAGACTTATATACCTGAGAAATCTTGAAGATAGAAAAGCAACTGTATTAGCAAGCATCGAAGAACAGGGTAAACTTACGGACAAGCTTAAGAAATCAATTGTGGAAGCAACAACTCTTGTAGTAGTGGAAGATTTATATCGTCCATACCGTCCAAAGAGAAGAACAAGAGCGACCATTGCGAAGGAAAAAGGCTTAGAAGGTTTAGCAGAATATATTCTTCTGCAGAATGCAACTGCTCCTGTTTTAGAAGAGGCTGAGAAGTATGTGTCAGCAGAAAAGGAAGTAAAGAACGCACAGGAAGCTGTGAATGGAGCAATGGATATCATTGCAGAATCTATTTCCGATAATGCGGAATACAGAAGCTATATCCGTCGTGTAACCGGAGAGGAAGGAACAATTAGTTCTGCGGTTAAGGACGAGAATGCAGAGTCCGTTTATGAAATGTATTATAAATTCGAGCAGAAGATCAGCACAATCGCTGGTCACCGTATCCTTGCATTAAACCGTGGGGAAAGCGAAAAGGTGATCACTGTGAAGATTAATGCGCCAGTCGATCAAATCCTTCTTTACTTAGAGGCGCGTGTGATCACAGGCAATAATTCTTATACAGAAGCAATCTTAAAGAAAGCCGTTCAGGATAGTTATGACCGTCTGATTGCACCTGCCATTGAACGTGAAATCCGCAATGATTTAACAGAAAAAGCGGAAGATGGTGCAATGAAGGTATTCGGAAAGAACTTAACAAAGCTTTTAATGTCCCCTCCAATTCGTGGACAGGTTGTGCTTGGCTGGGACCCGGCGTTCCGTACCGGTTGTAAGCTCGCAGTTGTAGATGAGACAGGAAAGGTATTAGATACCGTCGTTATTTATCCAACTGCTCCACAGAATAAGGTAGAAGAATCGAAAAGAATCGTAAAAGACTTAATTGAAAAATATAATATTACATTGATTTCTGTCGGAAATGGTACCGCATGTCGTGAATCCGAGCAGGTAATCGTGGAATTATTAAAAGAGATTGACCGTCCGGTTCAGTATATCATCGTTTCCGAAGCAGGTGCTTCTGTTTACTCCGCAAGCAAGCTTGCGACAGAAGAGTTCCCGAACTTTGATGTAGGACAGAGAAGTGCGGCATCCATCGCAAGACGTCTTCAGGATCCACTTGCAGAATTAGTAAAGATCGATCCAAAGTCCATCGGTGTTGGTCAGTACCAGCATGACATGAATCAGAAGAAGTTAACAGAAAGCTTAAATGCAGTTGTAGAAGATTGTGTAAATAAAGTAGGTGTGGATTTAAATACGGCATCTGCATCCCTTTTAGAGTACATTTCCGGTATCTCTAAGACAATCGCGAAGAATATTGTATCTTATCGTGAAGAAAATGGGCGTTTTACAAGCCGTAAGCAGTTATTAAAGGTTGCAAAGCTTGGACCAAAGGCATATGAACAGTGTGCTGGTTTCTTACGAATCCATGAAGGAGACAATCCTCTTGATGATACAAGCGTACATCCAGAATCTTACGCAGCAGCAGAAAAGCTGTTAGCAAGCTTAGGATTTACAACAGCGGATATCAAAGAGGTTCAAAAGCAACAGCGTGAGGCAACGGAACTCGCAGAAAAGGCAGCAAAGACTCCGGTTAAGAGAAATCGCATGGAACGTAATGAAAAAGGTATGCATGTGAAGAAGACCGGAACTGCACTTGGAAATGCATTATTTGCAGCAATGGGACAGGAAACACATGCGACTAGTGAAGCAGTGGTTTCTAAGATGGATATGGCGACTGATTCGTTAGAAGGCTTATCAAACTTAGGAAGCAAGATTCCGGATAAGAAGAAGTTAGCAGCAGAACTTGGTATTGGTGAAATCACGTTAAATGATATCGTGAAGGAATTAGAAAAACCAGGCCGTGATCCTCGTGAAGAGATGCCAAAGCCAATCTTAAGAACGGACGTTTTAGATATGAAGGACTTAACAGAAGGCATGATCTTAAAGGGAACCGTACGTAACGTAATTGATTTCGGTGCGTTCGTGGATATCGGTGTTCATCAGGATGGTCTTGTGCATGTATCCCAGATGTCTAAGAATCGTTACGTAAAGCATCCTCTTGATGTTGTGAATGTAGGCGATGTAGTCGAAGTAAGAGTATTAAGCGTGGATATTCCAAAGAGAAGAATCCAGTTAAGCATGATCTTAGATAATAAATAGATTGACAGTAAAAGTAAAGTGCGATACACTGTGGAAGTAAAAGAAATTATAAGGAAATTCTTCGGGGCAGGGTGTAATTCCCGACCGGCGGTTATAGTCCGCGACCGAGTGTGAAAACTCGCTGATTTGGTGAAATTCCAAAACCGACAGTAAAGTCTGGATGAGAGAAGAAGCTTTAGCATAGAACATCGCAGGTATGGTTTAGGAAAGATGACAGATACTATCAAAAAAGTCTGTATCAGGAATGACCGGTCCTTTGCTTTAGTAAACAATCAAAGCCCTGAAAGGAAACTTTCAGGGCTTTTTTGATTGGCAGGAAAAGATGGTATGTTCTTTGTTTAAAAGCACCAGGAGGAATTGTCCTTAACAACAAAAAGGAGAGAATGTTATGGAGAATTTATCGAAGTTAATGGACATTGCAAGAAGTAATGTCGGATTCTTACTTTTATGTGTAGGAATTATCGCAATAGTGATACTGTCTGCCTATGCAGCAGAGGTAGTGATTGCAAAAAAAAGAGGGGTACCAAGAAAGAATTCAAAATTAAAGGTAAAGCGCCTTACCATTATCGCAATGCTTTCAGCCATTTCGGTTGTGTTGATGCTATTTGATATTCCATTAGGTTTTCTGCCTGCTTTTTATAAAATTGATTTAAGTGAGCTTCCGGTTATTATCGGAGCATTTACATTAGGGCCGGTAGCTGGTGTTGTCATTGAGTTTATCAAGATATTTTTAAATCTTTTACTTACTGGCACACAGACTATGTTCGTTGGGGAATTCGCAAACTTTTTAATTGGCTGTTCCTTTATCATCCCGGCCTCCTTCATTTACTATATGAAGAAGGGGAAAAAGTCCGCAATCATCGGGCTGACAGTTGGCACACTTGTTATGATTGTTGTTGGATGTGTGTTAAATGCGTTCGTATTGCTTCCAAAGTATGCGGAAGTATTCCAGATGCCGCTTGATGCGTTAATTAGCATGGGAAGTGAGAAGAATGCAGCAATCACAGGCATGTTTACGTTCGTTGTCTTAGCCGTGGCACCATTTAATTTAATTAAAGGCACAGCGGTTTCTGTTATTACCGTGGCAATCTATAAGAAGATCAGTCATATCTTAAAAGGGGAATAATTTAAAGATGGCAGTAATGTCAGAAAAGAAAAGCTAGAAGTTCGATAAAAGTAGAACTCTAGCTTTTCTTTTTGTCAAAATAAAATTTATTTTAGAAAAAGTGAGTGTTTCGGCAGTTTTTCGGTAAGAATCCATATATAATTTTTTAACCCCAAAGCAGTACCATTTTATCAGTGTTTAAGGGGGGGTGGCTTTGGTACAGGGCTTGAAATTATATGATTATATGCTATAATGGGCAATGTATGCACGCAGAAGACAAACGTTTAAAATGAGTTCTGGTGGGGACGAAAGTTTGGCAAAAAGGCAGGCATATGATAAGAAAAATGCACCTTATGATAAAGGAGGCTATATGGAAGAAGTTAAGTTTAGTACTCAGGTAGGCGTGAAAGATATGTATCGCTTTATGATGCATCATGCATATATAGGAGTATCCGGAGTTGTGAATCTGGTCATTAGTGGAGGCGCTTTTGTTCTTTTAGTTACAGGAGCGGGAGAGGGTTCTGCATTTAATAATGCATTATTGATTTTGATTGCATGTATGTTTACCATTATTAATCCGATTCTACTGTTTTATAAGTCAGCAAAACAGGTAAAGCTTACCCCGATGTTTCAGAAACCATTAGAGTATGTGGCGAATGAAGAGGCGATTGTGGTAAGTCAGAGCGGCGAACAGCTTGCGCTTAACTGGAAGGATGTCCGCAAGGTAGTGGAAACTGGCAGTGCGATTTATTTATATTTATCTTTAACAAGAGCGTATATTATTCCAAAAGAGAATCTAGGGGAAAATCTGAATGGTTTCAAGGCACTCGTAAGAGATCATGTGGAGAAGAAAGCTTGCAAGTTAAAGAGATAGTTTGTAAGGAGTAAGCATGATAGTAGAGAGTTTATGCGCAAAGGATACATTTGAATTAGGAAAACGTCTTGGTGAACAGGCTAAGGCAGGCGAGGTGTATTGTCTGTCGGGGGAATTAGGTGTTGGCAAGACTGAATTCACAAAAGGGTTTGCGATTGGTCTTGGAATTACTGAGCCAATCAGTTCTCCGACTTTTACAATCGTACAAGTTTATGAAGAAGGAAGACTTCCGTTCTATCATTTCGATGTGTACCGCATTGCGGACATTGAGGAAATGGATGAGATCGGGTATGAGGACTACTTCTATGGTGAAGGTGTCTGTTTAGTGGAATGGGCAGGAATGATTGAAGAACTGCTTCCGAAAGATAAGAGAAATATTTACATTGAAAAAGATCTTAAAAAGGGCTATGATTATCGTAGGATTACACTAGACTAGGAAGGATACGGTTATATGAAGATATTAGCGATTGATAGTTCCGGTCTTGTCGCATCGGTTGCAGTAGTGACAGAGGGTGCGATGTTAGCGGAATATACAGTTAATTATAAAAAAACACATTCTCAGACATTATTGCCAATGCTTGACGAGATTGTAAAGATGATTGAACTGGAATTGAGTGAAATTGATGCCATCGCGGTTGCAAAGGGACCGGGCTCTTTTACGGGGCTTCGAATTGGTTCTGCTACAGCGAAAGGTCTTGGGTTAGCGCTTGAAAAGCCGTTAATCGGAGTTCCTACGGTGGATGCGCTCGCATACAATCTGTGCGGAACGGATCGTGTGATCTGTCCGTTAATGGACGCAAGAAGAAATCAGGTTTATACAGGTTTATATAAGTTTAAAGACGAAAAGTTTACGATTATACAGGAACAGACTGCTACAGATATTCATGAGATTATAAAACAGATCAATGAAATAGGACAGCCAGTTATTTATCTTGGTGACGGTATGGATGTATATAAGGAAGTGTTAATTACAGAAACACAGTTCCTTATTTATTTGCACCGGGTCATATGAATAAACAAA
>CALZIE010000079.1 GCA_945787565.1 uncultured Lachnospiraceae bacterium
AAAATCCTTGAATATCAGACATTTTAATACAATGTCTGATATTCAAGGATTTTTTTATGTTCTGTTTGCTCAGAGTCAGACTTATTGAATAATATCCCCCACGGTTAGTGAAGCATCCAGCCATCCAGCGTCATCCGCCTGCTGTCTCGTAGTTAAAGCTACGAGTTCATCTATTGTATGGCGACTTTAACCAAAGCGGCTGCGCCAGGCTTCGCCTGACAGAGTGCCTCACGAGGAGGAGGCGGCTCTAAGGGCGTAGAGCGTCTTTGTGAGGCTGAGCGGCGCAGGGAAGATTAAGGGGATTTTATGCGGAAATTGTAAGAAGTAAGGAAGATAAATGGAATAGTGGCAGATGGTAGATGAACAGGGTTGAAAAATGATGGAAAAAAGGTTAAAATATGGGCATTGTATGTAGAATAATCTCAAGGATTTGTAAGAAAAAAGTAAAGATTTTCATATAGGCGTATGATAAGATAAGTTTAGTTGTAGTAGATAGAAGTGGGGGTATAAGATGAATCCAATCGATATTTTAGTGGTCGATGATGATAAGGAAATTGCGGAGTTGGTAGAGATTCATTTGGCAAGTGATGGGTATCGGGTGTTTAAGGCATATGATGCGAAGGAAGGCCTGGATATTTTGGCAAAGGAAGATATTAAGCTGGCAATTCTAGATATAATGATGCCGGGGATGGATGGGATTACGATGTGTAAGATGATTCGTGAGAAGAGCACCATCCCTATTATTATGCTGAGCGCCAAGTCTGCAGACTTGGATAAGATTATTGGACTTTCTTCTGGTGCGGACGATTATGTGATTAAGCCGTTTAATCCGTTGGAACTGACTGCACGGGTGAAGTCACAGCTAAGACGGTTTATAAAGTTTAATCCGGGTACGTATGAACAGAAGAATGATAAGGAAATTGTGTTGAATCATATTACGATTAATAAGGAGACACACCGCGTGATTTCTTATGGGAAAGAAATCAGACTGACGCCGATTGAATTCGATATTTTGTTTTTATTGGCGTCGAATCCGGGCAGGGTGTTTAGCACGGATGAGATTTTTGAACGAGTGTGGAATGAGAAAATGTATGAAGCGAATAATACCGTAATGGTACATATCAGAAGACTTCGTGAAAAGATTGAGATGGATTCGAGAAATGCAGAGATTATTAAGACAGTATGGGGTGTTGGCTACAAAATTGAAAAGTAAAGAAGGGGTTTTATGAATCAGGGTGTGTTAAAGAGCTTTCGATTTAAGATTTTGCTATACAGCCTGTTAAGCATGTTCCTGACATTCGTGACGGAAGGCTTCCTTTTTCTGATTGGCTATTTTATATATCGAATTATGAATGAAGAATCGACCCAAAGAATTCAGAGCAACAACAGCGGGTACTTGAATTATATTGCCGGTGAGAATACATATGGCATTTCTAACTCTTATAAGGAAAGCAGCGTGACGGCAGCAAGCCCAATCGATGGGGGCACATTGCTTCTTATTTTGATAGGTGGCATCGTTATCGCGTTTTTCTTATTCACCGCATATTTTTTATATTTTACAAAACGATTCAGTACCTATATGGCACATATTAAGGATGGTATTACAAAGCTTTCCGTTGGAAATTTTGATACAAAGATTGAAGTGAAATATGATGATGAGCTTACGGATATCGCTAAGAACCTCAATAAGATGGCAGGGGATATTAAGTCTGTTATTGAAAATGAGCGAAAGAGTGAGGAAAAGAAGAATGAACTGATCACAAATGTGGCGCATGACCTTAGAACTCCCCTTACTTCAATTATTGGATATCTGGATTTGGTAGCGAGAGAGGATATTACAAGCGAGGTACAGAAAAAGTACATTAAGATTGCTTATGATAAGTCAAAACGGCTTGAAAAGATGATTGAAGACTTATTCTCCTATACAAAATTTGAGTTTGGGGAAGTGAAGCTTTATGAGGATTCCGTTGACTTGGTTAAAATGATGGAGCAGCTTTTAGATGAGTTCTATCCAAGCTTTGAGGAGAACTCCATGGAATATGCGTTTCGAACGAATCAGCCGAATGTAATCATTCAGGCGGATGGAAATATGCTTGCAAGAGCATTTGCTAATCTGATTGGTAATGCAATTAAGTATGGAGCATCTGGAAAGAATATTATACTTTGTGTGAAAAAAGAGATTAAGAGTGTTTCTGTATCGGTTATTAATTATGGCCAAGTGATACCGGAAGAGGAACTGTCCAATGTGTTTGATAAGTTTTATCGAGTTGATCCATCAAGAAGTGAAGAAAAAGGCGGGTCCGGTCTGGGGCTTGCGATCGCAAAGAATATCATAGAGATGCATCATGGAACTATATCGGTAAAGAGTGATTTGGATGGAACAGAATTTAAGGTGGTTCTTCCACTGTTATAGAAGAAGGAAGAAAGGAGGCACACGCATATGAGACAAAATAGAAGCATCCGATTTCAACATAAAAATAGAATCCATGCTAGTTGTTACTTTGTGGTGTGTGCTATTCTTTCTTTTTTTCTTTGTTTTTTTACATACTCGGGAAAAAGGCTAACTGTCTATGCGGATGAAAGCAAGGAATCGCAGATTGTTTTTCAGACTGGAAATACAAAGATCAATGTTACATTAGGAATTGATGGGATTATACGATACGGAAGGACACTTCAGGTATCGGCTGAGATTTTTGAGGTAACAGAGAAGGTGGAAGGAAGACTTGCAGTCACCTGTATAAACCAGGATGGTGTTAATAGTCAGTATTCTAGAAGCTTTACTACCGAAACTGGGGAGGAAACCAAGATTATGGTACCGGTTTCAATTAATGGCTATACCGAGGCACTTTTAGTACAGGTTATAGAGAATGAGAAAGTCATAGCAGAGCAGCAAGTCGATCTTTTAGCTGTGAATTACGGAAACTATGAAGTAATCGGGCTGTTAAGCGAAACACCGGAAGCACTGTCCTATTTTGAGAGTTTTGGAAGTAAGACCGTGGCATTAGAAAAAGAAACTCTCCCGGAAACGCTATCGGGACTTGATTTTATGGATATGATAGTGGTTGATAATTTTGATATTTCTTCTTTGTCAGAGCCTCAGATTGAGGCTCTGACAGCATTTGTGAAGTCAGGAAGGACGATCGTCTTTGGGTCGGGAGAGCATGGCATAGCATCTATGTCAGCTTTTCTTGATAATGGCACATTTAACCTGGGAGGGAATGAAGAAGAGATATTGGAAAAAGAAATCAGTCTTATTCCGAAAGATGAGGCGGATGTGCTGTGCCAGAAAATCAGTGATTATGAAAATGAACGAATTACCATTCTTTCACGTAATGAATCTTCCATGAATCAGGAGAAGGGTATACAGAAGATGTATGCAGGAACGTCAATGATAAAGGAAGGGTCCATCTCGGATTTTATATATCAAGCGGAAATAAAGAAAGTAGCTACATTCACCGTGGAGGATGCATTAGTGGTTGCGAAGATGGATGGTATGCCCCTTTTATGGAGGCTGAGTCTCGGGAAAGGAACCATTGAAATCGCTTCCTTTTCTTTTTCAGACCCCAATACAACCGATGTTACATTCTTTCAGGCAGGAGTGGTAAGTACCGTATTGGAGAATCAGTCTGACACAGCAAAAGAAAGGCTTCAGAATGAGTTGTATGGATTCTCTTCCAGATATCTGCTTTCCAATGTATTAGAGCATTCGGATACGGATAAGATGCCGTCTATTTCAATATATGTGGTTGTAATTATCTTTTATATTCTTTTAATCGGGCCAGTACTTTATCTCATTTTACATAAGAAGCGCAGACAGCAGTTCCTTTATCTTCTTGTACCAATGCTTTCTGTTTTATTTTTCTCACTTCTGTTTTTGGTTGGAAAGAAAACAAGGATTGAAGAAGCCTATGCAGGGTATATAAATATTGAACAGTATGAGCCTAAGTCTCAGACGATGAATGGAGAGGTAGCCTTCACCATTAGCCTTCCGTTCATGAAAAAACATGAGATTACGTTAGGCCAGACTAGTACGCTTATAGTAGGAAGGGACAGTTTTCCCTATTATAGTGATTATTCAGCAGAGTATATAACTAAGGCCGGAAATGACGATGAAAATGGAAGAGAATATACACAAGGGGTAGCCTATGACTCAGATACAGCAAGCATTATAGTTCAGGATACGAGAGCTTTTAGTAAGAATTACTTTTATGCAACGTATCATGCACAAGCATGTGCACCATTAGAAGGAAAGATTACGATGACTCCAGAAGGCATATCAGGGATGATAACCAATGTGTCTGATGACAGTTTGACAGAAGCTTATTTATATTGTAACGGAGCACTGGTATCATTAGGAGAGTTAAAAGGGAAAGAAACAGTTGAAACAGAGGGGAAAGACACCGATTTTATAGGCAACCGTGATATGCTTTATTTTTCAGATATAATTTTAGAACTAGCGGAGGAGAAGACGGAAGAGGTTACCGAGGAAGATTATCGAAAGGAATATGCTATTCAGTATATATTGGGAGAGTTATATGAGAAGAATGGGCAGGCGTATGTAATTGCCTTTAAAGAGGAACCGGATTCCAATATTCCGATTGCATCTATTCTTAACAGAAGAGGGGGATATGGAAACAGCATGGTAGTAGTTCCAATCGATGTGGATTATATCTCAGATCAGGGAGCATTTGTGCCATATATGGATCAGTATCTGCATGTGATAGAGGGGACTTTTGATAATGATAGCTATCGTTATCTTTTAGCGGATACGATAGTTTTGAAGTATTATTTTCCGGATTCAGAGAAAGTAACTGCAATCTATTATTCTAAATTCTTTAATAGGACTGCTTCAGAATCCTATATTCCACAGTTTAGCGGAGATATTTACTTCCGTAATAAAGTGACCGGTGAATATGATAGAATCTTTTGCTCTGGTGGTCTTGAAAACGTCTTGAACGACAAAGAACTGCTGATTGATACACTGGCAGAACAGCCGGAACATGTGATAGGGATTAATGAAGGATGGACATTAGAAGAGATTAGGAAGAGTAGTTTTGAGGTAGATATGCTGCAAGGAGAGATGTTAAAAGATTATTTAGGAGAGGATCAGGTCCTTGAAGTGAAAATTAAGCAGAATAGTTCAGATCTTATATACTCACAGATCCTACCATATCTTTCTTATTCAGGGGAGGTCAGATAATGCTAGAGATTAAAGGGTTGCAGAAGAGTTTTCATGGACAGGCAGTCTTAAAGGATTTGAACCTGCAGATTAAAGATGGAGAAATATTCGGATTTATCGGGAAGAATGGAGCCGGCAAGACAACTACAATGAAGATTTTAGCCGGGCTTTTAAGACCCGATAATGGCGAAGTGTCTTTAGATGGTATAGATATCCTTAAATATGCAGCAAAGCGCAAAAACATGCTTGGTTATATGCCCGATTTCTTTGGCATCTATGATAATCTGACGGTCCAGGAATATATGGAGTTTTATGCATCCATCTATGGATATGCAGGGAACACAAAAAAGAAAAGGATTGCTGAGCTTTTGATGATTATGAATCTTGCCGGCAAGGAGGATCAGTATGTTGACAGTCTTTCAAGAGGAATGAAGCAAAGACTGTGTCTTGCAAGGACAATGGTACATAAACCAAAACTTCTTATACTTGATGAGCCGGCTTCCGGATTAGAGATACGCGAACGGATTCAGTTTGAACAGATTGTAAAAAGGCTATCCGAAGAGAATGTGACTATTTTTATAAGTTCTCATAATTTAAATGAGCTTTCTGCTATATGCACAAGCGTTGGAATTTTAAATGAAGGAAAAATAGTGTTGCAGGGAAGTATGGATGAGATTAGGAATAGGAAGATGGCCAGAAATCTGATCCGAATGGAAGTAGTGACAGAATTAGAAAAAGCAGTAGCGATATTAAAGGCGCATCCGCTTGTAAGCAATATTGCGATTAAAGGAAATAATATATCAATCAACTTTAGTCAAAATAATCTAAAAAAAGAGTCTGAACTGCTTTCTAGCCTGGTTTCAGAAGGTGTAGGTATTGCTTCCTTCACTCGAGAAGAAAGCACACTAGAATCTATCTTCTTGCAAGTGACATAATATTTTATTTTTCAAAAGCGATAGCAAAGTACATAAGAAATAGATATGACAGGAAAGGAGAGAAAAAGCAGATGTTGCATTGGAATCCCATTTTTATAAAAGAGATCAGGCAGAATGCCCGGATGAAGAAAACAGCGGTTATGTTGATTCTTTACAATAGCTTTTTGGCCTTATTCGGATTGTTTGCATTTTATCTTACATTTCGTAGGACTGGAAATACTCTGCAAGCAGATTATGCAGATGTTCTGACGATGTATGGGATAATAACTGGGATTGAATTTGTCCTTGTATTAGCCATTGTTCCAGCGCTCACGGCTACATCCATTGCAACCGAACGGGAAAAGCAGACGTTAGATATTTTACTTACCACTAAGATTAGCAGAAGAGGTATTATCCTCGGTAAACTAGCTTCTGCAATCAGCATTATGATGCTTTTGGTAATCTCTTCTCTTCCTATCATATCTGTTGTATTCTCCATTGGGGGAATCACATTGGGAGATATTATGGTATTTATGTTTCTGACGCTTATAGCTGCTATCTTCGCAGGCAGTATAGGGATGATATTCTCCTGTCTGTGTAAGAAGACAGTAACAGCCATAGTGGCTTCCTACCTGGTGCTAATCGCATTAGTAGGAGGGCTTCCCTTTCTTTTCTTTGGTCCTGAGATTGTAGCCCATTTCAGAGCATACGGGAATTACTGGGGATTATATTATGGAGCAAGTGAAGTTACATATCAAAGTCGGGTGGTAGTTTTCATATTAAATCCGTTCTTTACGTTTCTTGCAATGGTAAATCAAAAATTCCTGCTAGGAGGAGACTTTTTTGCTTACCTAGATCCAAATAAGAGAGTGACAGCATTTATAGCAGAACATTGGTTTTCATTAAGCATTACAGTCCAGGCATTCCTATCAGCATGCATGATTGAAGTATCGAGCCGCCTTCTTGTGCCAGGAGATAAAGAGGGAAAGTTAGTTAAAAAAAGAAATAGAAGATAGAGTAACGGATAGAAGTGAAAAAAGAATAGAAATAGAAATAGAAATAGAAATGAGCCACCTCACGGAAGAAACAAATCATACGAATGTTTCAAAATTCCGAAGATGGCTCATTCCATTGAACTATGAAAATGGAAGAAGAAAAATATAACTATATTATAACACAAAATTTGAAAAAGGGTACACTTTTTTTGAAAAAAATATTTTTAGATATTCTGTACTACAAAAGACCGTATTTTCTTGCTGATGCGTACTTGATTATAAATTTTGGCATAAGAAATCTCATCAATCGATTCAATATAATTCTCCGGAAAGTCTTTAAAGAATCCTTTTTCTTTTAAAAGGTGCGCTGCCTTGTTATAAGCAATTGCAGCTTCTGTCTCTGTTTCATACTTTCCAACAATGTATTCTCCATTAATCAGAATTTTTGTAACATATAAGTCCTTTCCGTTTTTGATTGTCTTATGTACACCATGATAGCGATTGATGATTTCAATATTGCCATAGCGGAAGTCGAATGGATCTCCATTTGCAAACCGATAATCTCTTCCGGCTACGGCATAATTCTTAATTCCGTAACGAGAGAGAATATTCACCTGCATTCCATAATCAGAGACAAACAGATGTCCACCTCTT
Source organism: uncultured Lachnospiraceae bacterium (assembly GCA_945787565.1). Lineage (GTDB taxonomy): Bacteria > Bacillota > Clostridia > Lachnospirales > Lachnospiraceae > Lachnoclostridium. The sequence continues at coordinate 7,743 of CALZIE010000079.1, forward strand.
CTCATGATTTTATGGCTCATATAGTAAAACAGGTCATCCGCATCAAACTTAAGGGGCGTTCGCTCATCCAAATAGTAGACAAAATAGCGATTTTGCAAGAAAATAGGATTTCGACAGTAAATTCCGTGACATTTTAGATTAACAAGCATCACCCATTTATCAAAGGATAGGATGTGAGAAGACTTTTGATAAGAATCAATATCAGCCACAAGCGTTCCATTAAGAAGGGATGAAGCTGTTAGATAAGCCTGATGTGCCATTTCCTTGTCAGAAAAGCTCCCAAGGCTGATATGTTTATTCTGAAATGTAATGGAAGAACGATAGTAGTCAGTTCCATCTGCTTTCCTGGCATGTGATACGCCGGTTTTTATACTCATACGTTATCCCTTTCTAAAAATCTTCAAAAATTTCATTTACTATTCTATATATCGACTTATACCGACAAAAAACTAATAAACAATCCACTTTGTACTGCAAATCTTTGCATGTATTCAAAAGAGCATAACAGACCGGTTATTCTCTTACCGTAATCATCCATCATTCAAGAAAGGGCCATCTCGAAAAGAGAAAAATGGAATCATCTTGTAAAGATTGGAAAAGCGTGATATAATACCAAAAATTGCATTCACAAGTTAAAGTGTTAAAATAAAATAGTTTCATCGGCATATTTATTATAAGAATGGAAAAAGGCGCAAAGATAGAAATGAGCAAGATAGAAATATGAAGATAGAAATAAGAAAATAGAACTAAGAAAGATAGAAGTGAAAAAGGAGAGAAAGCTATGAACTTACTTTATCAGAGTACCCGTAATACAGATGAGACAGTAACTGCATCCGCGGCAATATTAAAAGGTCTGGCAGACGATGGAGGGCTTTATGTACCTCAGTCCATACCTACGTTGGATGTAGATCTTGCTGCACTTTCTAAGATGAGCTATCAGGAGATTGCGTATGAGGTCATGAAATTATTCTTAACAGATTTCAGCGAAGAAGAATTGAAAGACTGCATCAAGAAAGCATATGATCAGAAATTTGATACACCTCAGATCGCACCTGTTAGAGAAGCAAACGGTACCTGGTATTTAGAGCTGTTCCATGGATCAACAATTGCCTTTAAAGATATGGCATTATCCATTCTGCCTCATTTAATGACGACGGCTGCTAAAAAGAATCAGATAAAAGAAGAGATTGTTATTCTGACTGCCACTTCTGGAGACACTGGTAAGGCTGCATTAGCAGGCTTTGCAAATGTGCCAGGAACAAAAATCATAGTTTTCTATCCAAAAGACGGTGTCAGTGCAGTACAGGAAATGCAGATGATTACCCAGAAAGGTAACAATACCTATGTAATTGGAATTGAAGGAAACTTTGATGACGCACAGACCGGAGTAAAGAAAATCTTTGGGAATAAACAGCTTGCTATGGAATTAAAAGAAAAAGGTTACCGATTTTCTTCTGCAAATTCTATCAATATCGGAAGACTTGTTCCGCAGATTGTATATTATGTCTATTCTTATGTAGAGCTAATTAGAAAGGGAGTATTAAAAGAGGGAGAGGAGTTAAATGTAGTTGTTCCGACCGGAAACTTTGGTAATATTCTTGCAGCTTACTATGCAAAGGAAATGGGAATCCCAATTCACAAGCTAATTTGTGCGTCTAATGAAAATAAAGTATTATATGATTTCTTTACGACTGGAATCTATGACCGTAACCGTGAGTTCATCCTGACCACATCTCCATCTATGGATATTTTAATCTCCAGCAACTTAGAACGTTTAATATTTAAGATTGCAGGAGAAGATGCCAAGAAGAATCAGTCCTTTATGACATCACTAAAAGAAACAGGATGCTATCAGATTACGCCAGAGATGAAAAAGCGCCTTTCAGATTTCGTTGGAGGTTATGCAACAGAAAGGCAGATTTGTGATATGATTGAAAAGATTTATAAGTCAGATCATTATGTAATTGATACCCATACTGCAGTTGCGGCAAGTGTTTATGAAGACTATCAAACTCAGACGAAGGATGGCACAAAAACTCTGATTGTATCAACAGCCAGCCCATATAAATTCGCAAGAAGCGTGATGTCTGCCATCCATCCAGCTGATAGAGAAATTTCAGACTTTGAACTAATTGATAAGCTTTCCGATATATCAGGAACAAAGATTCCACAGGCAATTGAAGAAATCCGCACAGCCCCAATTCTTCATAATACTGTGTGCAAGGCAGAAGAAATGCAGAAGACAGTAGAACGGATCCTAAGTGAATAAGACAGAGAAGTCACCATTAGATTATATAGAATATGTAAAGTATGTCTTATATGCACAATGAATGAAGGAACGTAAAATTGTTTAAAACAAGTAACGAAGTATAAGCAGAAGAGGCTTTCAAGTCCTAACCAAAAGGGACGTTGAAGGCCTCTTTATTCTTTAATAATAGGAAGCAATTATTAAATTTGATAAAATAATCTATTTATGACAAAACCATGACATATCTTTGACACAAAACTAAGGCATTATATAATCAAGTCAAAACCGAAGGGCAATATGAATTAAATAGAATCGATCAAATGTCACATCCAAGTCATGAAGAATCGAATTTCATTAATTACATATGATGCCAATTGAAAGAATGGAATTGACTGGGAAGAAGCAAAAGACAAGATAGAGGAAAACGATTAAAAAGAAGGTTCATTTTTACTTAAAAATGGTAAAAATAGTTGCTACAATTTTTGATACATAAATTCTAAAAAAGTGTCAAAATCAAGGCAAAATCGCCATTTTTAAAGGTTGAAAATGGTAAGAAAAAAAGTCAATTTGTAACCGAAAAGACTTGACCTTTGAAATTAATATTGTTATAATCATCTTGTTATTGGAACGATTATATTTGCTTTCTCGACTTCCAATGTTAAAGCAAAATGTTAATACATCATTAACA
>CALZIE010000080.1 GCA_945787565.1 uncultured Lachnospiraceae bacterium
CAGTGCAGACATACAGAAGATTCTTGCTTTTATAGAAGAGCCAGAAGTGACTCCGGAAGATGTGGAAAATGAAAATGTGGGTGCAGTAGAAGAGATGACCACTGCAGAGAAGATGCATGATGCTTTTGAACTCGAGGAAAAAGAGGTTGTAGACAAGCTCACGACAGGCGAAACAGGCGATGTGGAAGCATACCATTACAGTATAAAATATCCACAGATTAAAAATACAGAGAACTTAGCAACAATCGATCAGGTAAACCAGCTGATTTTAGAAGAAGTGAATCAGGCAGGGGAACAGTATATGGCCGATTATGCGGATGCTGCGAAGGATATCAGTGAGGATGTTTTAGCACAGTCTTCTTATTCCAATGAGCGAACCTATAAGGTGACATTCAATAAGAATTATCTGATTTCCATCGTTTATACCGATGTGCATGTGACTGGCGGTGCTTACCCAAATGTGACTCAGACAAGTTATACGTATGATTTGTTAACTGGTAAGAAATTAGCAGCGGTGGATCTTATGAATATGACGGAACAGGAAGTAAATGATATGATATCGGAATCCTTTACTACAATCATTAATGAAGAACCGGACAGATTCTATGAGAATGCAAGAGAAATCGCAGTGGAAGAAGCACCAAATGCAGGATTCTATCTGCAGGACGGATGCCTTATGTTTTATTTTAATGAAGAAGTGTTAGCACCTCATGCAGGCGGAATTCAGGAATTTGGTTCTGATATCTCAAGCATTCCGGAAACTTATAAAGAACCGGAACGCTTGATTTAAGAATTGGAAAGAGAGTAAGATTATAATTTCGCGTATTCTTCTTTTGGATAGAATTCGTTTGATTTTAAGTAACGCGGAATATATTCAGATGTACCATTAATCTGGATATCCGCATATTTATTGGCAAGCTCTAATTGATAGATGGCTTCCTTCCCTTTTAATTTGCTGATACAACGAAGGCGGATTTTAAGGGAAGGGGCCATATTTTTTATGTCAAATAAGGTTAAGAATCGTTTACAGCGTCCTTTAAAGGCTCGTTCTGGATCCAGATTCTCGAGAGTTTCATTGTCAAAAGTGAAATCTACACAAAGCCATTGATCCTCCATATAGATCTGAGAAGTACAGAACTCTGCTACGAATTCACGATTCTGGCTGGCTCTTGAGATACGGGAGAATTCTTCTAACTCATCCACAAGGGTAAGATAGGTATAGGGATCAATTTTTGAAATACGTTGTGTTGCATTGGTATGTAAAGCGATGGACTGTAAAATCGTCTGTTTTGCCATAAAGTCCGCGTAGTTTACAGAATACTGGGAAAAGTGATCCCCGGCTACATATGCGATATTTTGAAAGGCCTCTAAATTTTTGGCTAATAAGAAAGCACTCATCATACCGTGTTCATAATTCTGAAAGTCGGATGTGAAAGTAAGTGTTTTAGCCTCCGACTGGATAAAAGAAAGTGGCATCTTTAAATGTTTTTTTATTAGTTCAATCTGCTCTTGGGTCAGAGAATCGACTGTTTCCAGATTAATGCCTGTGGCTTTTGTGCCTTCGAATGTGAGTAAATCAGGAAAGAATTTTAATTCCGGCGTGATTTGTGGGTTGCAGACAATATCACTGCTGATAAAATTGATGAAATTGGTGATATAATGTTGCTGAAGGCTTGTATATTCAAAAGAGAATTCTTTGTAATCTCCGATGGAGAAGAACGGAAGTACTTTTTTGATACTCTTATTGATTTTTGCAAACTTTTTGATTGGATAGCCAAGATCATGGGTAAGGGCACTGATGCAGCGAATGGCATCTTCTTTTTCTTTATAAATATTTAAGTCACGATACAGCCGGTAAAAATCATCAAAATAGCGAGTAATGCCGAGACGAACGAAAAGGCTGTCAATTATGGCTCCCGTATCGTATGTTTCCGTCATATCTTCAAATATAGGAGCGAATTCTTCGTGACGTCTGATATATTCCCCTAAAAAGAATACCCACAGGCAGTGCAGGGTATGATCACGGTAAAAGGAATCAGAAGCAAAGATCAGTTCCTCGAATTCCACATAAGCATCAAAGAAATGAAAGAACTGGCTGTAGCCTTTTTTATTGGAATCAGAAACTCGATATGCAGCCAGGAATCGGCAAGATAAATTTTGGTGGAGCAGAATTCCTCTACATATTCACGACTCTGGCTTGCTCTTGAGATCCGGGAGAACTCTTCTAGCTCATCCACAAAACTAAGAAGTGTATTATTAGAACGGATTGTTTTCATGTGGAAGGTAGGGCTTGTATGGTTTGCCATAGAAGTCAGAATTGTCTGCTTGGCACTGAAGGTGGCCAGATCCAGATTCATTTTTGCAAAGTCATTTTCAATGGCATAATCCAGATTTTGAAACGCATGCAGATTTTTTACGAGTAGAAAGGCACTCATCATTCCATGACGGTATTCTTCAAAATCTGTACTGTAAGATAATACATCGGACTGTATGCGGGAGAAGGTAAGCTCCGTGTTTAAGTTGGCACGCATTAATTCAATCCGTTCGGGTGTCAGTTTCGATAAGGCATCTTTTCTTAAGCCAGTTAAGTTAGAGCGGCTGTCAATTTCCAAAATCTCAGTCTCTAAGAATGAAAGCGCCTCCTCCTCCGTATGCAGACTGCCCATCAGACGACTGCTTAAAAAGTCGATAAAGCTGTTAATTTGCTGCTGTTGCACATTATTGAACTGAAAATCAAAATCCTGATAGGAATGGACCGAGAAAAATGGAAGCATCTGCTTCATACAGGAATTGATTTTTTCAATCTTCTTTAGTGGATAACCTAAGTCATGGCAAAGAGCAGCGACACACCGAATGGAATCTCCATAGGTCTTTTCGGCATGCATGACGTTCGAAAGTTTTACAACATTGGAAAAGGTATCTTCCAAATGAATCTGCTGGATCAGTTCCATAAAGGAATCCATCAGTGTTTCCATCGCATTTACAGAAGTAAAGAATGGACGAAACTCTTCTTTACGCACCAGATATTCTTCTAAAAAATATACCCACAGACAGTGCAGGGTGTGATCGCGGTAAAAAGAGTCTGATGCAAAAATCAGTTCTTCAAATTCTACGAACTCATCAAAATAAGAAAATAACCTGTCATAGCCTTGCTTATCCGGGTCCAGGAAAGTCATGGAAGCTTCAAATAGAGCTTTCCATACCGCTTTGGCGGCTTGAATCTTAGCATTCATTCCTTCTGCTTTCAATAATTCTTCTATGACTCGTTGTACCTTTTCCTTGTAATATGGCCGATCGGCCAGATATGAGATGGAATCGCGATCTAGTTCTGATAAAAAGAATTGCATCACGATTTTCTCATTTAGAATCTCATTCATAATATCCCCCTTTATATGTTGAAAGATAGAGCAAAGAGAATCATCAAATCCATCTTCTACAGTTTACCTTGAAGTATAGAAATGTAACATAATTGAAAATTATACCATATTATGTCGGCATGTCCAATATGAAATCAAGATTTGTGATATGAATAATTAGGCAGAAAGTTAGAGAAAGTAAGAATATGAAAAATAGGGAAAGGAACCAGAAAATGAAATGGGCATATTAGGAGAATTGTTTTTTGCATTTGCAAAAATCGGAGTGCTGACCTTTGGCGGAGGGCTTACTATGCTTCCTATGTTAAAGCATGAGCTGGTAGAACAAAAGAAGTGGGTGACAGAAGACGAAATCTTAGATTATTATGCAGTGGGACAGTGTACCCCTGGTATTATCGCGGTGAATGTATCTACTTTTATTGGATATAAGAAAGCAGGAATTATAGGTGCTGTTATCTCTACACTTGGCATGATTACGCCATCTGTTGTAATCATCACAGTGATAGCTGGGATTTTAACTACATTTATGAATAATGTGTGGGTGGCAAGTGCCCTTATGGGAATAAGGGGAGTGGTATGTGCCTTACTAGTGCAGACCGTTATTACGTTGGCAAAGAAAAGTATTGAAGACTACTTTTGCGCTTTTATCTTTATTGGAGTATTTGTTGCATCGTTTCTGTTCTCCCTTCCATCTGTAGTAGCCGTAATCATAACCGGGCTTCTTGGAATCTTTATGTATAAGATAAAAGAAAAGAAGAGGAAAGGAAGAGAAAAATGATTTATCTAATCTTATTTTATGAGTTCTGCAAGATTGGTCTGTTTGCATTAGGAGGAGGACCGGCTACCCTTCCTTTTTTAATGGATTTAGCAGACAAGTATGACTGGTATACAAAAGAGCAGTTAGCGGATCTTGTGGCAGTCAGCCAAAGTACGCCGGGGCCTCTTGGAATCAATATGGCTACCTTTGCAGGCTATCATGCGGCCGGTATACTAGGAGCCATCTTAGCAAGCTTATCTCTTGTATTTCCAAGTCTTGTCATCATCATACTGGTAGCAAAGTTTCTAAATAATTTTAATGAAAAGCCTGTAGTGAAGGGGATTTTTTATGGAATCCGGCCAGCAGTGACCGGACTTATTGCGGTATCGGTAATCAATCTGTTTGAAATATCATTGTTTGATGAAGTAAATGGCCTTACTAAACTAAATGTGCCGGTTGCCATCCTGACCGTGGTTGTGTTTTTCCTTCTGCAGATCAAACAATTAGGAAAGCTGCATCCCGGTGTGTGGCTTCTTGCCGGGGCTGCAGCTGGAATTTTGTTTCGATTATAAGGAAAGCAAATGAAATCATATAAGTTATCCTATATCTGTAGTTGAGAATCCGGCATAATGTCTGATAGAATCTCATCTAAGGTATCTTCCACAAGATTAGTATGATACTCGTAGCGGGACTTGATATCTTCCACTGCATTGTCCATCACGTAACCGTATTTTACAAAATCAAGCATCTCTAAATCATTATAGTTATCTCCGAATGCCATTGTCTCATCATGTGGGATGTTTAGATAGGTTGCTAGGCTTTTCATGGCAGTTCCTTTATTCACATTCGGATTTACAAAATCAATCCAGCCCTTGCCGGATACGGTACATTTTGCTCGATCCTGCCATTTTTCTGTAAAATAAGAGGCTGAACCTTCTACGATGCCGGTTGCCTCATAAGCGGATATTTTGATGATATCTTCCGGAATGGAGGCAAAGTCATCCACAAGTATAACATTATTTTTTACGATGGAAGTCATGCGGTATAGATAGGACTCGGTCTTAGGCTTTAGATAAGAGGTAGCCTGCCCGGAAATCAGAACTTCACAACCTTCCCGGTTATAGATATCTTCCATTAGTTCTAAGGCAAGGGCATGATCCATCTTGCTTTTTGAAATCACTTTGTCTTTATACATGACAAGGGCACCATTTTCACAGATGAATCCCATATTTGCGCTCGCTTTTCCAAACAAGCGGAATAGATTCGGATATTGTCTTCCGCTTGCGGCTACAAATAAGATACCTTTTTTACTTAATGCTATAATCTGTTCTATGGCACGTTCACTTACTGTTTGTGCACCATTTTGAAGCAGTGTGCCATCTAGGTCTGTCGCAATTATTTTAATCATAATATAGTCTCCAATGATGTAATAGTTTGATTGATATAAAAAATACGATAAATTATATTTTATTATATCAGCAAATAATTTTTGGATTCAATAGGAAATTTTAACAGAAAGGTATTTTAGGGGATTTTAGTTGCATTTTTTTAACTTACGTCGCATAATAAAAAAGATGTACTCTGGGTGAACGAAAACAGGGCGGAATACGACAACTTATAATGAGGTGGGAAGATGTTTTCAAAATCAGATTTAAAGAAACTGATTATACCGCTCGTGATTGAACAGTTTTTAGCGGTTACAGTCGGAATGGCGGATACAATGATGATATCTAGATGTGGGGAGGCAGCAATATCCGGAATTGCTTTAGTCGATGCAATCAATATTCTAGTTATTGGACTTTTTTCCGCTCTTGCAACCGGTGGCGCGGTAGTGGCGGCACAGTTTATCGGGCATAAGGAACCAGGAAAAGCATGTCAGGCAGCAGATCAGCTATTTCTTGCGATTGCAGGGGTGTCTACAATTTTTATGGGAGTGGCACTGATTTTAAATCATCAGATTCTTTCCCTGATCTATGGTGGAATTGAAGCAGATGTTATGAGAAATGCCAGAATTTATTTTTATATTACCGCAGCATCCTTTCCATTTATCGCGCTTTATAATGCGGGAGCAGCACTGTTTCGGGCAATGGGAAATTCAAAGGTATCGATGAAAGTGTCCTTATGGATGAACATTATAAATGTAGTCGGAAATGGCATCCTAATTTGGGGATTACATATGGAAGTAGCCGGAGCCGGGATAGCAACGCTAGTATCAAGAGTAATGGCGGCCGTTATGGTTATGATGCTTTTGCGTAATAAGGAACATATCATACATATTAAGGGAAGTTTAAAAGTCCGTTATGAGCCAAAGATGGTCGCGCGTATTTTACGAATCGGTATTCCGAATGGGTTAGAAAACAGCATCTTTCAGTTAGGAAAGATTCTAGTGGTCGGATTGATTGCTACCTATGGGGAAGTAGGGATTGCAGCCAATTCCGTTGCCAATACCATATCTAGTTTTGCAGTCATACCGGGAAGTGCGATCGGTTTGGCGATGATTACCGTAGTCGGACAGTGTGTCGGCGCAATGGATTTAAAACAAGTAAAGCACTATACCAAACGGTTATTAATGATTACGTACATAGCACTTTTCGCTTTAAATGTAGCAGTATTGCTGCTTTTAGAGCCGATCTGTGCATTGTATCATTTGTCAGATGCGACAGCGCAGTTAGCAAGAGAGCTGACGATCTATCACAGCATTTGCTGTATGGTGATCTGGCCGGCATCCTTTACACTGCCAAATGCACTTCGTGCGGCAAATGATGTAAAATTCACAATGATTGTTTCTATATCAAGTATGTGGATTTGGAGAATCGCTTTCAGCTATGTGTTAGCAAAGGCATGCGGGCTCGGGGTTCTTGGCGTATGGATTGCCATGACTATTGACTGGGCGTTCCGCGCAATCTGTTTTATGACCCGCTTCTTAAAAGGCGGATGGATGAAACATGCACATATGCAGAAAGTCTAAATGTCAGTAAGAATAGATGATGACACCAAAACCAATAACAGTCATGCGAATTAAGATGGCCATTATCGGGAAAAGAGGAGAATCATCACAATCTACATGACAGTCATCAAAAAGGATGACAAGAATAAGGAAAGAACAAAGGATAGGAGTTTTCAATGGAATATGCAAAAATATTAGCCAATCAGGTATTTATTATGTTTCTGCTTTTAGCAGTTGGCTATCTGCTTTTTCAGCTTAAGCTTGTAAGTGCTGCAACGAATTCACAGCTGACAAGCATTATTTTATATGTGGTCATGCCATGCATGATTTTAAGCACATATCAGATGGATTATGATCCGGATAAGGCAAGAAATCTGTTATTAGGATTTTTAGTATCCGCCATCAGTCTGGGGATTGCGATTGGTGTTTCTTATATCGTGAGGATAAATGGAGATAGTAAAAGGGTAGCAACGGAGCAATTCTGTGTGATCTTTGCAAATTGTGGATTTATGGCCATTCCACTAATCAGTGCGCTATTTGGACAGTTAGGTGTATTTTACTGCAATACGTATTTGACAATGTTCAATATCATAATTTGGACCTACGGTGTGGCACTGATGCAGAAAAAGGAAAAGAATACAGAGAAGATTACATGGAAGGCAAGAATTAAGCCGTTTATCACACCTGTTATGATTTCCATTGTAGTCGGTCTTGCTACTTACTTTTTACAAATCCGCTTCCCAGCACCAGTGGAAAGTGCAATTAATTATATCGGAAGCATGAATACACCTCTTGCAATGATTGTCTCCGGTATCTATATCGCGCAGAGCGATTTAAAGAAAGCGCTGACCAATCGTCGTATCTACGGTATGCTACTCATTAAATGCTTTTTAATTCCATTTGTACTGATCGTTGTATTTCGTCAGATACCGATGGATCCGACACTTGCTATGGTAATTCTGATCGCATCTTCCTGCCCGACCGCATCCAATTCCATGCTATTTGCAGATAAATACGGTCAGGATGTGGAGACCGCATCCAATATCTTTACTCTTACAACTTTATTAAGCATTATCAGCCTTCCAATTGTAATTCTTCTTTGGAATCTATAAGAGTAGGTAAGTGATTGAAATAAATTTTATAGTTGTTAGAATTAAATTTGATAATCGATAAGAAAAACACGACCTCTCCTTAAAAATGAAAGGAGTATGTCGTGTTTTTTTATACCATAAAAGAAAAATACGAAAAAACAAGAAAAAGGGATCAAAAGGAAAATAATAGAAAAAACATCCTTGCTTATAAGGAGGCCTAATACACCAGATTAGCCTGCTTGATAGGAGTTTAAAATTCTTGAAAAATCCATGAAAAATGTTGGTAAAACCTAAAAAATGCCCCTTGTCAGAATGTGGGGCTATGGTATAATGTGGGTGGAAAAAAGAGAAAGGTGGGTAATCAGATGAAATTAAGAAACAGATTGATGGCATTCTTAATGACATTAGCCCTTGTGATTGGTTTAATCATGCCAACACAGGTAATGGCAGCAGCAGCGAGTGAAGGCGGATTCGATATTGACACCGTTGCAGGAAAGACAGTTGTGTTACATACAAACGATACACATGGACGTGTACAGAGAGGAACAGATAGTTCACTCGGAATGTCCGCAATTGCGGCACTTAAGGATAGACTTGAAGAAGCGGGAGCGACAGTACTTTTATTAGATGCAGGCGATACCCTTCATGGAAAGCCAATCGCAACCCTTGACCAGGGTGAAACAATTGTAAAGATTATGAATGCAGTTGGCTATGATGCAATGACACTTGGTAATCATGATTTTAACTATGGAACAGCCCGTCTTGCAGAATTGATTGAAGATATGGACTTTCCGGCAGTAGCAGCCAATGTATTAGTGACGAAAAACGGAAATCCATTTACAAAGGAATACACCATTATTGAAAAAGACGGTGTACGTTACGGTATCTTTGGTTTAGCAACAGAAGAAACAGAAACAAAGACAAATCCAAACAATGTAAAGGATATTACATTCATAAGCCCAATCGAGATGGCACAGAGTGCCGTATATGACTTAGAAAGAGAAGGCGTTGATTTTATCATCGCTCTTGGACATATCGGTATTGATGGAGGTTCTGATCCAACAGCTGTGGATGTAATTGAAGCAGTAGATGGAATTGACTTATTTATCGATGGTCACAGCCATTCATCCTTAGAGGCATGTGCAGAAGCAAATAAAGGAAACGATACCTTACTTGTAAGCACAGGCGAATATTTACAGAATATCGGATGTGTTGTAATCGATACAGAAAACGATTATGAAATGGAAGCATATTCTCTTAGCACTGCTGATCTTGCAGCAGCAGGCGTTAAGACAGAATTAGCAGAAGGCGAAGATGAAACAGCAATCCATGAAGAAGTTGGTAAGCTGATGATCGAAGCAGAAGCAAACTTAAGCGCAAACTTAAGCCAGGTAATTGGCACAACAAGCGTATACCTTGACGGGGAACGTGAACATGTTCGTACAACGGAAACTAACTTAGGAAATCTTGCAGCCGATGCATTACGCTGGGCAACTGGCGCTGATATCGCATTCACAAATGGTGGCGGTATCCGTACTTCCATCCAGATCGGTGATATCACAAAGGGTATGCTTGCAGAAGTATTCCCATTCGGTAATATCGTAGTAACAAAGAAAGTAAGCGGACAGGCAATCTTACTTATGTTAGAGCATGGTGTTAAGGATTACCCTGCAACAAGCGGTGGTTTCCCACAGACAAGCGGTCTTACATTTACAATCGATGCAAATAAAGAAGCTGGCAGTCGTATCAGCAATGTAAAGGTTAACGGAGAAGCACTTGATTTAGACAAGATGTATGTATTAGCTTCCAACGACTTTACAATCGCAGGTGGCGATGGATATACCATGATTTCGGATGAACTATTCCCTAAATTAATGGAATATGGTGCATTAGACGAAGTATTAATTCAGTATTTCCAGACAAATCCGGATCCTGCTACTTATGCAGTAGGACGTACTCTTACTGTTCAGGTTGGCGAGACAGCACCAGTAGTGACAGAAACACCAGAACAGAGCACAACAGTAACAGAAAAGCCAGCTAACGGTACAACAAACAGTAACGTAACAGAAGATAAGAAAGAAGAAGCAGCAGTAGAAGAGACAGTGACAGACACC
>CALZIE010000081.1 GCA_945787565.1 uncultured Lachnospiraceae bacterium
TGACCACAACCATGAACATCATGACCACGATCACGGAGAATGCGGCTGTGGACATGATCATGACCATGATCATGAAGAATGTGGATGCGGACATGATCACAGCCATGGGCATCACCATGCAGATGATGTGTTTACAAGCTGGGGTGTTGAAACTCCTCACAAGTATGAAGAGGACAAGCTTCAGGAAATCTTAACAGCTCTTTCTGAAAAGAGTGAATATGGCATTATTCTTCGTGCAAAGGGTATGATTCCAAGCGTTTCTGGAGAATGGATGTACTTTGACTTAACTCCAGGCGAATTCGAAATTCGTAAAGGAACACCAGAAGTTACCGGTCGTCTTTGTGTAATTGGAAGCAACCTTGATACAGACAAGATCGAACAGTTATTTGAATTAAAGTAATTCAAGTGCTGTCTGAATAATAGAAAAGACATAGTGAGAAAGCAGGAGCCGAATGTGATTTGACTCCTGTTTTATCCGTAAGAGAAAGGAAGAAATATGGGAATCCCAGTTTATATCGTAAATGGCTTTTTAGAAAGTGGAAAAACAACTTTTGTACAGGAGACTATGACAGATCCGGAATTCACAGAAGGACAAAAAACACTGTTGATTGTGACAGAAGAAGGCGAAGAAGAATATGATGAGGCCCTTTTAGCGAAGAACAATGTTTCTATCGTGACAGTAGAGGAAGAAGAGGATTTAAATGCAGCATTTTTAGAGGAGTGCAAGAATCATTACCGCCCAGAACGTATTATGATCGAATACAACGGCATGTGGGATATAGAAGAGTTCTTAGAGATTGATATGCCAAATCCGTTAGAACTAGTGCAGATTATCACAACAATTGATGCATCCACTTATAACAACTACTTCAATAATATGAAATCCTTAATGATTCGTAACGTAAAGTACTCTGATACAATCATTGTAAATCGTTGTGATGAGAATACGGATAAGATCGCAATCCGCCGTTCCATTAAGCCAGTAAACCGAAAAGGCCAAATCATTTACGAATCAGCAGAAGGCGTAACGGATGATGCAGGAGAAGAAGAACTTCCATTTGATATCAATGCAGATGTAATTGATATCTGTGATGATGATTATGGTTTATGGTATATGCATGCGATGGATCATCCAGAACAATATGATGGGAAAACGGTAAAATTCAAAGGTATGGTATATAAGGGAGACAAGCTTCCAAAGAGATGTTTCGTACCAGGAAGAATGGCAATGACATGTTGTGCAGATGATATTGCATTTATCGGATTTTTATGCAAGGCAGGTGAGGCAGGTCCGCTTCCTTATGAGTTCTTAAAGAACCGTGGCTATGTGACTGTGACAGCTACTGTAAAGAAAGAGTATAACAGAGAATATCGTGGTGAAGGACCGGTATTATATGCCACAAGAATCGAGAAGGCAGACGAGCCAGAAGAAAAGCTTGTTTACTTTAATTAGAACGGAATAAGGCTTGACTTAAAATGTAAAAAACTATATAATTAATTGGATAGTGGTTTTTTATGACCAAAAGTTTTGTAAAGGCCAAAAAAATGAAAATAGCCATGCTGCCTTGGGGATTTCTAAGGCAGAATAATCCCATTTTACAGGAAAGAATGTGTTTTAATGTTAAAAAGCATGACCGGTTTTGGCAGATATGAGCTTGAGAACGCAGAACGCAAGCTGGTGATTGAAATCAAGGCAGTGAATCATCGTTACCTTGAGATGTCCATGAAGATGCCGAAGAAACTGAGCTTTTTCGAATCTGGAATCCGTAACGTATTAAAGAAATATATCAACCGAGGAAAAGTTGATTTATTCCTTACATACGAAGATTTTACAGAAGGAAAAGCGTGTGTAAAGTATAATGAAGACATTGCACGAGAATACTATAACAGCTTGACAAAAATGAGTGAAGACTTTAAGATAGAGGGCGACATTACGGTATCGCTACTGTCAAAATTCCCAGATGTATTTACATTAGAGGAAAAAACAATTGATGAAGAAGAATTGTGGTCGCTTATTGAAAAAGCGGTTGAGTGTGCAGCAGAGCAGTTCGTTGAATCACGTGTTCGAGAAGGAGAGCATCTTTACAAGGATCTGAATGACAAACTTGATCATATGATTTCCATGATAGAGTTCATTGAAGAACGGGAACCACAGATTATTTGTGAATACCGGGCTAAGATTACAGATAAGGTAAACGAGCTTTTAGGAGATACGAAGATTGATGAAAGTGTATTGGCAACAGAGATAACCCTCTTTGCTGACAAGATATGTGTGGATGAGGAAACGGTAAGATTAAAAGCACATATCGGCACAATGAAGGAAACTTTAAAAGAAGGCATTAATGTCGGTAGAAAACTCGATTTCATCGCTCAGGAGATGAATCGGGAAGCTAATACGATTTTATCAAAGGCGAATGATCTGATTGTTTCGAACAAGGCAATCGATTTAAAGACAGAGATCGAGAAGGTAAGAGAACAGATTCAGAACATAGAATAAGTGGTGAATTCGTTGAATAGATTAATTAATGTTGGTTTTGGCAATATGGTTAATGCGGAGAAGATCATAGCAATCATTCGTCCGGAGGCAGCTCCGGTTAAGAGAATGGTGCAGAGTGCGAAAGATAACGGAAACTGTATTGATGCGACATGCGGCAGAAAATGCAAGGCAGTCATCGTATCAAGTGAAGAGAAGATCATCTTATCAGCCCTGCTTCCTGAAACGATTGCAAACCGTGTCAACCTAAGAGAAGGAATTGAGGAAGGAGAATAAATCATGTTACATCCATCTTATACAGATTTAATGCGCGCAGTAAACAAAGAGGTAGAACCAGGCGAGGCTCCAGTAGTAAACAGCAGATACTCCATCGTTTTAGCAACAGCAAAAAGAGCGAGACAGATCATCAGCGGTTCTACACCACTTTGTTCTGCACCATGTAACAAACCATTATCTATCGCGGTAGAGGAACTTTACAAAGGCAAAGTTAAAATTGTTACAGACGACGAAAGTTTAAAAGAAGACGAAAATAAATAAGAAATAAAGAACGGGCTGTTGCAAGATACAAATGGTAGATGTCAATAAAGACATTTTCTTGCGACAGCCCTTTTTTTATCGAGGTAGTTGAATGAACGAATATGAGGATGAGAATAATCCACAAGTTTCAGAAGAAAAAGAATCAAAAGCAGCGAGAAGCTTTATCTGGCAGGTGTTTGAGACTATTATATATTTTGTTGGGATTTTTTTATGCGTAATCCTTTTACAGCGCTATGTGGTACAGCCAGTTGAGGTAGATGGAAGAAGCATGGAAGCAACTTTATATAATGCAGATCACCTTCTGTTAGAAAAACTCAGCTATCGTTTATCGGAACCGAAACGGTTTGATGTAATCGTGTTTCGACATAATGAGGACGGGATAGAATCCTATTATATTAAAAGGATTATCGGACTTCCGGGAGAAACCGTTCGTATTGAAGACAGTGTAATTTATATTAATGGTGAGGTGCTTTCAGAGAACTTTGGAAAAGATGATACCATTCGTTCTAGCGGAATCGCAATCGAAGAAATTATAATTGGGGAAGATGAATATTTCGTACTTGGCGATAATCGCAATAATAGCAAGGACAGCCGGGACCCAGCCGTAGGTCTGGTACAAAAAGAAGCTATTGTCGGAAGGGCATGGGTTCGAGTTTGGCCGCTATGGGATTTTGGACTGGTCCGGCATGAATAAGAATTGGTGAATCTGAAAGGAAGTTTCTTGAATGGAAAATCAGCAGGTAGTGATGGAAGAACCTTACGTGAGCGAAAGTGTAAGAGAGAGACAGGAGAAATTGTTAGATACTCGCAAAAGAAAACACAGGCGGCTGTTGCGTGAGATTGCCCTATATGTGGCGCTCTTCACATTCTGTATCTATATCCTGCCTACCTATCTGCTACAAAAGACATTTGTGGATGGACCATCTATGGAAAATAGTCTGTATAACGGGGATACTCTTTTGGTAGACAAGGTTACATATCATTTTACAAGCCCAAAGCGGTTTGATGTAATTGTATTCTACCCACAGAACAATCATGATTCCGAATACTATGTAAAACGAATCATTGGGCTTCCTGGAGAGACCGTTCAGATCGTGGGAAGTACAATCTATATTAATAATGAACCATTAGAAGAGTTTTATGGAAAAGATGCCATCAGTTATGCAGGACTTGCATCCGATCCAATTGTACTTGGAGAAGAAGAGTACTTTGTCTTAGGAGATAATCGGACTGTCAGTCTGGACAGTCGGTATGTAGAGGTAGGAAAGGTGACAAAAGAAAGTATAGCAGGCAGGCCAATATTTCGAATTTGGCCGCTTGATGAATTTGGCCCAATCCATTAAAAAAAAGCCAGAGGCTGTCGCAAAAAGCGAGGTCCTGGCTTTTCTTTTGTATAGAGAATTATTATCAAATTCTTATGAATCAAAAACGTTCAGAGAGGTGCAGATTTTGCTTACGGCACGACAAAGTGGAAGTGTCGAAGCTTTTCGATTTGCAATTACTTTGTTTTGAGGCAGAGAAAGAATAAAGAAAAGATGAATGGGTAAAGCTGAAAGGAGAAAGGAGGAAGAGAGGGAAAATGAAAGGTGAAAGAAAATGTTGAAAAAAGAAGCGCAAAAAACAGAGAATAAAGCCATTTAATGGCATTTAAAACAAAATTAGTCATAAATGTTTTAAGGATGACATAAAAACTTTCGATAAAGTGTTAACATTTTGTTAAAAAGGAATTTTCACTTGAAATTTCTACTAAGATTAGGTAAAATGAAAAAGGATTTGAGTAGGGGTCAAGAAAAGATATTGACAAAAACTTAACAATCCAAGAGATAAATTAATAGCTGTCGTTTCTTACAATAGGAGTACGAACAGTATATTATAAAATTTCATTTAGGAGGAATTTAAATCATGGCAGTAAAAGTAGCAATTAATGGTTTTGGACGTATTGGACGTCTTGCATTCAGACAGATGTTTGGTGCTGAAGGATATGAAGTAGTAGCAATCAATGACTTAACAAATCCAAAAATGTTAGCACATCTTTTAAAGTATGACTCTGCACAGGGAAGATACGCTTTATGCGATAAAGTTGAAGCAAAAGAATCTTCTATCGTAGTTGATGGAAAGGAAATCAAAATCTATGCAGAAGCTGATGCTTCTAAACTTCCTTGGGGAGAAATCGGTGTTGACGTAGTACTTGAATGTACAGGTTTCTATACATCTAAAGCAAAATCTCAGGCACATATCGATGCTGGTGCTAAAAAAGTTGTTATCTCTGCTCCAGCAGGTAATGACCTTAAGACTATTGTATTCTCAGTAAATCAGGAAACATTAACTGCAGATGATAAGATCATCTCCGCAGCTTCTTGTACAACAAACTGTTTAGCTCCTATGGCTAACACATTAAACAAGTTAGCTCCTATCGAAAAAGGTTTCATGACAACTATCCATGCTTACACAGGAGATCAGATGATTCTTGATGGTCCTCAGAGAAAAGGCGATTTAAGAAGAGCACGTGCCGGTGCTGTTAATATCGTTCCTAACTCTACAGGTGCTGCAAAAGCTATCGGTTTAGTTATCCCAGAATTAGCTGGTAAATTAGACGGTTCTGCACAGAGAGTTCCAGTTCCAACAGGTTCTACAACTGAATTAGTTGCAGTATGCAACAAGGTTGTAACAAAAGAAGAAGTTAATGCAGCTATGAAAGCAGCTCAGAGCGATTCTTTCGGTTACACAGAAGAAGAATTAGTATCTTCCGATATCATCGGTATTACTCAGGGCTCTTTATTTGATGCAACTCAGACTAAGGTTACACCACTTGGTGACAACCAGACATTAGTTAAAGTTGTTGCTTGGTATGATAATGAAAATTCATACACAAGCCAGATGGTAAGAACAATTAAGTATTTTGCTGAATTAGCATAATCGTAATTGATCCATTCATGGGTCCGGTCTTTGGGACCGGACCCATTTTTTTCTCTATGGGAAAGTTTATCCTGTAAAGATATTTCTTTATAATGAAAGGAGTTTATACTATGTTAAATAAAAAATCCGTTGATGACATCAATGTAAAAGGTAAAAGAGTATTAGTAAGATGTGACTTCAACGTTCCATTAATCGATGGCAAAATCACAGACGACACTCGTCTTGTAGCAGCACTTCCTACTATCAAAAAATTAATCAATGATGGTGGTAAAGTAATTCTTTGCTCCCATTTAGGAAAACCAAAGGGAGAACCAAAGCCAGAATTATCTTTAGCTCCTGTAGCAGTAGCTTTAGAAAAATTACTTGGACAGCCTGTTAAATTCGCAGCTGATGCAACTGTTGTAGGCGAAAACGCGAAAGCAGCAGTAGAAGCTATGAATGATGGCGATGTTGTTCTTCTTGAAAACACACGTTACAGAGCAGAAGAAACAAAGAACGGCGAAGAATTCTCTAAAGAATTAGCTTCTTTATGTGATGTATTCGTTAACGATGCATTCGGTACTGCTCATAGAGCACACTGTTCTAACGTTGGTGTAACACATTTTGTTGATACAGCAGTAGTTGGTTACTTAATGCAGAAGGAAATCGACTTCCTTGGCAACGCAGTAAACACACCAGTTAGACCTTTTGTTGCAATCCTTGGTGGTTCTAAAGTATCTTCCAAGATTTCCGTAATCAACAACCTTCTTGAAAAAGTAGATACTCTTATCATCGGCGGCGGCATGAGCTATACATTCATGAAAGCTATGGGTGAAGAAGTAGGTAAATCCTTATTAGAAGAAGATTATTTAGATTATGCAAATCAGATGATCGCAAAAGCAAAAGAAAGAGGCGTTAACTTATTACTTCCAGTTGATACTGTAGTAGCAAAAGAGTTCTCTAACGATGCTCCTTTCAGAACAGTAGAACGTGGTGAAATCGCAGCTGATGAAATGGGTCTTGACATCGGTGAAAAGACTCAGGCTTTATATGCGGATGCAATCAAAAACGCAAAGACAGTTGTTTGGAATGGACCAATGGGTGTATTCGAAATGTCTAACTTTGCAAAAGGTACAATTGCAGTAGCAGAAGCTTTAGCAAATATCGAAGGAACAACAATTATCGGTGGTGGTGATTCTGCAGCGGCTGTTAACCAGTTAGGTTTTGCAGATAAGATGACTCACATCTCAACAGGTGGCGGTGCTTCACTTGAATTCTTAGAGGGAAAAGAATTACCAGGCGTTGCAGCTGCTAACGATAGATAGATCACTGTTACATTCAGGTATAGTTCCGTTACAAAAGAAGACTCCGTACGTAGGATTAAGAAAAGTAAGTTTTGCGGTTAGCAATAAATTTTTTAAAAGACTTGAAAATAGGCTTTTAGAATCATGTTGGTTAATAAAACTGAAGGTAACGATAAAAAGGGGATAGAGTATGCGCAGAAAAATCATTGCAGGAAATTGGAAGATGAATAAGACTCCAAGCGAGACAGTTACATTAATTCAAGAACTAAAACCATTAGTTAATAACAGTGAGGTTGATGTGGTATTTTGTGTGCCCGCAATTTCGCTGATGACTGCTATTGAAACAGCAAAAGGCTCTAACATTAAAATCGGTGCTGAGAATATGTTTTATGAAGAGAGTGGCGCTTATACAGGAGAGATTTCTCCTGCTATGTTGACAGACATTGGCGTGGAATATGTAATCATCGGTCATTCAGAACGAAGAGCATATTTCGCCGAGACCGACACAATGGTAAACAAGAAAGTTTTAAAAGCATTTGAACATCATATAACGCCAATCATCTGTTGCGGAGAGTCTTTAGAACAGAGAGAACAGGGGATTACCCTTGGTTGGATTCGCGGCCAGGTTGAAAAGGCATTTATGAACGTTACAAAAGAGCAGGCTAAAACCGCAATCATCGCGTATGAGCCACTCTGGGCTATTGGTACCGGAAAGGTTGCAACAACTGATCAGGCAGAAGAAGTTTGCCGTTTCATTCGTAAATGTATTGCAAGATTATACGATGAGGAAACTGCTGAAACAATCCGCATCCAGTATGGGGGAAGCGTAACGGCTGCAAGTGCACCAGAATTATTCGCTATGCCGGATATCGATGGGGGATTAGTTGGCGGAGCAAGTTTAAAGCCGGATTTCAGCAAGATTGTGAACTATAAGAATTAGAAAGTATGATATATTAGGAGGCAGACCGTAAGGAAAGTGGCAGGAATGTATAACACCCATGCGGTTTGCTTATCCTAGATGGGGTGATAAATCTCATCTAGGATTTTATGTCGAAATGATTGACGAATCGGCATATTGTGGTATGATGAAAACAGGTTACAAGGCAATTGCAAGCAGGCAGATGTAAGAAACCAGATACATATCTGCAAGTGATTGCAGCCAGGATAAATATTAAAAAAGGAGCTAATAAAAATGAGCAAAAAACCTACAGTTTTAATGATTTTAGATGGTTATGGATTAAATGAGAAGTCCGAAGGAAATGCAGTAAGCCTAGCAAAGACTCCGGTTATGGATAAATTAATGGCAGAATGTCCATTTGTGAAAGGATATGCATCCGGAATGGCAGTTGGTCTTCCAGACGGTCAGATGGGTAACTCCGAAGTTGGTCATTTAAATATGGGTGCCGGAAGAATCGTATATCAGGAATTAACAAGAATCACAAAATCAATTGCAGATGGTGATTTCTTTGAAAATGAAGGCTTATTAGCAGCAATTGAAAACTGCAAGAAGAACAATTCTGCTCTTCATTTATTCGGTTTATTATCCGATGGCGGTGTTCACAGCCATATTAGCCATGTTTATGGTTTATTAGAACTTGCGAAGAAGAACGGTCTTGAAAAAGTATACGTTCATGGATTCTTAGACGGAAGAGATACAGCTCCTACATCCGGTAAAGGTTTCTTAGAAGAATTAGATGCAAAAATGAAAGAAATCGGTGTTGGTAAGATTGCATCTGTTATGGGACGTTACTATGTTATGGACCGTGATAACAGATGGGACCGTGTAGAAAAGGCATATGCTGCATTAGCATACGGTGAAGGTGTAGAAACAGACTGTGCAATCACAGCAGTTGGCAAGTCTTATGAAGAAGGCGTAAACGATGAATTCGTAGTTCCTACTGTTGTTGTAGAAGATGGAAAAGCAATTGGGGAAATCAAAGAAAATGATTCCGTTATCTTCTTTAACTTCCGTCCAGACCGTGCACGTGAGATTACAAGAGCTTTCTGTGCAGATGAGTTCGACGGTTTCGAAAGAAAGAAAGGCCGTTACCCATTAACATTTGTATGCTTTACTGAATATGATGTGACAATTCCAAATAAGATCGTGGCATTCCACAAAGTAGCCATTACAAATACATTCGGTGAATTCTTAGCAGCTCATAATATGACTCAGGCTAGAATCGCAGAAACAGAAAAATACGCACATGTTACTTTCTTCTTCAACGGTGGTGTGGAAGAACCAAACAAGGGCGAAGACAGAATCTTAGTAAAATCTCCTAAGGTTGCTACTTATGACTTAAAGCCAGAGATGAGTGCTTATGAAGTGGATGCAAAATTAGTAGAAGCAATCAAGTCTGATAAATATGATGTGATCATTGTTAACTTCGCAAATCCGGATATGGTAGGCCATACTGGTATTGAAGGCGCTGCAATTAAAGCTGTGGAAGCAGTGGATGAATGCGTTGGCAGAGCTGTGGATGCAATTAAGGAAGTTGGCGGACAGATGTTTATCTGTGCGGATCACGGTAATGCAGAACAGTTAGTGGATTATACAAATGGGGAAGCATTTACTGCTCATACTACAAATCCTGTTCCATTTATCTTAGTAAACTATGATGATGCTTATAAGTTAAGAGAGAACGGATGCTTAGCTGATATTATTCCTACTTTAATCGAGATGATGGGTATGGAACAGCCAGAAGAAATGACTGGAAAGTCTTTACTAATCAAAAAATAACCGATTGTATTTTAGTACGAGTTATGTTAGAATATGCGTTGAGATATGTAAGCTAGGAGGTGTAAATGATGGAAGTTTTAAGATTGATCGTAACAATTGCTTATGTTTTAATTTGTGTAGGATTAGTTGTCGTTGTATTAATGCAGGAAGGCAAGTCCGCAGGACTTAGCGGCGCAATCAACGGCGTTGCAGATACTTACTGGGGCAAGAATAAAGGCCGTTCCATGGAAGGCGCTCTCAATAAGCTGACAAAGCTTCTTGCAGTTTTATTCATCGTCATCTCCTTAGTCCTTAATCT
>CALZIE010000082.1 GCA_945787565.1 uncultured Lachnospiraceae bacterium
GTGGTGCCGCACTAAGAGGTTTGGTGCGGCACCACTTTTTTATTGCAGATTTGTTATTGAGAATTTATTTTGTACTGGTGTCTCCAAATTTATGTCCGGATGAAGAAGGCGTGGAATCTCCACTTACATAATCAGTTGCTTTATTTTTGGAATGTTCCTGATTATTGATTACAGAATTTCCATTTCCCTTTCCTGATTTTTTATTGGTGGCATTTAAGCTGTCTTTATTCATAATTGTCCTTCTTTCTAAAAAGATTGCCTGTTTTCATAAATGGATTTGTAGAAATGGCATTAATCAGTTTTTTGAACATTGATTGCATTTAATCCTTTCTCTGTCTTGAGCACGTCAAAAGTAACCGATTCACCCTCATGTAAATCTTTATTATGAGTTTTTTCTTTTACTTGTGAATGATGAACGAAAACATCATTCCCTTCTTTTGCGGATATGAAGCCGTATCCTTTCTCATTATCAAACCATTTTACAACACCAGTGTAGTTCGCCATATCACGGTCTCCTTGGATTTTTAATTTTCTTGATAGGTTTATTAGCTTATCAGATATAGTGTTTCATTGAATGGATATTTTTATTCTGGAAATAGTTTGGAGGAAAAGATTTTTTTGAAGAGACATCCTTTTCAAGTTAGGCTGCCTATGTTAAAATGATGTATAAAATTTGTATGCATTTTAAAGAGTGGTGTAGTTAGAAAGCAGGATTTATTTTATGAATGGTTTGGGAATAAAAAATAAAATATTAGTGGCAGATGATGATGCAGAGATTTGTGAGATTCTTTCGATTCTTCTTACTGGAGATGGGTATGAGGTGGTTGTTGCCTCAGATGGAAAGGAAGCAGTTGAAAAAGCGGATGATACCATAGAACTGATTATTTTAGATGTGAATATGCCTGAGAAGTCAGGATTTTTAGCTTGCTCGGAGATTAGAAAAAAGACACTCGCTCCTATCTTATTTTTGACTGCAAGAACGCAGGAATCGGACAAGACGATGGGATTTTCAGCAGGGGGTGATGATTATATATCCAAGCCTTTTTCCAATGCAGAGCTCTTACTTCGAGTGAAGGCTTTGATTCGCAGATGTTCTCAGTATGGTAGTTTTTCTGCAAAAAAACAGGAGACGGTTTTATATATTCATGATTTAGAATTAAATACGGATACGAAAACGTTAAGTAAAGACGGAAATGCGATTCTTCTTACGTCCACAGAGTATGAGATTCTTGAGTTATTAGCGAAAAATAGAAAAAAGATTTTTTCTATGGAGAATATCTATCAGTCAATCTGGGAGGATTCTTATATGGGGTCATCCGATAATGCGATTATGGTCCATATAAAGAATCTTCGAAAAAAGATAGAGGAAAATCCAAGAACACCAAAGTATATCAAAACAGCTTGGGGAAAGGGTTATTATGTTGATTAGAAAAGAGAAACCATCGAAGCTATTACTTATTCTTTTTGAGTATTTTGGATTTTCCGTCCTATGTGGATTTGCAAGTATTTTATTTTTTAGCTGGGCAGCTGAGGTCATTATAGAGAACTATGAAATAGGAGCAGAGGCAGATGTGATGATTCAGACGGAATACTGGATTTCAATTGTGATTATATGTTCCGGTATTTTGCTTGCTGTCTTTATTTTATTTTTGCTATTTCAAAAAAAATTTTCTTATATGATTGAAATCAGCAAGGCGGTGGAGGAGATGGAGGCAGGGAATCTTTCAAAACGTATCGAGATTACTGGTGATGATGAGCTTGCTGATTTGGCAGCTAGGATTAACTCGCTTGCCAAAACGGTGGAGGAAGCATTCCAGGTTTCAGACCAGATGAAACAGGAGCGCTCTCAGGCGATAGCATCATTGTCTCATGACATCCGTACTCCGCTAACTGCTGTGATGAGTTATGTACAGTTTATTCGGGATGAGCAGTACAGTGATGTTAAACAGGTTAGGCTGTATGCCGAAAAGGCATATGAAAAGGCATATCGAATGAAAGAGATGGCGGACAATCTTTTTGAAAACTGTGTAAGAGACATGGAACATCAAAAACCATTAGAAAAAGTGGACGGAAATAGCTTCTTGAAACAGGCGTTTTTCGATATAACCGATTTTTTAGAAGATTCGGGTTTTATGGTATCTATCGATTGTATCCTAGATGAGATGCCGTTTTTTATTGAAATTGACCGAGGAAAGGTAGAGCGGGTTTTTGATAATATCATATCTAACATTGAGAAGTACGCAGATCCTAGTCAGCCAATTAAGATACAGGCGATAATTTCAGAAAATCAGCTGATACTGAGACAGGAAAATGCAGTGATTGAAAAATATTTAAGAGGTGAGGTAGAAAGCCATTTCTTAGGATTAAAGGGAGTAAGGAAAATGATAGAAGAAATAGGAGGAACTGTCCTGGTGGAAGAACAGAATAGGATATTTCGTTTGGAGATAGCGATTCCAATCTGCTAATGTACAGAATTCTTTAGAATTTGCTTCTGAAAAAATACAGATTTGCCTGATAAGATAGGTGCATAGTCAAGGAAAGACAGGTCATGTCTTATAAGAGTTTTAAGGAGGATTCAATATGGCTTTAGGCATATTATTCTTATTATTTGCAGGGATGAGTATTCTTGCGATTATGGGTGCAGTACTTTTATTCTGGGTGAAAAATAAAAAGGCATCAGATGTAATTTTAGTTCTTATGACTGCGTACAGTATAGTGATTGCGTTTTTAGGAGCAGATGCCGAACCAACAAATTTTGTGATACAGCAGATCCTTCACTGGGTAGTTGCTTTTGTTGCTGTTGTTGGTACTGGTATTAGATTTACAACAAAGAAACAGTCTGTTATCAGTAAAGTTCTTGTAACAGTTTCTGTTTTAGCTGGTATTTGTGGTACTTTCTTAATGTAGTAGTGAAATACGAAATACAAGAAATAAAAAAATAAAAAAAGAGGGCTGTCTCACTAGTCAATCAAATCGATTAGTGGGATAGCTTTTTTAGATGATGATATGAAAAAAGAGGAACTGCTTACCTGCACACAACGTATGCATATAAGTAGTTCCTCATCTTTGTAAAAACGTCCCGGCTTATAAGACGTTTGCAATCCTATAAGCCTTACCTGTCAATTGGCCCATCTCCAACATCGCTGCCTTCGTAGGCCTCCGAAGATTGAATGCTTTCGTAACTTTGATTTGACATCGTTGTTCCTCCTACATTCAGTTTGTTTTTACAGGAATAGTATGTGCCGATTAAACAAAATTTATGTACGCACTTTCTTACTTTTTTTGAAATAATTTAAATTAATTAAATTACTCAAACTGGATGTAAGAAAATGCGTTTCTATCGTATTGCGGTTAACTTCTGATAATCAGCTGTTTTATTCCATACAAATGGATTGGATGGCAATGCAGCCAGGTCCTCCCTGCGTGGTAAATGCAGGACTTAACTTATAAATGATAATTTCCGTATCAGGAAATGCTTCTTTTAGTAAATCATATGCTTCTTTGGCAAGCTGTGGTTCAAGGGAATGGGAAACATATAATTGGTGCCCGCTTCCTAAGTTATCTTTTTTTAGTCGGTCTATGATTTCACGGATTGCCTTGGAATAATGTCTCTTAATAGCAAATCGGGTGAGATGTGTACCGTCTTCTGATAATTGAAGTACAGGCACTAAGTGAATGGTTTTTCCTAATAGTGCAGTGAGATGATTTAGTCTTCCACCACGTTCTAAATAATCATAATCCTTTGGGATAAGGAAAGAACGGCTAGAAGCAATCATTTTATTTAAACGTTCCAGAATATCGGCCATAGAAGAACCAGACTGTGCCATCATGTTAGCAGTATCGACTAAGGCGCGATGCGGGCCACATAAAGTTTTAGAATTTAAAACGGTAATTGAGTCAGGGTGGTCTACCAGGGATTTGGCAAGTACAGCAGAATTATAGGTTCCAGAGAGCCCATCTGCCATAGTAATATTTAATATTTCATCTTCAGGAAAGAGATTATAGAGATCGACTACCTTTCCAATTGCAGGCTGAGAAGAAAGGGGAATGTGTCCTTGATTGATAATGTCTACAAATTCTTCCGTTGAGATATCTTCCAATTCTTCGTAAGTACGATCATTTATAGTGACAGCAAGTGGAGAGACAAAGATTCCTTTTTCTTTGCCTTCTCCAACGGAGTATAGTGTCGAGGTATCTGAGATAATTCTGATCATTTGCGCAAAGTCTCCTTGTTGTATGCCATATAATGGCTTGTTTTTAATATTGTACTGAATAATCAGAAATAAAGCAAAGGTAAATAACGTAAATAACGTAAAAAGTCTTACCTTTTCCTATTATTTTAAAAAATGCAAATTTTTTAAAAATAGACTCAAATATAGAGAATTATGTAGTTTACAACACAGTTATTTTTTGATATACTAGCGTTCCCCTAAAAAACAGAACGAATGTAAAGGGGGGAGTTCAGAAAATAGGAGTGAGCATATGAACAATCAAAAAATATTAATCGAAAAAGCATTTGAGGCACAGCAGTTTTGCTATACACCATATTCTAACTTTAACGTAGGAGCAGCGCTATTATGTTCAGACGGAACAATATATACAGGATGTAATATTGAAAACGCAGCGTTCACACCAACAAACTGCGCAGAGAGAACCGCATTCTTTAAAGCGGTTTCAGAAGGCCATAAAGATTTTGCAGCAATCGCAATAGTTGGAAATAAGGCAGGCTTAGAAGTTGGCCAGGGCGATTATTGCGCACCATGTGCTGTTTGTCGTCAGGTTATGGCAGAGTTTTGCGATCTAAAAACATTTAAGATTTATATGGCAAAAGATTATGATGATTATTTAGAATATACATTAGAGGAATTACTTCCACACGCATTTACACCAAAAGACTTAGAAGACTAAGCTTTGGAGCCAAAAGGGTCTGTCGCACGAAGAGAAGGCGACAGACCCTTTTTCTTTTGGAAATGGAGAGATTTTTTTGAGGATAGTTACAAGGAGGCTTTTTGTAATGTGTTTTCAAAACGATAAATAGTGAAGCAAAATATCTTTTTAATTAGATAGGAAAAGTTTTGGGAAAAATTATCAGAAAGGCTACATGGATGCTTAAAAAAAATAAGAGGCCATGCATAGGATTAGAAATATTTGAAAATCCTACTTTAGAAGTTGACTAAAGGAGCAGAAGAGATGAGACATATCTGGAAAATTTTTAAGCGGGATATGAAAGCGATAGTAACGAATTATGCAGCATTGATTGTAGTGATTGCATTATGCATTCTGCCATCGCTTTATGCCTGGTTTAATATTAAAGCGTCCTGGGATCCATATGGGATAGAAGCAACAAGTGGCATTCAGATTGGAGTTGTGAATCTGGATGTTGGTGCGGATTTAGGCGGTAAGTCAATTAATATCGGCGATATGGTTGTGGAAGAATTGAAGAAGAATGAACAGTTGGGATGGCGTTTTGTTGACAAAGAAACGGGAATGGAAGCAGTTAAGAATGGCAGCTATTATGCCATGATTACCATACCGGAAGATTTTTCAGAAAACTTAACTTCTATCATTCGTTCCGATATAAAAAAAGGCGAAATTATTTATACCGTCAATGAGAAAATCAATGCGATTGCACCGAAGCTAACGGATAAAGGCGTAACAAGCCTGCAGAACATGATTAGCAAAACCGTGGTGGGGACCGTAAGTGAGACTATTTTTGATCTTGCGAACGAGATTGGCATTAATCTAGAAGAACAGATTCCGAATATATCAAGTGCATATGAAAAACTAAAAGAGATTCAGGGAAAGTTTGATACGATCAATACAACCGTAGATAACGCTGGAGATGGTGTTAGCAGGTTGAAGAAGTTATTAGATGACGTAGAAGCAGAACTGCCAAAAATCAAGACAACCATCGAGAATGGACGAAAATTAGGTGAGGATGTGAAGACATTCCTAACGGATTCGAAAGCACTATCGGAACAGGTTGCGCCAACGATCAAACAAGATCTTGTCATTATTGGAAATGTGGCCGCTGGAATTTCCTCTCATGCAGAATCTGTAAAAGATGCCATCGAAGGAAATATGGAAAATGCACCAGCTATGATTGAGCAACTGAAAGAAAAGGTGGTCAGTCTAAGTACAATGGCAGAAAGTTTGGTGACGGTGCTGGACCGATTTAATAAATTGTCACCTCAAAAGCCATTTGATTCCCTGATTGCCGACTTAAGTGGCATTTCTGTTAAACTTACGAATGTAGCAGCACTGTTAGATCAGCTTTCAGACCAGGTAGAGAATGGTGAAGGAATCAATTTTACAATCTTAGATCAGATTATGGAAGTAGGCACTTCGGTAGAAGGTGTTGCAACCTCCTTATCACAAGCGTTGGAAACAACACTAATCCCTCAGTTAAATGCTATATTTGACAAGGCATATGAAACAGCAGATGGTGCCGTTCAGCTATTAGATGTGACTGTGCAAAAGCTGCCACAAGTATCCAATCTTTTAAATCTGGCATTTGACAGTGTGGACAAAGGAAAAGAAGGAATTAATTATGCAAAGCAAATCCTTCCAAAAGCAGAGCAGATGATCAATGAGTTTCTTGAAAAAGTAGGTGATATCAATACAGAGGAAGGACTTCAGAATCTGGTTGATTTATTAAAAGCGGATGTTACAAGCCGAAGCGAGTTCTTAGCTACTCCGGTAGAGATTACCGAAGAAAAGCTCTATCCAATGCAAAACTATGGAACCGGCATGACACCATTTTATACGGTATTGTGTTTGTGGGTCGGAATTCTGCTTTTAGTATCGATTCTATCAGTAGAGGCTCATGGGGAGTATAAATCCTATGAAATTTATTTTGGAAAGCTTCTTCTGTTTCTAGTGATAACGATTATACAGGCACTCATCGTATCATTTGGAGACTTATATCTGCTAGGAATTTATTGTGTAAATAAAGCACTCTTTGTATTAGGCAGTGTATTAGTCAGTGTCACATTCACAGTAATTGTGTATAGTCTGGTCTCTGTCTTTGGAAATGTAGGAAAAGTCATTGGTATTATTCTATTGGTATTGCAGGTGGCTGGTTCCGGAGGTACCTTCCCAATTCAGTTAACGCCAAAGTTTTTTCAGGTCATCAACCCATATCTGCCATTTACCTATGGCATTTCATTTGCCAGAGAAGCAATAGGAGGTGTGGTACAGGAAGTGCTGACAAAAGATATTATAATTATGGGGATTTTCATTGGTGCTTTCTTAATCATGGCACTTGTATTAAAGAAACCGATTAATAACCGATTAAAGAAGTTTGTGGACCGCTTCGCGGAAAGTGGTATTTCGGAACATTAGTGAATCATATAATAAGAAATGCAGCCCTGTTTTTTTTACATGGCCGTATTTTAGTATGTGTATTTGAAGAAGATAAGGAAAAAGATAGAGTCTTAAAAAAGAATGGTGCTATAAATTTTGCTGTGAAATAAATTATAAAAGAAGGAAGCTGGTTACGAATAAAGAAAGAAGGGGAAACATGAATTCAGAACAAGAGGTATTGGTGCAGGGATTTAAGAGCATTCTGCTTACCGAGATTTCAAGTGGGAAAATATGACAAGTGATAAAATTATATTTTCTGACGTATACTATGTAAATCAGAATAGTTGCAGTATAAAAACTGGTGGATTATAATGGTAAGGTATAAAATGTCGATGTAAATAAAGATGCGATTAATTTATGAATTAAGAGGTATGTGATATGAGAGAAATAATTGAAAGTGCAAAAAAGATAAAGGACGAAATGATTACGATCCGACGTCATATTCATGAAAATCCGGAAGTTGGGGGACATCTGCCTCAAACAACGGAATTTGTAATGGATACTCTTAAAAAGTATGGATATGAGCCAACACAGATCTGTGATAGTGGTATTGTTGCTACCATAGGGGGCAAGAAACCAGGCAAAACATTTTTATTAAGAGCAGACATGGACGCACTTCCAGTTAAGGAACAGACCAATTGTACTTTTCAATCTACTAATGGAAATATGCATGCATGTGGGCATGATATGCATACGACAATGCTTTTAGGAGCAGCAAAATTATTGAGACAATATGAAGATGAGATTGAAGGCACGATAAAGATTGTATTTCAACCAAATGAAGAAGGATTTAAAGGCGCAAAGGAAATGATTAAGGCCGGAGTACTGGAAAATCCAAAAGTAGATGCAGCTATGGCGCTTCATGTTCATTCAGGAACACCAAGCAATGTTGTATTATATGGACTTGGTACAAGTATTGCAGGCTGTACGATATTCCGTATTGTAGTAAATGGAACAGGATGCCATGGTGCAATGCCAGAAACCGGTGTTGATCCAATTAATATTGCGGCTCATATTTATTTATCCATTCAGGAAATTATTGCAAGAGAAATCTCAGCAGCAGAGTCAGCAGTAGTAACAATGGGAAAATTTGCTGGTGGAGAGACTCATAATGTAATACCGGATAAGGTTGTTATGGAAGGAACCATTCGCTATTTATCCAAAGATATTGGTGATTTTGTATTTAAGAGAATGGAAGAGATAGTGGTATCTACTGCTAAGATGTTCCGTGGAGAAGCGACCATGGAGGAAGTGGCATCCGTACCGCCACTAGCAAATGATACAGATGTAGCGAATGAGATTGGTGGTTATGTAAAAGAAATCGTAGGCGACAAAGCCGTAATATCCTTCGAAAAAGGAGGCATGGGCTCAGAAGATTTCGCTTCTTATACACGCGAAGTTCCATGTGTTTATTTCTTGTTAGGAGCAGGTGTGAAAGAAGAAAACCCACAGTATGGATATCCAATGCATCATCCATGCGTAGCGTTCAATGAAGATATCCTTCCTACCGGCGCAGCAATGCATGCTTATGGAGCGATTATGTGGCTGAAGAATCATAAATAGAGCTTTAAAGAAAAATTAGAATATCCTTATAGGCACAAAACCGGATTTTATCCAAAAACGCTGGATACGTAAGCAGGAAAGATAAAAATCATGCGTGGTGTCTAGGCAGAATAAAGATAGATGAAAAGCACTCATAAGAGCTGACTTCCTGGAATAATTGGAAGTTGGCCTGATGGGTGCTTTTTGCTATGCTATGTTTTTTATAAGAACACGATTTTTACTTATTGGAGTTAGCGATGTAAGATAAAAAGAAAAAGGGAGAGAAAGATAGAAAAAGGCCGAAAAGAAAAGAGCGAAGAAGATAGAGCATCCGTTTACAGCATGCTATAATTCAATTACTGGAGTAATTTGTAAAACAAGGAGGGGTATGATGGAGAAAAGTACGAATCCACTTCACAAGGAGCACGGTCTTTTTTTGAACATGTGGTATATCCTAAAGAAAATGATAACGTACGATCGAGGTTTTTTATTCTTATTGCCAATAGGAATGATTTGTGCACCAGCGATGAATTATTTATGGACATTTATGGGAAAGTTTGTAATTGATATGATTACAGGTGAGAAACGTGTGGAAGAATTGCTTTATCTGATGTTGGTGTTTTTGTTGATCCAGATTGTTGCAACGATGTTAAACACGTATTTTAATTCTCAATGGTGGAGGTTTATTGACATACGGTTTCATATGATGAATGAGAAAAATCGGAAAGTAATGAGAATTGATTTTTCTCATCTTGAGAATCCGGATGTGATGGACTGTTATCAAAAAGCGGAGAATGCCTGCAATAATAACAATGAGGGCATTGAGGGAATGATGCGCCAGATTACAGAGGCTTTAAAAGCAATAGTGGTTGTGTTTGTAGGTCTGCTTATTTTAGGGTCGGTGAATCCATTTCTTATGATTGGTATGATTGTAATCTCTTCTATTAATTTTCTAATCAGCAATCATACCAATGTGGTTTGCAAAAAGACGGTATGGGATCCGTTAGCTCCTTGGTGGAGAAAGAAAAATTATATGCAGCATATCACGACTGATTTTGAGGCTGCCAAGGATATTCGTATGTTTGATATCCGTAAATGGCTGATACAAAAGTATCAGGATTTGAATGAGATACGGCTTGAGGCACAGAAGAAGAATGCCAGACTGTGGCTGAGGGCATCACTTGCATCTGCTATCTTTACTTTCGTGTGTCAGCTTATGATTATTATCTGGCTGATTTATGCAGCGATTCAAGGAAATATGTCAATCGCTAATTTTACCTTATATCTTGCTTCGGCTCAGACGTTTTA
>CALZIE010000083.1 GCA_945787565.1 uncultured Lachnospiraceae bacterium
GGACGGTCCTCAGAACACGAGGTTTCCTGTGTTTCAGCAGTTACAATAATTAACAATATAAATACGGACTACTACAATATTGTACTGATCGGCATTACAAAGGACGGAAGATGGCTTCTTGTAAATAATACAGAAGAAATCACTTCCGGGGAATGGGTGAATGGAAAGACAACAGCCGTGATTTCACCAGACTGTGGTCAGAAAGCAGTGCTTTTATTAGAAAATGATCATGTAAGAACAGAAAAGATTGATGTGGTATTCCCAGCTCTTCACGGATTATTCGGTGAAGATGGAACTGTTCAGGGCCTTCTTGAGCTGGCAGGCATCCCATATGTAGGATGTGGCGTGTTAGCATCCGCTGTTTCCATGGATAAACTCTATACCAAGATTATCGTGGACACATTAGGAATCCGTCAGGCAAAATACGTTGCGATTTTTGACAGAGACTTAAAGGATATGGAAAAAGCCGTTGCTAAAGTAGAAGAAAAACTGGACTATCCGGTATTTGTAAAACCTTCGAATGCTGGTTCTTCGAAAGGTGTATCAAAAGCACATGACAGGGCAGAATTAGAAAACAGCTTATTAGAAGCAGTAAAACATGATCGTAAGATCTTAGTGGAAGAAACTATCGTAGGTCGTGAAGTGGAATGTGCGGTTCTTGGTGGAAATGAGCCAAAAGCAAGCGGTGTCGGCGAAATCTTAGCAGCAGCAGAATTCTATGATTTCGATGCAAAATACAACAATGCAGAGTCAAGAACGGTAATCTCTCCAGAGCTTCCGGATGGAAAAGCAGCAGAAATCAGCGAAAAAGCAGTGGAAATCTTCCGTGCAGTAGACGGATTCGGCTTATCCAGAGTTGACTTCTTCTTAGAAAATGGTACAAATGATGTGGTATTCAATGAAATCAATACCCTTCCAGGCTTCACAGCAATCAGCATGTATCCAATGCTTTGGGAAGCAAAGGGCATTTCTAAGCCACAGCTTGTGGAAAAATTAATCCAGACAGCCTTTTTAAGAGGAAAAGCATGTTAGTTAGAAAGGTAAAAGGGTTATAATCATGTCTTGCAATTTACCAGTTGGGGTGTTTGACTCTGGCGTTGGCGGCCTTACGGTCGTAAAGGAGATCATGCACCAGCTGCCGAACGAAGAAATCGTGTATTTTGGTGATACTGCCAGAGTACCATATGGCAGCAAGTCAAAGGAGACCGTTACGGCGTATTCGAGACAGATCGTTAAGTTTCTGCAGACAAAGAAGGTAAAGGCAATTGTCATTGCCTGTAACACGGCAAGCGCATTTGCATTGGAGACAATCGCAAAGGAAATACCGGTACCGATCATCGGCGTGGTAAAGCCCGGAGCCAAGACAGCAGCCGAAACAACAAGAAGCGGAAGAATTGGGATTATAGGAACGGAAGGAACGATTAAAAGCGGCCTTTATAACGAGTTCCTTCATAATACCAATGAAAGTCTTCAGGTATTTGGAAAGGCTTGTCCGCTTTTTGTTCCTTTAGTGGAGGAAGGCTGGATTCATGATCCGGTGACGAAAGAAGTGGCGTCCCGCTATTTAGCAGAGCTACATGAAAAAGACGTTGATACGCTGGTGCTTGGATGTACGCATTATCCACTGATCCGCGACATCATTCATGAGGTCGCAGGAAATGGGGTAACACTAGTGAATCCGGCTTATGAGACAGCAAGGACGTTACAGGAACTGCTTCTTGCGCAAGGGTTGTTAGCAGATGAGAATGCGATTCCGGATCATAAATTTTATGTAAGTGACGGTGCGGAAAAATTCCGTGAATTTGCAAACTCCATTCTTCCTTGTGAAATGGCAGAGACGAAGGATGTAAACATAATAACATTTGATTAATTCAGAAAGGTAATGAATCAATGACAAAAGAGGTACTGGTATCCATTTCAGGACTGCAGTTTGAACTGGACGAAAAGGAAACGGAAGCAATTGAAGTAATCTGTCCGGGAGAGTATTATTTCCGAAATGGAAAGCACTACATCATATATGAGGAACTAATCGAGGAAGAAGGCATCAATGCGGTAACAAAATGTACGTTAAAGATCACCGAGAAGCAGGTAGACCTGATTAAGAAGGGAGTAAGCAACGTGCATATGGTATTCGAACTCGGAAAGAACCATATGACTTATTACAATACCCCATTTGGCGACCTGATGATGGGAATCACGACTACAGGCATTAATCTTACGAAGGAGGGGGAAGATTTTACGACTCTCATCGCAGATCTTTCCTACTCCCTCGACGTCAACTACCAGTTCGCCGCCGACTGCACCCTCAAAATAAAGGTTCAGTCTAAGTAGTGGTGGGGACGGGCAAAGGTATATGTTTTCTAATATTTTGCCCAAGCTCGAATAAAAAGGAGGTAAGTCTTCGACTAGCAGACAGCAAAGCGCTGTGTGATAGTTAAAGACTTACCTCCTTTTTGTTCGATACCCTCTTTATTTCTTAGAAAACTTACGAGTCATTCTCTTAAAGAAGCCAACCTTAGGCTGTCTCTTTTCGAGATTGCCGCGTACGCCTTTTACGTCGATCATGTAAATGCCGCTTAAAACAGCTTTTACTTCTTTCTTAACTGGCACTAAATCAAAGATCTTCTCATCGCACATTAAAGTTGCTACTTTAGGTCCGATTTTAGCTTTAACAACCGGCACCTTTGCGCGGCGAAGATACTTAGGTGTCTGATCGATAACGATTTGTGGGAATCCAGCGTCTCTCATCTTCATATACTTCTTATCAATAACTAAGATCGAATACGTCTGAGCAGCTGCGCGGATATCAGCCTGGGATGCTTCGGATTTCTTCTGAAGCTTGTTACCATATATAAGCAAAGCAATAAAACCTACTGCTAAGATCGCTAATACAACTAATAAAACAATCTGCCAAGTGTGCATAAATAACCTCCTTCCATTATGTAATACAATATTCCGAATTAGCATGTCTGCTTCGGAATCTATTGTATCATCAATTCAAAAAAAAGAAAATACTCAAAAGAGAAAATTACAATAAAGAACGGTCTTCCTCTAACATCTCCTTAATGATCTCGCGAACTTTCGCACCAAGGAATTTACGTTCTTCCTTTGGAAGCTCATTTGGATAAATCGGCTTTCCATAATGGATGATGACATGTGCTTTCTTTACCCATGGCTGCTGTCTTTCAAATACAGCATCGGAATTGGTGATCGCAACCGGGATGATTGCACATCCGGTCTTTTCTGCCATCTTTAAGCTGCCTTCCTTAAATGGAAGCATCTCTTCACCCTGATTTCTAGTGCCTTCCGGCATAATGAACATGGAGTAGCCGGCTTTGATCTGTTCTACCCCTTTTAAGATTGTCTTAAGACCTGCCTTTAAATCATTACGGTCTAAGAATAGACAGTTTAAGTTACGCATCCACCAACTGAAAAATGGAATATTGCTCATTTCTTTTTTGGCAACAAAACCGGTAAGGGTAGGCACGGAAATATAGCCCATCGGGATATCAGCAAATCCTCTGTGGTTTGCTGCATACAGGACAGCCTCATTTTTCGGTATGTTTTCAAGTCCGAGCACGGTACGCTTTGTGCCCGCAAAGAATAAGACAAAACGGAATCCCCAAGCGACAATCGGCTGGGAAAGCTTTGTTTTTAAATGCGGATTGAACAGACCGATGAAAAGTAATATTAAATAAACCGGAAATGTCACAATCAGAAAAAGCACCAAAGCTAAAACGACTAAGATTATTCTCATATCTAAACCTCTCTTTATTATCAGCAATTGTTGCAAAAAACATGCACAATTCCCTATTTGTCACCCAAAGATGACCATTCCTATTATACCATAGTTTCCGGAAAATACTAGAGACAGAGGCTACGGGCAAGGCATCCTAGCAATAGTTTATATTTTTTTTAGAATTAGCGATCAAAAAAGCTATTGACAATCTGTTATAGTAGATGTATAACATAGATAACAAATATAGCAGAGGAAATTTAAAGGATACTAGTTAAAAAGCCTTTAAAAATCCGATAAAAAAGGAGTGTGTTTATTATGTTAAGACCAGTATTGTTTAATCATTATGAGAAACCGGTTTTTGGGGAATTTATCGAAGACGTGTTTCGGGATTTTGATAGAGGGTTTCTGACAGAAGATAACGCCTTCTCTTCATTTCCAAGTTTCCGGGCTGATGTGATTGATAAAGGAGATGCCTATGAACTGAAGGCAGAACTTCCAGGATTTAACAAGGAAGATATTAATCTGAAGGTGGATGGTGACACGTTATATGTAACTGCCGAACATACAGAAGATGCAAATGAGGATAATGAAAACTATATCTGCAGAGAACGCAGAAGCTGCTCCTATCAGAGATGTTTCGATCTTTCTGGAATCAGAAAGAACGAGATCAATGCCGAATACCGCAATGGTATCTTAGAGCTGTATCTGCCAAAATCAGATCCGCAGGTGATTGATAATTCTTATCGGATTCCAATTCAGTAGGAATGATCAATCTAGCCCAATCGATTCTGTGAAAGAAGGCGATGCGGATGGAAGAAAAGAGAAAAGAATATCTTGATGTTGGATAATCCAATTCGTGGATTCATTTTATTATAAGTAATAGAAAGGATGATTTGTATGTTAAGACCAGTATTATTTGATAGAGAAAGCAGACCAATGTTTGATTCGATATTTGATGATTTCTTTGACAATTTTGAACTTTCGAACAATAAGATGATGAAGACTGATATTGAGGATAAAGGCAATAGTTTCGTGCTGGAAGCAGAACTTCCGGGATTTAAGAAAGAGGAAATTAGTCTGGAAGTAGATAATGGCTATTTGACCATTAAAGCAGAGCATAAGGAAGAAAAGGAAGAGAAAGATAAAAAGAATAAAAGGAATTACATCAGACATGAACGTAGTGAGACGTCTTATGTAAGACGTTTCAATGTAAGCAATGTTGATACGGCTCACATTACCGCCGAATACAAGAATGGTGTCCTTGAAGTCAACATGCCAAAACTCGAAGCCACCGCTAACGATACCAAACGCATTGAAGTGAAGTAGAGATAGGGGCACGATCAAAAACGCGGGGATGCCGCAGGCAGACCGCCGGTACCTCGTGTGAGACTGTCACCGCAAGGAATGGCACAGGGAACGAAAGACGAAAAGAAGCGGGGCCGGAAATAAAAACTGGCCTCGCTTCTTTTCATCTTTCACTCTCTGTGCCATCCCTTACGGCGACGGCCTCACACGAGGCACCGGTGGTTTGCCCGCGGCATCCCCGCGTTTTTGATTCCCACTAGGATAGGAAGGTTACTAGTAAGAGAGAAGATAGAAGGTGATAAAAAAACAGTAGAGGTCAAATAATAAAGAAGTTAAAAAGAGAGCTCAAGTTAAAGGATATAATAAGGCAAGTTCTTAGAATTAATATAGGTTCGCTATGATATGAAGGGCAGGGTCGGAGGAGGTTAGGGAGCCGTCTGCAAGCTGGATTGTGGTGTAGTGAGACGGGGAGTCGTAGTCTTTGCTGAAGCCGTCATCACGATAGAGAGTGAGGGTGCCGGAGGCATCTTTTTCGCCGATTAGGGTGAAGGTGGTCTGATCGATGTGAGAGGTGCTGTTTGCGGCATCTGCTAGAAGGAGGAAGTGGTTTTTGCGGATGAATACAGGAACCTCGGTCAGGGAGACTTCGATGTAGTGATGGCCTTTTGTGAGTGGGACGGCTTCGTAGGTGTTTTCGGATGTGAATTTTAGGTAGAGCATGTCTTCTGGAAGGTAGACGTGGCGGCCTATGGCATTTTGTTCATAGACAGGGGCAAGCATCAGACCGTCGGCGAAGAGCAGCTGGTCTTCTGTGTGAGCGGCAATGGGATCGTCTTCGTAGAGAAAGCCTAAGGGCATGAATAACATGGTGTTATTAAGAGCCGCTTTGATGAATTCGCTGTACAGGTAAGGGATAAGACGGTAACGCAGACGAAGGAGGCCTTTAAAGTCTTCACAGTCTTCAAACTGGTAGCATTCCTGGTTTCTTGTGCCGATGGCGGAGTGATTGCGCATAAGAGGTGTAAAGATACCGAAGGCAAGGAAACGAAGGAGAAGATCTTTTGTGGCATTACAGGAGAATCCCCCTAAGTCGGCACCGCTATATAGAAAACCACACATGTTTAGGGAAGGCATCATTTTGATGTTGAGCAGAAGATGCGACCACCAGGAGGAGTTGTCACCGGTCCAGATTCCGCCATACCGGTGCATGCCGATATAGGAGGAGCGAGAGAATAAGAGAAAGCGCTTTTTGGGAGCAATCTTTTCTAGACCTTCATAAGCGGCACGGGTCATATTATAGCCGTATAAGTTGTGAATCATATCGTGACGGATAGGGGTGCCATTTACATTGTGATAAAAGAGTTTATAGTCTTCAAGACGGTTGGAAAGGCCACTGATTTTATCACGGATTGGCAGTATGTCATCTGCAGAGGCAGTGCTTAAATCAGTGGCAAAGACAGCGCTAAGAAGGTCTTTGATCCCTTCATCGGAATAAAACATGGCCGGCTCATTCATATCGTTCCAGAAGCCGTCAATTCCTTGTAAGGTCAGGAATTCATATTTACTTCCAAACCATTCCCTTGCCTCTTTGTTAAGCATATCTGGAAAATGGGTTCTTCCCGGCCATACGCCTGCCGTAAAGAAGCTGCCATCTTCTTTTTTGCAGAAATACCCGCTTGCTTTTCCTTCTTCATAAATGGAGTAGCCATCTTCAATTTTGACACCAGCATCGATGATTGGGATGAGATGAATGCCACGCTCTTTCATTTCTGCGGTAAAATCATTAAAGTTAGGGAATCGTTCTTCATTAATCGTAAAGTCTTTGTAGTGATCCATATAGTCGATATCCAGATAAATCATGTCAAGCGGCAGGTTATGTTTTTGATAGCCATCGGCAACGGCTTTAATGTCGGCGGTATTTTGATATCCCCACCGGCTCTGACCGAAACCAAAGGCGAAATAAGGTGGGATATAGCTTGGACCAATCAGCTTGCGAAACTGATTTACGATAGAAAGAAGGGAGGCACCGGTGATGATATAAAGATCTAAGTTGCAATCTGGCACTTCAATGGAAAGTTCATTAAGGTGTGTGTAGCCAATATCAAAGGTGACAAGCCCCGGATAGTCTAGAAAGAGGCCGAAGGTTATTGTACCTTTGATAAGAAGAAAGTTATGGGCACCGTATAAGGATTCCTTGTCTTCAGAGTGGGAAGGCTCGTCGCTGCAAAAACTTTTGTAGCGAAAACCACGCTTATTTATTCCTCTGTTCGCTTCCCCAAGTCCGTATACAATATCATTAGGGCTCATGTGATAGGAAAAAGAGAGAGCCTTATCTCCCGAGACAGTAAGGAAATTAGGCTGTCCCAATGTTTCTTTTACTGGCATGAAAACGGCTTCTGTTTCGAACGGATGGCCGTAGCGGTATTTCTGAATCATATGAAAATCTCCTTCCTTAGCAAGGATAGAAGCGAAAGGAACCTTCTCTATCGTTGCAATCTGTTTTATGATTTTTAAAGTGCTAAGTGGTTGTTGTTTGGCGCCGTAATGTTTACAATGACATTATATTATCAATAATTGGAAGTTTTCTTGCTTTATTTTGCTTAGAGATAGCAGTATTTTGACTTTATAAAGTTTAAGGAAGCACAGGAGGATAAGATGCAGGATGTTACACGCAAGGAACAGGTGACGCATGGAACGGTACTGGCACCGATTCAGATATATGAGTTTTTGCCGGCCAAAGAGCGTTTTTTTGTACCGCATCACTGGCATGAAGAGGTGGAGATTCTTCTTATAGAAAAGGGAGAATTCATTTTAATGCGGGATATGGAACGGATCCGTCTGAAAGAGGGCGATTTATGCTTTATCGGGCAGGGACAGATGCATCAATTAGAAGCAGTGAAGCCATACAGTATGCATCGGGCGGTCGTATTTGATCTGCGGATGCTTAGCTTTGAAATGTTTGATGAAGAGCAAAGTCAGGTAATCAAGCCTCTTCTTACAAGGGAAATGAAGTTCCCAAGTGTGATCGATACTACGAGTAAAGAGGGAAGACGGATTCGGGTTTGGTATGATCAGATGATAGAAGAGGGAAAAGAAAAGCAAAAAGGATGGCTGTTAGCCTGTAAGGCATGTCTTCTTGAAATGATCGCTCTTATGGAACGCAGGGAGCTTTTATGTGAGAAGAGTCATAAACGGCAGGGAGCACTTGAGATTTCGGTGTCTGTGATGAAAGAGATTCTTTCTTATATGGAAAACCATTATCAGGAGAAGATATACATAAGCGAGTTAGCCAAGACCGCAAATATGAATGAGCAGTATTTCTGTCGTTTTTTTAAACGGGTAACAGGAAATACCCCAGTGGAACATTTAAACAGATATCGGATTGAAAAGGCGGCAGAGCTGCTTTTGGGAAGTGATAAAAAGATTATGGAAGTCTGTCTG
This sequence comes from uncultured Lachnospiraceae bacterium, assembly GCA_945787565.1. Taxonomy (GTDB): domain Bacteria; phylum Bacillota; class Clostridia; order Lachnospirales; family Lachnospiraceae; genus Lachnoclostridium. The sequence goes on from CALZIE010000083.1 coordinate 8,486, forward strand.
GAATGCGGATTCGAACATTTCAGTTATTTTATTAAGAAATTTAAGCAATATAAAGAGATGACCCCTCATGAATATCGTGCTAAGTTACGGGAAGTCTGTCAAGAGACGGAACAGGAAAAGTAGGGGGGGAGTAGCAGCCGGATGGAACAAAAGAGTTCGACTGCCCTTCTTTTGCTCTATTGCTATGGAGTGAGGCTAAAAATCGACGGGATATTAGAGAAAACCTTGTATTCTTGGTGAATAGAAGCGAGGGTAATGTATAAAATGTCTACCTTGGGAGAAAATAGAATTGAAGCTATAAAAATGCTTATCATATTCTAACCTAGAAAGGTAGGGGTGCAAACAGTGAAAAAACAAAAGTTAAGTGAACTGGCAAAGAAGAAAGGCTTTTTCGCAATCTTACTGTCTGCGGTATTTGTAGTTGTGACCGTGACGCTTATTTCACTAAATTTAAACTCAGGAGAAAAGAAAGAGAATCTTGTGGATTTGGATGAGAATCCAATCCTGACGGAAGAGAATAGTGAGAATCAGGTAGCTGATTCAGAACAGGGCACATATGCAGGGGATGAAGGTACCAGTCAGCAGGCAACCGAGAAGCAGACGCAGAATGAGACTGCATCAAATGAGCATACCGAAGTAAGTGAGGAAACACCAGATGCAAGTCAGGCAGATGCCGTAGCAGGAGTAGAACCTGCAGTGGAAGAAGAGGCGTCAGTACCTGTTATGAATGCTACATTAGAAAGCTTAAGCTTTAGTGTGGAAGACGGATTACAATGGCCGCTCCGTGGAAATATCATTTTAACATATAGCGATGACCATGCAATTTATCATCCAACCTTAATGCAGTTTAAGACAAACCCAGCAATCCTGATTCAGGGTACGCAAGGGGAAGAAGTAGTTGCAGCTGCACGTGGAATCATTACGAATATTGAGGAAAATGTGCAGACGGGGCTTACCATTACAATGGCAATCGGAAATGATTATCATTTAGTATATGGACAGCTGACACAGACGGATTGGAAAGTCGGCGATCTGATTGAACGTGGTCAGGTTATTGGAACACTTGCAAAGGTGACAAGATACTATACCGTAGAAGGTGAGCATCTGTATTTCCAGGTACTTGAAGGCGAGAAAACGGTGAATCCAATGCTCTTAATCAAGGATGAATAATTTCCCTGTGATTGCAAATGATAGGATAAGAGGCTGTTATAAGTAGGAACTTTGAGGACTGCCTTATGAGGGATTTTTATAAGGCAGTCTTAAGGGTCTTAAGTAAAATATTTTTACGGTTAATATGCATGTTTGAAACGCACATCTTAGTTCAAACCACATATTATATTGTAGGTAAGGAATTCGGATACATATCTAAAAATTAGCGACCGAATTCTTCCTACCATAAGTAGTACCATTTTTATTCCAACAAACCGTTCGTTCGGTTGCTTAACATAGATATCAAAAAGAAGGGACTCTCTTTGAAGAATCCTTTCTTTTTTTGGGGTGGGGCGATTCAGAGGGGGACGGGAGAGAGGAAGCAAGAGGTGACGGCGGTTTGTGGCACGGTG
>CALZIE010000084.1 GCA_945787565.1 uncultured Lachnospiraceae bacterium
ATCCCCTATGTCACTTGCCTTATGCGCTTTTATACATTCGATAAAATACCGGAATATACAGGACAAACGATAGCGCTAAGAAAAATGCTGTGACTCCCATAAGGGATACGACTGCCACACGATTTAGATTTGGAAAGCAGATCAAGACAAAGGTACATATATAAAATGTAGCGGTGCTTACCTTTCCAAACCACATCGCGCCATCAAGCTTCTTTCCCCTTTTTAGAAGCAAAAATCCGTTAATCCCCATAAATGCTTCTTTGCAAAGGAAGAACACCACAAGCATCCACATCTTCTCAATCTTAAACATTAGGGCTATGATAATGGCCCCCTGTGTCATCTTATCTGCAACGGGATCTAAAGCCTTCCCAAGCTCGGTGACCTGGTGAAAAGTTCTGGCAATAAAACCATCTAAAAAATCGGTAATTCCGGATATAAGGATCACCGCTGCTGCTACATAATAATCACTTTTTGTCTCTGCCTTCACATACAATAAGATAAATATTGGAATCAATAAAATCCGGAAATATCCGAGGCAGTTTGGAATTGAGAATATCTCTTTCTTTGTATACTTCATGCCTGCTCCTTTCTATTAGAAATGCCGATTCTTAATGGATGTCGCTTGGCGACATATGAAACATCTTCTTAAATGCCCTTAAAAAAGTAGAATAATCTTGAAAACCACATTCATATGCTGCTTTTGTCACCGGCATCCCTTGTCGTATTAACTCCGACGCCAACAAAAGTCTTTTCTTCTGAATATAATTATATAACGTATACCCAGTCACATCCTTAAACTTGTGCATCAGATAATATTTACTATAATAGGATAAATTAGCCAAATGTTCAACGCTTAGCTCATTCTTCAGATTCTCATTAATATAGGATAATAGCTGTTCCATCTTTTTATCATATACAACGGAAGTATTGCTATCTTCCACCTGATCATTGATTACAAGACGGTTTAAATGAATCATAAACTGAGTAAATAACGTATTGGAATACAGATCTTTTGCAAATTCATCCCCTAAAATCGCTTCCTCTAATTCCTCTACAATTCGAGTCATCCGCTCTCTTGCCTGTTTTTCAAGACGAATCAGATGATGCTTCTTTTTCCTTGTTATCTGAAAACATTTTGAGAGATCTTGTTTTTCGTCATGATACATCTTAATGAATTCCGGACGAATATAAAAAACAACCCGTTCGTATACACTGCCTTTTGTTATAACCGGCTTATGAATATCATGATGATGCACAAGCAGCATATCCCCCGGCTCTAATCGGTACGACTTTCCTTCGATCAGATAGGTTACATTTCCTGAGTAAAAGAAAACAATCTTGTCAAACTCATGAAAATGGTAGTCAAAGGTCTGCTCGGTCTCATCCTTTATATGAAAAAATTGAAAATTGGTATTCAGATATCCTTTCTTTTTATACTGCTTTTTTTCCTCCATCTTCTCTCCTTTTCTCGCTCATTGTTCTCCTTCCACTTTATAGCACTTTTTGCATCATTTCAAGCATTATCTCCTATTTTCCTATGGAATCCTGCTTACTATAATAAACGTAATGATAGAAGTTATAAATGCTTTGTTCGTAAAAATGGCATATGGAGGATAATATAATGAAAATAGTAGTGTTAGCGGGAGGGCTTAGTCCAGAACGGAATGTTTCCCTTTCTTCGGGATATAAAATTGCTTCTGCCCTAAAAGAAAATGGAAATGAGGTCATCTTAGCCGATTTGTATACAGGAGAGATTTTAGATACCGTGTCCTGCTATATTGAAGAAAAGGAACCGGATCTTAGCGCCTTAAAAGAAGAGACCGGCCTTTTTGATTCTATGATCGGTCCTGGCATTCTTTCCTTATGCCAGTCTTGTGACTTGGTCTTTCTTGCCCTCCATGGTGCAATTGGAGAGAACGGAAAGCTTCAGGCTTATCTTGACATGCATGGCATCGCTTATACTGGAAGTTCCTCTGCAGGATGTATGCTTTCCATGGATAAAGACCTTGCAAAGCAGCTTATGGCAGGAAACGGAATCCGCACCCCAAGATGGAAGACGTATCATACTAATACGGATTTATCCATTATCTTAAGAAGCTTTTCCTATCCATTTGTTTTAAAACCAGTCAGCAATGGTTCCAGCATTGGTGTTTCCATGATTGAATCAGAAGATGATTTTTTAGATGCCGTATCGAAAGTTCAGATATATGAAGATCAGATGATCATAGAGGAAAAGATTGAAGGACGGGAAGTTTCCGTTGGCATCTTAGACGGATGTGCCTTGCCAGTCATTGAGATTCTTCCCATTGATGGATTTTATGACTATCAGAATAAATATCAGCCTGGAATGACAAATGAAATCTGTCCTGCCTTAATCAGTTCACTTTTAACCGCTGACATTCAAAAAACAGCTCTTAAGGTACACCAGATCTTACGCCTTGGATACTACTCAAGAATTGATTTTATGATCAATGAAAAAGGAGAGTTCTTCTGTCTGGAAGCAAACAGCCTTCCTGGCATGACACCAGTATCCCTGCTTCCGTTGGAAGCTGCCGTAGCTGGCATCCCTTACGCCAGCCTCTGCGACCAGATTGCAAAAGATGCCTTACGTCGTCACAAACTGCAACACAAACAGCAACATCAATTTCTTACCCTTGTTTCCTAATCACCCCCTCCTCTTATATCCTACTTGGAATCCTCAACTAAGATATAAGGGGAGTTTTTTGTTCCTTTCCCGTTATCTTCTTTCCCTTTGCTAATGAGTTGACCGCGGTTGTAATCGATGTCTTTTGAATCCGTTTCCGATTTTCTTCCTTAAACCAGTATAAAAAGCCCTGTTCTCCTGCGTATCCATTGCACCCTTCATCGGCTCCTAAAGACTCTGGAATCTGGTCCTTGTATGTCACATACTGTTCTGCCGAATTTAAAAACGTACGGATATTCGAATACTGCCAGTCACTATTCCCCTTAAACTGCGTCATCTGAGCATCGGTGTACTCCGATGCCTTTAAAAGATCATATGGATTCCCCTTATCATCCACATTGAATTCTCCGCTTTCCGCTACATCAAACGGCATAATATCAATAATATGCTCTGATAACAATAATAGTGATTTTCCGTCCTCTGACCGATCTAGTACAATCCAGTTTAACTTTGCATCTGCATTTTTCTTCTGATATCCTCTAGGGTAATACTGCCCGAACTGCAGGATATCTCCGATCTGTACCATCTCGGCTGTTTTATAAGCCAGTTCCTCCAACCTTCCAAAATCAGTATTCACTGTAATATCGTTTTCCCCTTCGTGAAGATTCTTCATCTGGCTCTGCCGTAATACAACCTGCACGACATCCTTCTTCTTTAAAATGCCAGAGACGACTCCATGCATACCGGCATGCTGCGATACTGCTGCCTTCCTCTTCTCTTCAAACTGTCCTTCTAGCTGTTCTTGTATCTGATTTTCTGTCTTGTCCTCTGTCTCATCTGTTATCTGATTTTTTCTCTCATCCTCTACTTGACCCTCTTCTATTTGACCCTCTTCTATGCCCGTACTATAAACGGCATTGGTCTTCGTCTGCTGTGCCTTTCCGCCTTCACTAGATGAAAGCAATAAAAGGCCGGTAGTCGCCACTACCATTAACGTTACCGTTATAAGATCCCTTTTTCTTCCGCTTATTCTTTCACGTTTTTCTTGCATTGTGCGGTTTAACATCCATAGAACCGGAAAAAATGCCGGCCTCTTCATTTGTGCTCTTAAAATAGGGATTCGTCTTCCTAGGTACCTTTTTATCTCCTGTCTGGGTTCTTCTGTAGATATCGTACATGTTACGACTGGAATCTTTTGTTTATATGCACACTCTAGCTCTCTTTTTACATATAGAGAATGATTGGAAAACTTAGAGAATAGAAAAACCACTGCTTCACAATAAAAGATTCGTTTTAACATATCTTCATCATAGACCCGTCCCTCTTTAAAATCCCTTGGGACTAATATCGCAAGTTTTCCATGCTTCCTAAGATAATGGCAAAGCTTCTTCGCTATCAGACAGTCTGCCGAAGCATACGAAACCAAAATACGTCCGCTCATTTTATGTATTGCTCCTTAAGAAAGAATTACAATTAGTTTCACCGTATCATTTGACCGTCCCCTCTTAAATACTCTTTTCTTATTTCGCTCCCTTTTCTCCCTATTATAGCAACTTATCTAAGGTCTCACAATGAAATCAGACAGCAAAAAGGCAGAAATCCCACCATCATTAGACATGTTCTCTAATAATAAATGAAATTTCTGCCTTTCTTGTTAATCTATTACGACTTCATCCTATAACAAGGATTCAAAAGTCTCAACTGGTGCATCATTTAAAAATGCCTCAATAATCTGTTTTCCTAATGGATTCAGCTCTTCTGTATTATACTTAGCAAGCTCTTCCTTAAAGAAATCAACTAGCACTTTCGCTCCAGCATCATAGCCTGCTTCACCAAACTCCTTCTGAAGTTCTGGCTGTAAGAATTCCTTACGGATATACTGTCCATCAATCTTTAATGTTTCCAGTGCATATCCAAGAAGGGAACATCTTGCAGGTACAAGCTGGCCATCTCTAAAGGAGACTCCTCCACGTCTTGCAATAAACTCTCTGGAAATCCATTCTGGAGTAAATCCTACTTCATAAGCACCAATATGCTGATTTGGAATAAGAACATATTTTGTCTCCGGTGAGTTCTTGATCTGTTCTAATAACAAGTTTGCCTGTGTCACACGTTTTCCAGTTGCAAACGGCCAGTAAGATCCAACACCTTCTCCCGATAAGCCCTTTGTATCAATAATACTTGGATTCTTATATCCTCTTGGTGCCACTAATCTCCAAATCCATGCAAGCGCTGGTGGAAGCACATGGAATACCCCCATAATACCGTAGCTTGGATTTTCCTTTGTGCTTGGAGGAGTTCTAACCCCAAAGCTTCGGATATCAACCTCAACAGGTTCATTCACGATATCTTTTACCATTCTTCTTGGCAGAATCACACGTGGGTTTGGACAAGGTTTTCCGTTCTTGTCTAATGTATGTTCCCAAGGGAGTGCAGTCGCATTCGGTACACCATCAATATTAAAGAATACTAGTGGTTCATCCGGACGAATAAAGCAGCGTTCATACTGTGGAGCACATCCGTATTCCGTAATATTATCAACTCTTAAAAACCATCCCGCTTCTGCATCGGTTAATACCAATTTCTTTCCATTCTGCAGCTGATTCACACAAAGCGCCATATCATCGGTAACCGGATGTAATTCGCAGCTCTCTGTAATATCCAAATAAGTCTTTTCACCAGATACCGTATTTCTAGCCATTACAATACGATTATCCACATCACGGTGAACATGCTCTAACATCTCGCTCTTTCCGCCGCCAGATGCCCCTTCATGCATAATAACGATTTCATTATCGTAAGGAGTAATGACACGTACTGCAGAAGCATGACAGGTAACCCAGTTTTCACGTTCTCCCATATCGAGAAGAACACTATAAATTCCCTTCTTTGCACTTGGACCTGGATAGAGATTATAAGAAAACACCTCATGTGCTTTCTCTGTACGATTATGTACAACAACCTGCTTTCCACCAAACTTCGTATGACGGAATGGAGGTGCTGCAAATACGTATGCCTTTGGTTCAAAATTCTCTTGGATCTCATCAATACTGATAAATCCCTGCATATCCGCAAGACCGCATGCAAAAAACGCCGCGTTCTTTGGAGCAATCAATAAAGATTCATATCCGTATTCCTCGCCACCTGACATAAATGGAAGGACAATCAGATCCTGATTTGCAAGCCAGCTAAATGTCTCATCTCTTAACTCCTGAAATGGAGCATGGAAACAATCTATATATCTTGGTTTATCAGTTGGTTTTTCATCGCCAATCACCATACAGTTCGGGTCTCTCCGGCGCATATAATCTTCCGGGTAATTTACAACAATGCCATTCTTGCATCGAGTAATTTCCGCTTCAACAACAGAGCCTCTTCCCTCCACCTCGTATGCCACTTCATACTGGTCATTCTCTTCCCCGCCTAAACATTCACGAATCAATTCCTCGCGTGTTCTAGGAAATGTGCAGGACTTGCTATTCACAAGCATTTCATAAACATCCTGTGGTAACTTTAACTTACGTAATAATTTAGCCATAAAACCAACCTTTCGTTTGCAAATTCACATAGTATAAAAATTATGCAACATTAGTATTTTATCAGAATAATACATACATCTAAAACTATTCATTGCTGACATTTTATCCAATTACATTTTGAATGTCAATAACAAAAAAGAAGAATCTCCTACATCCATCAAATCCAGTAATCTCAACGCATTCACTTATAATTCACACTAATAAAACTCATTAAATATCCCTTCAATTTCTGATTTCAATGAATGTATTGCAGCTTCCGGTTCACCAGTCAGGGCAGACAGGGGGAGCGGCTTCGGGTGCTGGTGCTGGATGGGGGTTCAGATGTCCGTCTCATGACGAACAAAAGAGGACTGATTCTTTGAATAGCAGACAGTGTACACTGTCTGATAGTCGAAGAATCAGCCCTCTTTTGTCCGCTCATGCGTCCGAACATTGAACCCCCATCCTGTGCCAGCGCCCGAAGCCGCTCCGTCTGTCTGTCCGTCTGCCTTTACTCCCAAGACTTCCAAACGTCTGGCTGATACCCAATGGTGGCTTTTTTGCCGTTACGAACAATTGGTGTCTTAAAAAGCTTTGGATTCTCTAAAAGTTTCTCTTCCTGATCCGCCTCGCTTATATACTTCATAAAGCATGACTCATATTCCTTGCACTTCGTATCAATCAGCTTGTCCATTCCGCCAACGGCCTGTTTCACGCTGTGATATTCTCCCTTGCTCATTCCGAATTTTGAAAGATCGATGGACTGAAACTTAATCCCTCGCTCCTTAAAATATCGTTCTGCCTTTTTTGTATCAAAGCATTTGGATTTGCCATAAATCTGAATATTCATTCTGTTCCCTCTTTCTATTGCTGGTTGACTCTGAGTTTTCACAATCATATCATACAATTTCTTTGGTGGCAACCGGTAGCAGAATTTTTAAGTCGCCAAATCCGTCATCTTTTTACATAGTGATACATATTACTCCATTTTTATACTTCAAATGGTGCCAGCGGCAATTCCTCCGAATTAAAAATGGTGACTGGACTAAAATTATGACTGGCGTATCGTACATGCACCGGTCTGTCTATCTTATCCGAAAAAAGAATAATGGAATCCTTCATCACTTGAATGGATGCTGGATAAAATACACCATCTTCTCCTGCGATTTCAAATCCTGTGAGAGAAATCGGGTTCTTTTTCCGTTCCACCTCATTCTTTGCCTGATCCGGCATGTAGCGATGACGACTCTTTTTATACGCTTCATCCTCACGGAAGATAAGCCCATCTGCCGTATGATGAAAGAACACTTCGATCTCCCCGCCATGACTTAGATGATACCAATAAAAAGGTCCCGATTTATCCTTTCCATTATGATAAACCTGATAAAGTGCCAGACTTGCGAGACGCTCTCCCGGTGTCTTTTTATTAAGCGGATGAATATTGTCAAACGTGCCGCATTCTAAGATTACTGCCATTGCCGTATGATTTATCATCTGAGAGACCATCTGCTGCTTTTTTCGAATGATAGCCCAGTTGCCATAATCCACATCTTCCCTTCCAATATACATTGGAAGCTGTACAAATAAAAATGGCAGCGTCAGATCATTCCAGTCCATTCTCCATCTTCTGATCAGCTGTTCTAACAAAATATCATAGGAATCCGGCTTATGATCATCACTTTCTCCCTGATAGTACAGAAAGCCACGAAGCGAATAAGGCCTAACACGGCTTAACATTGTCTGATACAGTCCACACGCTCGAAATGGAGACTTTACTCCAAGTGGTTCCGGCCATCTGCTCTCTCCTGCTATTTTTTGTACCTCTGACCATAGAATATCTGGATTCTCGCGATATACCTCATCCACCCGTTTCTGCCATGCTGCATACCAGGCGTTATACTCGTTAAGCTCTTTTTCATATTCCTCATTGGTCTTAGCCTGAACTGCCTCTTTTAGCTCTCTTACGTAAGAAGCGGTCACATCCTCCCGCATTAAATCTTCTTCCCTTACCCATGCAGAAGCGCTCGTTCCTCCCCAGTTGCAATTCACAATACCAACTGGTACTAAAAGTTCCTTCTGAATCTTCTTTGCAAAATAATAAGCAACGGCTGACCAGTGTTTTTGTCCACCGTCTTTGTAAGTCTCCCAGCCGCCTTTTTCTTCTTCCTGATAAAATTCCTTATCTATGTAAGACAGATGCTTCACCTGATAAAAACGGATCTGGTCGGTGCTAACTGACTCTGCTTCCTCTAATCCGCCCTCGCTGTCCTTTAACTCAAACTCCATATTCGACTGTCCACCGGCATGCCATACCTCTCCGATTAAAACATCCGTATAAACAATCGTCTGATTTCCCTGACTGATTGTCAATTCATATGGGCCTCCTGCTGCAAATGGCGGAAGGTACGCCTTCCATTTTCCTTCCTTTGGAACTGCCTCTGCCATTCTTCCATTAAGACTGATTGTTACGATCTCTTCTCCGCCTTCTCCCCAGACTGCAATTGGCTTTTCCCGTTGCATTATCATATGGCTGCTAAAAATAGCTGCCGGTTTTAGCAAATGCTCCATCTTCCTTCTCTCCCTTTTTCTCTAATTGTTATCGCTAACTCTCATTTCACAGTCGACTTTTAAAATTCCTTACACATATAGAAGAAATTTAAAAAACCTCTGTGAACTTCGAGTTTATTATAGAAAAAAGGGCTTCTAGAAACAATGTAGTTTTTAGAGATGTTTTACCCTTGCTAGATATCTTTTAGGATAAACTTATGAATAACATGCAGAATTCCATTGTCATCATTAGAAAGCGTGATGTAGTCACATGCAGCCTTTACCAGATCCTGCGCATTTTCCATTGCCACGCCAAGACCTGCGCATTCAATCATGGAAATATCGTTAAAGCCATCTCCACAGCAAATCATCTGCTCGCTTGTCAACCCAAGGGAGCTAAGCAGCTTTAACAATGTCTGTGCTTTATCTATATTCTGTGGCATCAGCTCTAAGAAAAATGGTTCCGAACGATAAATATTTAAAGATCCATTGAACTTTTCTTTCAATTTTATCTCTAATTTCTCTAACTTCTCTGGTTCTCCTGTCATCAGACATTTATTGACGTCAAAAGTTACATACTCAGGGAAGTTCTCAACCTGACGGATTGGTATGCCGTTGATTCTAGATTCCGTTTCCATATAAGAATCGATTGGCGTACCCGCAATGATACAATCTCCTTCATATGTAATAATGCCGACACCATTTTCAACTGCTTCCTTATAAAGAAGAGGTAGTACAGTATTGGGAAGTACTTTTTGATAAATCACTTCCTGAGTAGCGCAATTGATAATCTTCGCCCCGTTAAAGGAAAGAATATAGTTGCCATATTTCTCAAGCTCTAATTCCTTCGCGATCTTTTCAATCCCCGGTGTCGGTCTGCCGGATGCAAGAACGACCTTATATCCTTTCTCCTGAATATCTAGAATCGCCTCTTTTGTCTCTGCTGTAATTTCCTTTTTTGAGTTTGTTAATGTACCGTCAATATCTAGTACAAGCATCTGATAGTCCATTTTTATAGCCTCCCTATCTTTTTTCCTACTGTCCCTCACGGTAAGTCTAATAAAACAATCATACATGGAAAGACGTTTTTTGTCTACCTTTATCAAAGTACTTGCTATCTATCCTTTATAAAATAGCCCTCCTGTTTTTCGCTGGCTAATGCCAATATGCTAAAACAGGAGAGCTTCTATTATCAAAAGGCTAGGATACTACCATCTTCCGCCTTTCCATGGACCCGGCCCCCAACCTGGTTTTCCCCAGCCCGGTCTCCCCCATGGACGTGGTGGTGGTCCCCATGGACGTGGTGGTGGTCCCCATGGATTTGGATACCATGGTC
>CALZIE010000085.1 GCA_945787565.1 uncultured Lachnospiraceae bacterium
ATAAGCCGGGCACTGTCTAACCTTCTCACTCTGACAAAGATCCACCATAATCGGACGGTGATCCTTATTCACCTTATACTTAACAAATAATTTCTTAACACCATCTTTCGTATACTGCTCTAAATAATTTTCCTCTTCATCCGCTTCCGCTGCTCGAAAATCCGATTTTTTTTCCTCGGTTTCTTTTCTTCTTTTCTCTTTATCATTCTCCAGCTTTTCTGACTTTTCTTTCTCTTCCTTTTCTTTTCCGGTTATCTCGCCTGCCTTTTGAAATCTCAAAGACTGCATAATAATCACTGCTGCCATTAAGAAAAACACAGCTCCCATTCCCCATAACGGGGACTTCTGCATAACTGCCACAACCGCGCTAACAGTCGCACTTAGCATCAAAAGAAAAGTAATAATAATATAACTCTTCGTCTTCTTATTGCCATATCGTAATCCGCTTATGATTTTGTTCACGTAAACTCTCCATTGCCTTATCTTTTGTTATTTCTCATCCCATAGCACAACGGTGCCGGCTTCCAATGACTCCTTCACCAGAATCGTTCTCTGGTTCTCCGATCCTTTAAAACGAAGGTTCAGATTCTTCTTTTCTATCATAAACTCCCCATCGACCAACACATCAATGTAGGAAAGCATCTCCTTTGTCTCGTCCCATTCCTTACACATCCGTCCTACAATATCGCAGTCAAACAAATAACCGCTAAAGCACCAGATGCTCTTATTCGGAAACCGTTCCCTGATACGGCGAAGCAGCGGAAGCAGCCCAATCTGATTCACATGTTCAAAAGGCTCTCCCCCCAATATCGTAATCCCAGACACATAATCCGGCTCCAAATATCCAAGGATCAAATCCTCTGTCTCCTTCGTAAATTCCGTTCCATAGTGAAAGTCCCATGTCACCTCATTAAAACACCCTTTACAGTGATGGGTGCAACCACTCACAAACAAAGACACCCTCACTCCAGGACCATTCGCTACATCCACTCGCTTTATATCTGCGTAATTCATCTATCTTCGCCTTTCTCTCTCAAAAATCAGTCTTATTTCTCATTATACCATATCCCGGAACGAATGATAATAGTCCAATCGGGTAATCCACAATTCTACCAATTCCCTTCATTCTTTATCTCATCTACCATTCCTTCATCAAAACTTCCATATCTCTCCCCCAAAATCTCTCCTCCCCCCCTCTCATCCATATCCTCATTACTTTTTTAGTTTTTGGGATTTTATCCCTTAGCATTCTTCCATAAATACTCCACCTTCAAATCCCCTTCACCCTTCGCTCATCTCCCACCACTACTTCTGTACTTTTCACCATACCGTCTCGCCACTTCCTACTAACGTCACCAGAAAGCAGGGCTGTCGCGCAAAGCGCGGGCCCGGCCAGAAGCGCTATGTTTTCGGGATGTCCGGCTCATGACGAACAAAATCCGGTTTATTCTTTGAATAGCAGACAGTGTCTTTTCTGTCTGATAGGCAAAGAATAAACCGGATTTTGTCCGCTCATGCGTCCGAACATCCGAAACCATAGCGCTTCTGGCCGGGCGCTTCGCGCGACAGCCCGTCCGTTTGCCCGTCCGTTTATTTAGCGAAACTCTGGCACTCGGTCTCTGTGTAGATGGTGGCATCTTTGCTGCCGCCGATCTGGATTTCGTCCTTGGAACATACATAATTTGAATTATACTTACAATTAGTTGCACTGCAGGCTACCTTATCATTTCTTTTGCGATCGGAAGAATTCCCTGCTATGTTACTATAATGCTGTTGACTTAAAAAACTTCCGCAGCATGTCATATCGTCCTGTGCTGCACCAGTTCCTGCTACCTTAATCTCATGTGCATAGCATCCACCCTCTTTATTATAAGAACAGGATGCAACACTACATCTTACTTCTGCCATCGTGAATACCTCCTATTTAAAATAACGATCCAATAATCCCTTAAATGCACAGCCATGTCTAGCTTCGTCCTTCGCCATTTCATGAACGGTATCATGGATTGCGTCTAAGTTATTCTGTTTTGCTAGTGTTGCAAGTCTCTTCTTACCTTCACAAGCGCCATATTCCGCTTCCACTCTGGCTTCGAGATTCTTCTTCGTGCTTGTCCAAACCACTTCACCTAATAGTTCTGCAAAACGGGAAGCATGGTCTGCTTCTTCATAAGCAATTCTCTTATATGCCTCTGCCACTTCTGGATAGCCTTCTCGATCTGCCTGTCTACTCATTGCAATGTACATACCAACTTCGGTACACTCACCCATAAAGTTTGCACGTAAATCTTCTAAAACCTGTGCAGAAACCTCTTCTGGAACCTGTTTACCAACACCGATTCTGTGCTCATCCGCCCAGACAAGTGTTCCTTTCATTTCTTCAAACTTACTGGAATCGGCATTGCAGACTGGACATTTTTCAGGAGGTTTTTCTCCTTCATAAATGTAACCGCACACCATACACACATACTTCTTCATATCAAAATCTCCTTTCATATTGTGCCAAAAAGACACTAGATAGGATTTCCTGATTTTTGAATCTTCATTCCTTTTTACACTTCCATTCTCTCTTCCATCTTTTGTATTTTTCTAGCTTACTATCCGTTCGTTTTTTTAATTTATTACTTTTTGCTTCTCGCCTTTCTTTCCTGAAGAATCTGCCTCATAGCATCCTTTTCTTCTCTTAGGTGTACAAGCCGGTTTCCATTTGCTCCGGACGGATGTGGGAACCCGTACAGAATCTGATCTTTCTTTATTATCCCTTTTTCTACAAGCACACAAAGCACTTCTTCTACCGCTTTTCCAAGAGGAACAATCAGTACATCCGGATTATGAAGTTTGCCAAGTTCCGTAACAAAATTCTCATACACGTACTGCATCAGAAAATCCGACTTTAAAAGTTTCGGCGTATGTCCGGTATAGTTGGCTTTCTTCACAAACACCGAATACGGAATCAATGACACCGTATGCAACAGCTCATCCCGTTCCGTAAATAATTCACTACAGCTTTTTAACTCCAAATACTCATTCACACCAACTTCATCTAACATCTGAATCATATTCCGGCGCATACTGCCACTAAACCGGGCCGCTTTTTTGCATGCATACTGAATTTCTTCAAGGTTTTTGCCCTCTTCTATTCCTGCTCTTGCCGCTGCGATTGCCTCGCTCATCTGCTGAAATCCTGGTGTGATGCCTACAATAAAGATTCTGGCATCCGGATTTATATATTCATTATGGGGTGCATAAAAAATTTCAATATTCCCTTCCTTTTCTAATAAAAAATCATCCGTTAATAACTCTTCCTTCTCATATTTTGCTTTAAGCGGAAGGGCTTTGATTTTATTTTCAAAGTCTGTCAGTGTCTTTTTAACCATTTTTCTTCCTTTCCATGTACCTTTCAAACTTCACATTTAATTGAAGATTGCCTGCTAAAAACAAACCTCGTAATTTAGTATACGGTATCGTTGATATTTTGGGAAATCATTATTTTACACTGTTTTAATCTGGTCTTTTCTTACTTTTTCTATTCTAAGATCATACCGCTAGAAAAAGTTAAAATTTTTATATTTTTCTATTGACTTCCATCTGTTTATGGTGTATATATAACACATGAACAGTTTATAAGAACAGTTCAAGCTATTCTTATAAAAATTATTTTAACCATAAAATATGCATGCAACAGATATGGAGAATAAGAATGAAAATTTTACAAAGCTCAGGTGTGCCGATTTATCAGCAGATTGCAGACCAGCTACAAGCTGATATTCTGGCCGGAAAGATCAAACAGGGAGAATATCTTCCATCTATCCGTGGACTCGCAAAAGACCTTAAAATCAGTGTAATCACAACTATGAAAGCCTATGAACAGTTAGAGGCTTTAGGGCTTGTCACTGCGGTACAGGGAAAAGGCTTTTATGTCAATGCCCAGGACAGCGAGATGATGAAGGAACAGCATTTAAGAAAAGTCGAGACGGCGCTTTTAGAAGCAATTCAGGCTGCTGATATTGCAGGGATGCCTGATTCCGAGTTAATAGAAACACTTACTGCACTTCTTTCCATGAAAGAAAATTAATGAAATCATTTTTAGAAAGGATTTAAAAAATGAATGTGAATAATGTAATCAACGGACAGGATATAAAAAAGAAATTTCGCGGGTTCGAATTAAACATCCCTTCTTTACAGGTTCCAAAGGGATTTGCCACCGCATTAATCGGAGAAAATGGTGCTGGTAAAACAACGCTTTTGAATATTTTAGCAGGCATTCGTCTGGATTATAAAGGTAATCTTACTTTCTTTGATGAAGCCCATACTCTTGAAGATGAAACGACAAAAGACCAGATTGGCTACACCGGCCCTGGCAACTACTATCTTCCAAACTGGACTGTTTCACAGGTAAAAACAATCTCTGAACTACTTTTTGAGAACTTTTCTGCGAAACGCTTTGAGTCTCTTTGCGAAGAACTTGGTATTTCCATAAATGATTTTAATATGAAAAATAAAAAAGTAATCGCCCTCTCCGATGGAATGCGTATGAAGCTAATGCTTGCAGGTGTCCTTGCCAGAGATACCAAACTTCTGATTCTTGATGAGCCTGCTTCCCCACTTGACCCGCTAATGCGTGATAAACTCTGCGAATTAATTCGTGACTATTTAGACCGTGGAAATGGAGAAACGAGCGTTTTCTTTTCCACCCATAACATCTCTGATATGGAAAATGTAACAGACTACGCTATTATCATGGAGCATGGCACCATTGTAGAACAGGGATTTGTGGAAGACTTAAAAGAAAAATATATTCTTGTAAAAGGCGAGAAGGAACATATTCAAGCTGCCAAAAAGATTCTATACAGCTGTTCTTCCAATCAGTATGGATTTGAAGGGATCTGCCTTGCTTCTAAACTAGACCAGCTTGCCGGAATGGATGTCAGCGTGGAAACACCAAGTCTTTCCCAGATCAGTATTGCTGTCATGAAAGCTAATACCAAACTGCAAATGAAATTTGCATAAGAAGGAGTCGTTATGAAAAAAATTAAAAGTTATTTGGTTTTTACTTCTTTTTTATACCGCCTTGTCATGTTTCTTGTAATACATACCATTATTCTAGGATTGCTGCTTTTCCTTCCTGTTGCACCATATATGGAAGCTGCTTTTCTTGCTTTTTTCGAAATTGTCTCGGATAATTGGTTATTTGGCGGAATCTGTTCAAAAGAAGCCGCCTCTATGGACTATTTAAAATCCTCGAAAAAAGGGATGCAGGTTTTAACAGCCGGTCTTACACTCGATTTAGTTCGGCGTTTCTTCTATTCTGCTTTATGGATGAGCATCAGTTTCTTTTATGCCAGATCCCAGAATCCAAATGCCTTTTTGTTTAACAATGTGCAAACTGTCTGTTTCCTTGCAACATCCATTCTGCTTACTTATAGCCTGAGTGTTGCCGGAATCATGATTAGCCGATTTTTTAGCAACTACTGGATCAATATCCTCATTTCCTATGCTGCAATCATTCTGCTTGTACTTATTATGTTTTTTGCGCAGGGCAATACCTATATTCCATTCCTGACTCTGGTTTTTGCCATTCTGGTCAGTGTCTTATCCGTAAGACTTGTTATTAAAAAAATGAAGGAGAGTTATTATGATAAATGATCTTAAACTAGGTATCAAACTATTAAAATATTCGGCACAGCTTAAAACATCCATTCTAATGGCTGTTTTATTCTTCTTGTTTGGTGTCCTTAGTACCATATTTTTAGATAGCCCAGTTAGTTACGGCGGACTTCTTATTATGGTTAACGCTATATGGCCGGTACAACTTTTATATTCCATCAATGCTTCTACCCAAGTCCAGTCTTCCTCAAGTAAGAAAAAGCTTCAAACCTCAGTACCTGCTATGATCCATACTGGATGCGAACTAATATTATATACCATTTTTATTGTTCTTCACCTAGTTCTCAGTCATTTTCATCCAGAACATACAGAATTATTAGTGAATACGATTCTATTTACAGGAATTGCAGCTTTCCTTTTAGCCCTCTATACAGGAACTGCATATAAATACTTTTTCCTATCCATAGCTCTCTTCTTTATTACTTACTTAGGTTTCACTATGTTTGGAAATTACTTTACCTATAATGAATTTAACATTCCCCTTTCACTGCCTGTAACAATTCTAATTGGGTATGTGCTTGTGATTCTAGGAGGACTCCTACAGTATCTGCTTTATTTATTATTCTATAAACATAATCTGTCCAAATATGCACAGTGTAATACCATGCGAAAATGTATGTAACAAACAATTGAATCATTTAGAACAAAGTGGCTTCGCCACTCTAGGCTCCGCATATCTTTTTTTCTCAGGGCGATGTCACTTTGTCGCGCCGTAGCCGCAGGCGGAGTGCGCATCCCTCGGAGAGTTTTTGATTCATAGGGAATTGCAGAGCAATTTCCTATGAATTAAAAAAGAAAAGGCAAGGAAACAATAACATTCCTCGCCTTTTTATTCTAATTAAATATGAAGTACTCTTGAGTTAATTTCTTTTGTCTTACCCACATTCCAGAAGTTCTCACCAAGGTAACCGCAAGTTCTTCTTGTCACGTTCATCTTAGAATGATCATGGTTGCCGCACTGTGGGCATTCCCACTGTAAGTCATCATTAATCTTGATTTCACCGTCAAATCCACAAACATGACAGTAATCAGATTTTGTATTGAATTCCGCATACTGAATATTATCATAGATAAACTTCACGATTTCTTCTAACGCTTCTAAGTTATTCTTCATATTTGGAATTTCTACATAAGAAATCGCACCACCAGAAGAAATCACCTGGAACTGGCTTTCAAATGTAAACTTAGAGAATGCATCGATTTTTTCACGAACATCTACATGGTAGGAGTTTGTGTAATATCCCTTATCGGTAACATCTTTGATTTCACCGAAACGTTCCTTATCGATTCTTGCGAAACGGTAGCATAAAGATTCTGCTGGTGTACCATATAAGCCGAAGCCAATGCCTGTTTCCTTCTTCCATGTCTCACAAGCTTCTCTCATTCGGTTCATAACCTTTAGGGCGAATTCTGTTCCAACTGGATCTGTATGGCTTACCCCTTTCATTAACTTTGTCACTTCGTATAAACCGATGTAACCAAGTGAGATTGTAGAGTATCCGCCATGTAATAACTTATCAATTGTCTCACCTTTCTTTAAGCGGGCAATTGCACCGTACTGCCAGTGAATTGGGCTTGTATCGGAAATGGTTCCTTCTAACGCATGGTGTCTGCACATTAATGCTTCATAGCAAAGTGCAAGACGTTCTTCGAAGATCTGCCAGAACAGTTCTTCATCTCCATTTGCAAGAATACCGATCTGAGGAAGGTTAAGGCTTACAACGCCCTGATTGAATCTTCCTTCAAACTTATAGTTGCCATTTTCATCTTTCCATGGACTTAAGAAGCTTCGGCATCCCATACAGCTGAATACATTTCCTTCATAGTTTTCACGCATCTTCTTCGCAGAAATGTAGTCTGGATACAGACGTTTTGCCGAACACTGTACTGCAAGTTTTGTAATATAATCGTACTTTCCACCCTTTAAGCAGTTATGCTCATCTAATACATAGATTAACTTAGGGAATGCTGGTGTCACATAAACACCTTTTTCATTCTTGATGCCTTCTAAACGCTGACGAAGAATTTCTTCAATGATCATTGCATTTTCTTCAATGTATTCATCATCTTTATCCAGATTTAAGAATAAGGTAACGAATGGAGACTGGCCATTTGTTGTCATTAATGTATTGATCTGGTACTGAATTGTCTGTACACCGGATTTTAATTCATCTTTTAATCGTTCTGCAATGAACTGGTCTAAAACTTCTTCGGAAATAGAATCACCGAATTTCTCCATATAACGCTTTTTATATTTATCGCGGCTGATACGAAGATATTTTCCTAAATGTCTGATATCAACAGACTGGCCACCGTACTGGGAGCTTGCTACTGCAGAGATGATCTGTGTCATAACAGTACATGCTACCTGGAAGCTCTTTGGACTTTCAATCAGTTTTCCATTCATAACAGTTCCATTATCTAACATGTCCTTAATATTAATTAAACAGCAGTTGAAAATGGACTGTAAGAAGTAATCAGAATCGTGGAAATGGAGAATACCTTCATCATGAGCTTTACTAATCTTTTCTGGAAGTAACAGTCTTCTTGTTAAATCCTTGGAAACCTCACCCGCAATGAGATCTCGCTGTGTGGAAGCAATCACTGCATTTTTGTTTGAGTTTTCTTCCATTACATCTTTGTTACTATGTTTAATCAGACCCATAATCGATTCATCTGTTGTATTTGCTTTACGTACTAATTCTCTTGTATAACGGTAGATAATATAAGTCTTTGCTAAAACAAATTTTTTGTCTGCCATTAACTTCTGTTCAATCATGTCTTGGATTTCCTCAACATGCATTGTTTCCTTGCTTAAGCATTCAATCCCTGCTATGATTGCTTCAATCTGAGCTTCTGTCACCTGTTCTCTGCTCTCAACTTCATCATTCGCTTTGCGTATAGCGACTAAAATCTTATTTCTGTCATAATCAGTAACTCTGCCATCACGCTTAATAACTTTCATGCTTTTACTTCCTCTCTCCGTCATTATCTTCTTGTGTAAATACCTGCAAGTAATTCCTTGCTTTATCCTTAACTTGCTTCCCACAAAAATTTCCCTGATCCATCGTACATGCAATATCCCCTATATAGGAACGCCTAATGATTACTCCTAGGCCCATCCACATAATATATTTGCACTACTGAAAGAGTATATCATAGATGAATGCATTCGTCTACTATATATTGAATATTCTTTTCATTTTTTAAATTTTTCTACTATATATAGTGGTGTGTCGCAATTCGAAGAATTATGTGAAACTATACAAATTCTTAAGATTTCAAGAGAAACTGTGAGAAAATAAATATTTTTTATTATGGTTTGGGTATAATACTATACTATCTTTTTTTTGACAGCACATTTACAACCAGTCTGTCATCACGTATAATAATAACGCAACTAATCAGAAGAAAAAAGGAGCTTTTTAATGGCAAATCAGGAAGTAGTTTTACTGTATAATATAGAAGATAAAGAAAAAGAAAGAAAGTTAAAATTTGTTTTCATCCGCATGGGAATGAAGATTAAGACGATTGCAAAAGAGGATTATATGCATCCGATCGGATACCTTCTTAATTTAGATGGTTTTGAACCGGGAACCCCTTATAAGGGAGAAGATTTTAAGGATGAGATGATGGTGATGTATGGCCTTAGCGGCGGACGCCTTAATATGCTGTTGGCGGAAATGCGCAAGGCTAAGATTTCTAAAATTAATTTAAAGGCTATGGTGACGGAACACAACCGCAGCTGGACCTCCCTCGCCCTCCACGAAGAACTCCTCCGCGAACACGCCGCCATGACTAACGGAGAACAAGCGGAGCATTAGAAGGATTTAGAGAGCGCTCGCAGGAAGTCCCCGGAGGGGAAAGGCGACAGGGCACGCGGGAAAGAAACGGCGCGCGGCGCGGGATAGTTTCCAAGTGTTCGGACGCAGGATCGGACAAAAGTGGTGGGGCTGTTTTTGCCTATCAGACAGGAAAACGCTGTCTGCTATTCAAAAACAGCCCCACCACTTTTGTTCGCCCTGAGCCGGACACTTCGGAAATTATCCCGCACCGCACACCGTTTCTTTCCCGCATGCCCCGCCGCCTTTCCCCTCCGGGGACTTCCTGCGAGGCCGCAATGCGTTTTGTAAGACAAACGCATTGCAGCAAATATGGAATGGTGAGGGATGATGGCGGAATGGGTGT
>CALZIE010000086.1 GCA_945787565.1 uncultured Lachnospiraceae bacterium
AGGAAAAACTGCATTAGTCGGAATGACAACAAGCGGAAGCTTCAATCTCCTTGGAAACGATGGAAGATGTTCGATTATTGGTGTGGAAATTGGCTTTGACAATCTGACAGCTAGAACCGATTCAGAAGAAAGTGATGGAAAAACTTCAACTTCTTCACATGGTAATGAATCTTCTTTTGAGATTGTAGTAGCACAGAATCCAGACTACATATTTGTTATGGACAGAGATCGCGCCATTGGAACCGAAGGAGTACAGTTAGCACCAGAAATCATGGAAAATGAATTAGTAATGGATACCGATGCCTATAAAGCAGGAAACCTTGTATATCTTGAAAATCCTGCAGTATGGTATACAGCAGAAGGTGGAATTACCGCATTAGATATTATGCTTTCTGACTTAGAAAGTGTACTTTTAGAGAAATAAAGATGGAATAGGCTATTGCTAATCGATACAATGTAGAGGATGGCAATGGCCTATCTTTGTTATCGTATAAAGCTTAGTAAATATAAGAAGGCTTCTTAGAAATAAAAAAGAGCAAGAACGAAAGTAGGATGGACGACATATGGGGAAAATCAAGAAGGAGTATGGATGCTCTCTTGTATTAGCAAATGATCTGATCGGAGGGAAATGGAAGTTAAGAATATTGTGGCATATTATGCATGGAGATAATCGATTTTCCTTACTTGTAAAAGCAATACCGGATATCAGCCAAAAGGTGTTAGCATCACAAATAAAAGAATTGGAAATAAGTGGTATCTTAATCAAGCATATTATTGACGATACTCCACCCAAAATAATTACTTATGAAATTTCTAAAGAGTATGAAGAATTGAAAGATGTTATGGAGCGAATCTGTAATTTTACAACTCAATATGCAAATAATCAAGGTATAGAACTAAAAGGATAAATGTGGAACTTTCTTGTTGTAATTCGTTAATGTAAGGTGATATAATATTACCTTATTAAAGCGAATATTTTACTCATAATACGACAAGGAGGAAGAAAGTATGATTTGTATTAAGAATGGTATGCTACATAACGCAATTTGTCCGGAAGCATTTCAGGCAGATATATTGATTGAAGATGGAAAGATTGCAAAAATCGGAACGGATTTAGAAATTCCAGAAGGAACACAGGTCATTGATGCAGCTGGGATGGAGGTTTATCCAGGTTTTGTGGAAGCACATGGTCACATTGGTCTTGACGGCTATGGAATCGGTTTTGAAGGCATGGATTATAATGAAATGAATGATATCGCATGCCCACAGATGAGAGGCATCGATGGTGTAAAGGCAATGGACCCAGCGTTTAAGAAAGCTGCTATGGCAGGGGTTACTTGCGTTGCTACCGGCCCAGGAAGTGCCAATGTATTAGGCGGTACTTTTACTGCTATTAAGACAGTGGGAAAACGTGTGGACGATATGATTGTAAAAGAGGCCGTTGCGATGAAGTGTGCCTTCGGTGAAAATCCAAAACGCTGCTATAAAGATAAGGGAAACTGCACCCGTATGTCTACCGCATATAAATTACGTGAGATGTTATTTAAGGCAAAAGAGTATCAGGCAAAGTTAGAGGCAGCAGGCGATGACCTGACGAAAAAGCCAGCTTTTGATATGAAGATGGAAGCGCTTCTTCCGGTTCTTCGTAAAGAAATGCCATTAAAAGCACATGCACATGCTACGGATGACATTTTCACTGCGCTTAGAATCGCAAAAGAGTTTGATGTGAAAATCACCTTAGAACATGTGACAGAAGGACATCTTATTGTGGAGGAACTGGCAAAGGAAAACGTTCCGATGGCGGTAGGTCCTACTATGACAAGCGCATCAAAGTATGAGCTTCGTAATAAGAGTTTCATCACTCCTGGAGTATTGGCAAAGGCGGGATGTCAGGTGTCCATCATAACGGATTCCCCTGTTATTCCTCAGGAACATCTTCCATTATGTGCAGGTCTGGCTGTTAAGGCAGGTATGGATCCGTTTGCAGCTTTGCAGGCAATTACCATTAACCCAGCAAAACATATTGGGGTAGAAGACAGAGTTGGTTCCTTAGAGGAAGGCAAGGATGCCGATATCGTAATTACGGATGGCTGTCCATTCGAGGTTTCCACAACGGTAAAGATGGTATTCATAGATGGAAAAATTGTAAGTGAAGAAGCGTAGAAGCTCTTTGGTAAGAGAAAGAAGTTTTTTAGCTATATAGAAAGTGAAAGAGAGGCACCTTGTATGCCTCTCTTTCTATGTGCATCTTTTCTAACCGCTTATATGCATAAGATGGCAAAAGATCTGTAAATATGTGCATCTATGCTTAGATGCTCCCCTCATTTTATCTTACTACAATTACAGTCGGATTTTTCTTTTTCTTTAGTGGAAATAACTTGCTATTAGATATCCGTCTTTTGTAAAGAAAGGTTTTAGAGCAGCATTCCGACCATGGTAAGATTGTTTTTCTTTCCTGCTCTATGCACCTATAATACAGGATGTTGTGTTTCAAAAGTGCATCAAAAGCGCAACAAAAGTGCAATTACCATTATTTGCCTTAAAGATTGCGATTAGTCATTGTTTGTTCCAGATATCCGGTAATAAATTCAGCCCATCCATAATTGCTCATGAACTCTCCCATAAAGGCATTGATCGCATCGATATTTCCTTGCAGAAATTTATAATAATCGCAATTGCATAAGGTGGTATTCACGGCAAGATGATTTCGCTTCTTTAGAACTAAGTCCTCGGCGCCGGCAGCCTTTAGGGATTTCGAAAGGCTTGCGACTAAATTACGAAGCTGGCTTTTGGCGGAGGGGGTGATTGGCTTGTCTTCATATAGAATGCCAAGCAGTTCATCGCCGCTGACATAGGCCCCTCTGCGGCTGACAAGATAGGCGAGCATCTCTTTTGCCTTAATTCGTTCAAATGCAACCGGTTTTCCGTGAACGAATACTTCGAAATTGCCAAAAGTCTGAATGCGAATTTCGTTTGTTCCCTCTTCGGGTTTCCAATCGCAAGCATACAGCAGTTCTTCCTTGATTTCTTCATCGGATGCAGGTTTCAGAAGATACCCGCTGGCATGAATTTTAAATGCAGGTACCGCGTAATCTGAAAATCCTGTTAGGAAAATGATTTTGATAGAAGGACGAAGGCATTTACACTGCTTTGCTAGTTCAATGCCATTCATGCCAAACATTTCGATATCTAATATAGCCACATCTACATCTAAGTCGGCAAGTGCATTAAGTGCATGAAGTGGATTATTAAATGAATAGATGGCACTTACAAAATCAAATTGTTCAATTTGTTCTTTTAGCTTCTCTAATGCAAATTCTTCATCATCAACAACCATTACTTTTATCATTTTTACATCTTGCTCCTTTAAGCTGTATAATAACCTCTGTACCAACACCTTTCTTGCTGTTGATGACAAGTGTTCCATTACTTTGCAATGCCAGTCGTTTTTTTACATTTTCCATACCGATATGTGTTCGGTTACCCTTGTGATAATCATCCATTTCCATACCGACACCGTTATCCGTAACAATAATCCAGATTTCATTTTGTACCTCTTTTGTTGCGATTTTTACAATACCACCCGGGGCCTGTTTCGTAATTCCATGACGAATCGCATTTTCCACGATTGGCTGCAAGGTAAGGGTAGGAATGCAGAATTCTGTTATCTCCAGATCATATTCTACGCATATACGGTTTCCGAAACGAAGCTTCTGAATATACAGATAATGTTTGACATGATCAAGCTCCTGTTCAAATGGAATCGGCTTATCTGTTGTCAACGAATCCATATTTCCACGCAGATATTTTGAAAAATGATCAAGTGCCTCAGCGGCAAGTGCTCCATCTTTTTTACAGATATGCTGTACTGTGTTCAGGGCATTATAGAGAAAATGAGGATGAATCTGACTCAGCATAATTGCTACCTGTGCATTCTGTAGTTCCTGTTTCATCTGTTGTTCTTGTTCAATCAGTTCCATGGTTTGCTTTATATAGTTCAAGGTATTATGAAGCAAAAGCAGACAGGAGATAAGAATGCCAATCCGGATGTAGGTACGTTCTACCCCCTTTTCTAGAACTACATTTATAGTTTTAAAGCATAGGCTGATAATGAAAGGCAGGCTAGCAATCAGCACTTTTTGCATTTCCTGATTCTTATGCCAGATCATTTCATAGATTACGGCTCCGCAACTAAAGAATACAATCAAACACCCAAGAAATACATACTGATCCTGAATGACATGCATATCCTGAATGCCGAATAGCTGTAATAAAATCGAAATCATCTCTAATATCGTGAAGAAACAGGTGATCGATTTCATAAAAAGTTTAGCCTGACGGCTTTGTACCATATTTGTGATATAGAGAAGGAAGAAGATTAAAAGCACCGGAATGGAACATAGATCAACTAATGTGTTTAAGATAGGGTAAGGAAATAGCAGATCTATAAATTCATAAGAGGAATCGTAGGTATAAGTGATTCCGCCCACAACGCAGAACCATCCAAGATAGTGAATCTGACGCATATGCTGAAACTGAGCAAATTGCTGCAAAAAGGATGCAAGCAGGACAAGAACGCCGATGGTGATAAGAGACAGGCCGATAAGCAGATGCAGCATTTCGTGTGATACGATCGAATGATACAGATCAGCGGCCTCTCCTACATAGAGATTATCAAAAAAGCAGTCGATTACATTGATTCTGCAGGAGGGATAAGCCTTTTTAATCTCCAGACGAATTTCATCGTTTGTGGATACGTCTCCAATATAAAAAATCTTATAGGAGTTGCCGGCATATTCAATAAAGCTTGGGAACTCATCTCTCTGTCCAGTGGAAACTCTCTCGATCCCGTTTACATAAATTTTTATTCTCAGATTTCGTGGCCAGAGGATAAGGGAGTCACCATTGGTGATTTCATGGTCAAAAGATCCAATGGCAATAACAGAACTTACATTTCTTTCATGCCAGTCCATGCTCTCCATATCCTGCATGGCATCTCCTTCAGCCGATACTTTTCCGGTAAAGGAAATTGGCTGCACACTGTCTAACATCCGGATTCCATCTTGAGGTAGCAGAAAGGAACCAAAGAGCGCAATGACTCCAATTATATAGGCGATAAATAGGATAAGCCTTATCAATTCTGATGCTAACCTTTTCATGACAACTCCTTCCTTTTACTTTAGAATCTCACGATAGAGTTTTCTTTATTCAGTGGGCATGGTATAAAAGTTGTTTTATGATAAGTGAAAATATGGTTAATATTTATGATGTAGAAGTAGTACAGTTTTAGCAAAGACGTATAGATATTACATAAAATATACAGCGGCATGCATTGTGGCGGTATGCCTTGTGGTGAACAACCGGGCAATAATCGGTTATTCACAGAAATTATATGAATTTTTAAGAGGCTCTGACAGCCATGAACTGTCGGAAAAGGCATATGTTTTAAAAGAACCGGTCACATTCGGAAAAAAGCAAGACATAGAAAAAGGATATATTTTACAAAAATCTTATTGACAAAAAAACAAATAGGTAATATATTACATAAATAGGTAATGTATTACCTTTAAAAATATATGGAGAAAAAATATGAAGTATAAGATATCAGATTACATGGATGATGAAATCGATTTTGGAAATATGGATGATACATTCTTTTTAATTGGCCTGTTAAATGAGTTTATGAACCGATTTCAGGTAGTGGGAGACAGTTTCTTTGGGGAAATCAGCTGGAAGCAATGTTTTGTGCTGATCTGCCTTGGATTTTTTCAAGAGCCGCCTTCCTTAAAAGAGCTGTCAGAACTAATGGGAAGTTCCCACCAGAATGTAAAGCAGATGCTTTTGAAATTGGAACGGACAGGGTATGTCAAGTTTGTATCCGATGAGCGGGATGGAAGAAAGCAGCGTATCATAGTGACGGAAAAAACGCAGGAGTTTAATAAGAGAAACGATGCACCAAGTGCGGAATTTATGAAACAACTTTTTGAAGAGGTAGACAGAAAGGATCTGGAAATCACAATCAAGACAATCATGCAGATGGATGACAAGCTAAAGATTTTGGGACAGCAGTATAAAAAAGAAAAGTAGAGAGGGAAGAGCGATGAAGAACGGTAGAAAGAAAGCAGGAATGATTTTAGCCGGTGTAATTCTGGTTTTCGGTGTACTTATTTTTGCTATGTTTCAGAATATGAATCGTAAAACGGAAGAAGCATTGGCCAATCAGAAAAATGTAGAAATCGATATGAACGCAGTAAAGGATGGCACATATCAGGGCAGCAGTGATGGGGGCATGGTGCAGGTAGAGGTGGAAGTTGAGGTAAAGGGTCATGCCATTACACAAATCCGCCTGTTAAGACATGACAATGGAAAAGGGAAGGCGGCAGAAGCAATGCTAGATGAGATGATAAAACAAAATACGGATAATGTGGACGCTGTCAGCGGGGCGACGGCTTCAAGTAAGACCATACGGAATGCCGTCAATCAGGCGTTACAAAAAGGAATGGAAGAATAGCGCTTAATCAAGGGTGGAAGGAAATATAGAATGTTAGAAAAATAGGGAGGAATAGAAAATGAAACAGATTGTAATATATAAAAGCTCGACTGGTTTTACAAAACAATATGCAGAATGGATTGCATCGGAATTAGGCTGCAAGGCAGTGGATATCAAGGCTGCAACAAATCTTAATATGGCGGACTGTGACTGCGTGATTTATGGCGGCTGGATTATGGGGAATACCATTGTGGGGCTTGATAAAATAAAAAAAGCGAATCCAAAGAAGTTAGTTGTATATGCAGTCGGCTCATCACCAGATGGGGAAGAGGTAAGAAAGGCCATTAAAACCCAGAACCATTTGGAGCAGACTCCGTTTTATTATATGGAAGGTGGATTCCATTTTGAAAAACTGAATTTTTTCATCCGCTTGATGCTTAAGCAAATGAAAAAATCTGTTGCAAAGAAGGAAAATAAAACAGAGCAGGATCTCTATATGGAGAAAGTATTAGGGACTACATTTGATAATTCGGATATAAAATATATAGCGCCCTTAGTACAGTACGTAAAAGGAGTGAGTGCTTAAGATCGTTAGTGAAGTAAGTAGTTGCAAGGCTTTCTAACGATTTAAGCGAATAAAAGTTCAATAATGGGGTGTGAAAAAAGACAATTATTTTTGAACATAAGCATGGTAGCTGCTTGCCATAGTGCTGACGGAATTGATGATTTTTGCGAGTTCTTCTGTAGATTCCGGGAAATTATTCTGAAGCCATGCCTGAATGATGGCAATGCAGCCGCCAACCACATATTTGATGTAGTAGTTAAAGTGAGCCTCATTTTGTTCGCCGGATTCTTTAAAAATCGGCTCCAGGCCAGCTTTATAGGCAATAAAAAATAATTTTTCTAAAAGTTTATTATCTCTCTGTCTGCAAAGCAGAATCTTGCACAGGTCTTTATTTTCTTTAATTAATTCCAGAACATTGATTAATAAGGAATTGAAATACTGCTCAACAGGGGTGGCCTCTATATACTGAACCACTTGTGCGAACAGTTCATTTTCCATGGATTCTAAAAGGTCATAGGCATCTTTGTAATGGGCATAGAAAGTCCCACGGTTCACATCCGCCTCTTTGCAAAGATTGGTAACGGTTACCTGATGGATGTCTTTTGTTTCTAGAAGCTTTAATAAGCTGTCTTTTAGTACTTTCTTTGTATATAAAATTCTGCGGTTTCCTTTTACGCCAGCCATATCGTCTCTCCTTAATCAATATAAAAATATTAAAAATTTATTATGAATTAGACATTTTTCGCAGAGATGTACAGTTTATAACATTCTGAAAAAATGTGATTCTTGAGTCTAAAAACAGGTTTCGTTATAATCCTAATTATATTATGAAATGAACGGATTGTCCATTTTATAATGACATATACAGAATATGACAGTGGAGGATAATATGGCATACATTGAGATTCAGGACCTGTATAAAAGATATCAGGTTGGAGAAAGCGTAGTAGTAGCCAATAATGGTGTAACCTTTTCCATTGAAAAAGGTGAATTTGTTGTAATTCTAGGTCCAAGTGGGGCAGGAAAATCAACGGTACTTAATATTTTAGGGGGAATGGATGGCTGTGATGAAGGAAAGATCATCATCGATGAAACAGACATCGCAAAATATAACAGCAGACAGTTAACGAAATACAGAAGAGACGATGTAGGCTTTGTCTTTCAGTTCTATAACTTAGTACAGAATCTGACCGCAAGGGAGAATGTGGAACTAGCGACCCAGATATCAAAAAATGCACTGGATGTGGACGAGGTGCTTGAGTTAGTAGGGCTTGAGCATAGAAAGAATAACTTCCCGGCACAGTTATCCGGTGGAGAACAGCAGCGAGTGTCCATTGCAAGAGCGGTGGCAAAGAATCCAAAATTGCTTCTTTGTGATGAGCCAACCGGTGCCTTAGATTACAATACTGGAAAGCAGGTATTAAAGATTCTTCAAGATACATGCCGGAAAATGGGAACGACCGTAATTGTCATCACCCATAATTCCGCAATCGCGCCAATGGCAGACAGGGTAATCCGAATTAATGATGCAAAAGTAAGAAGCATGGAAGTGAATCCGAATCCAGTGCCGGTAGAAACGATTGAATGGTAGGAGCGTGCAGGAACGATGAAAGCAAATAGTAAAATAACGATAAGAGAAATTCTGTCATCCAAGGCACGATTCTTTTCCATTCTAGTCATTATCCTGTTAGGCGTTGCCTTTTATTCCGGTATTAAGTCATCCGGGCCGGATATGAATCAGGCAGTGAATGAGATGTTTGAGGAATACAGTCTGATGGATGGCAAGGTCGTATCCAACTTTGGAATCGATGAAGAGGATGTGAAACTTCTTCAGGATGATGAGAGAATAAGCGATGTATTCGCAACCTACAGTTTTGATGTGAACTTGTTAAATACAAGCAATGTAGTGAAATTTATGGAGTATGATCCCGAAAGCTCGATTAATAACTTTATTGTGGTGGACGGAAGGCTTCCTGAAAATCCAGGCGAGATTGCTTTGGATGAGGAAGCAATTAGGCTTAATAAGAATCTTCAAATCGGACAGGAATATGTGGTCGAAGCGGAAGATGGAACAGGTGATTATCTCAATCAGACAACATTTACAATCGTAGGTATTGTAAGAAGTCCGATGTATTTAGAAAATGGAGCCAGAGGCACTACATCTGTAGGAAAGGGCAGTGTGGATTATTTCGCTGTAATCAATGGTGCGGACATTTCCATGGATGTTTATACGGAAGTATATGTCCGTTTTGCTAATCTTGAGGGAATTGACGGTTACAGTGAAGAGTACAGCGAGCTTATGGAAGAAAATAAAGCGTATTTAGAGACGCTGTTTGCAGAAAGAAAAGAAGAGAAGGAAGCGGAAGTTCCGATCTTTAGCAGTCTTCAGTATTACGTTTCAGAACGTACGGACAACACTGGATATGGGGCATATAAGGATTCCATTGAAAGCTTAGATAATATCGCATCTGTACTTCCGGTATTCTTCTTTTTATTAGCGGCTATGATCTGTCTTACTACCATGACAAGAATGGTAGAGGAGAACCGTATGGAGATCGGAACCTTAAAAGCATTAGGCTATCGGGATTTTGAGATTGCAAAGAAATATATCATCTACGCGGCGCTTGCAAGCATTACCGGATGTATCTTAGGAATTCTGGTTGGTTCTACGATTCTTCCGATGATTATCAGCAATGCGCATGAAAGCTTATACAGTATTCCAAAGGTG
>CALZIE010000087.1 GCA_945787565.1 uncultured Lachnospiraceae bacterium
GGTAACACGTGCAGCTGATTGTTACTAATAGGTCGAGGGCTTAACCAAAAAGTTTGTACGGATTATTATTTCAAGTGAAGTTTAGATAGATACAAAACTTAGAAGACTGCTGAAAAGCAGTTTTTTTTGTTTTATACCAAATTGTTTTGTAATTTCCTATGAATGAAAAAACTCTTAGAATGATGAGCACTTCGTCTGTGGTTATGGCGCAAAGAAAGTGGCATCGACTAGAAGAGTTTTTGAATTGGCAGAGGATAGAATGACGAAACCGATTTGTTCAGTATTTATGCATTAAGGAAATATTATATGAGACAGACGTTTCTATTGGAATGCGGATAAGGAGAATCACAGGAATGTGGTTCTTTTTTTGTTGATAAAACGCGGTACTTTTTCTAGCACAACAATTACTTTTTTGCTAATTTTACATACATAATGTCAGATTCACTAATATAGAGTAATAAAAAGGAAGGAGATAATTAGGATTTAAATAAAAAGTAGATTGAAAAATAGTAAAAAATTGATAGTATGAAGAAAAAGGACATTTATAACAAAAATAAGTAGGATAATAGGAGGCAAAAAATGTTTCAGAATCTTAAGAAAAAACATAAGGTTTGTGTTACGGCCGGATTATGCGTTGTTTTGTTAATAAGCCAGTATGGGCAGGGGGCCATTTGGGCTAATGATGCTGGTAATTCTACTGATACGGCTGATTTAAGGGGAGTTTCGAACGCCAGGAATCTAGAAAGTCTTGATTTGGAAAGCCTGGATTGGAGCGGTTTTGATTGGAGTAGCCTTGATTTAAGTAATTTTGATCTGGGGAATTTGGATTTGGAGGATTTAGATTTAGGAAGTCTTAATGTAGAGAATCTTGACCTGACGACTTTGATTGAGTCTATAAAAAAGTCAATCAGTACTGCGGCAGACATGATTTTATCCGTTACATATGAGGTAACAGACGCGAGAGGAACCGTTGTAAAGAGTGGTACATTTTCGAAAGACAGTATCATAGACATAGCAGATTTAGGGTTTGCATTAGGAAAGAATAAGTTGACCATAACGGTAGACTTCTTATGGTACAAAGTCTGTATCAATTCCTGTCTATAATGATTCCATTGAATATACAAAAGGAATGGAAGTGGACGAGAGCGATCCAGATCAGGATGGTCTAATGAATTATTGGGAAGATTATTTTGGGACGGATCCTTATAATGCAGATAGCGATGGAGATGGTGTTTCAGATGCAGATGAGGTGGCGGTATTAGGGACAGACCCGCTAAAAGAAGATACTTTCTTGCTTGGCTGTACAGATGGGGAAGCGGACTTTGATCAGGATGGACTCTCTAATGCAGAAGAATTAAGTAGGGGTACAAGTCCATTTTTAGCAGATACGGATGGAGATTCTCTATCAGACTTTGATGAGCTAAGAACGTATAAAACCGATCCTCTTCTTTCAGATACCGATGGAGATGGTGCAAGTGATGGATGGGAAATGGAAAATGACTACGATCCCAAAGTGAAAGAGGAACTGTTCGAGGTTCAGAAAAGTTCGGATGATCAGTCGGCTATGGTATATTATGAGGGACTAGATGGAAAACAGGCAGAAGAAACTAAGATTTCCTTAGTAGAAGATAATCAGAATTTATATTCAGTGCCAGGTGCGAAGAGTGAGATGTATCAGTTAGGTGCTGTAGAAAGTGGTACGGTTTCCATAGCATGTCCAAAGGAAAGGTCAATCAGTAATCTGGAAATCTATGCTTATGATCTTGAACAGCAAGAGATGATTCCGTTAGAGACGAAATTAGAAGGTGGTTATCTGGTCGCGGATACATTAGATAACCAGGATGCTGCTTATCTGGTGGTAGATAAAACCGAGTTCGAGGATTTATTTACAGTAAATGAAGTAAACTGTACGAAGGCTGATACGAATCAAGATGGAATCAGCGATGCGGATACACATCTTATGTGTGAAGGGAAATTATTGACTGGAACAGGAAATCTTGTATTCGGAGAAGCAACCTATGAAGAAGTCCAAGCAAATGCCGATTACGATGGAGATGGACTTATTAATGGAGAGGAAATTGAATTTGCAAAGGATGGAGAAAGGGGATGCAGTTATGTAATACTTAAATCTTCTCCTATTTTAGTGGATACGGATCAGGACGGAATTTCTGATAAGGAAGATACGGCTCCTTTGGAACGAGGGCTAAAGGATGGAATTATGGGAGCTGTTCAGATTTATGCAAGACATAATGACGATGAAAGTTTTCTGAGTGGACATGGGTTCTTAGTATTTACGAGTTATGTGGATGGAGAGACTATTACTGTAAACAATCTTAACTGTGCTTATGTGTATAATGAGGAACAGGCTACATACGTGCTGCGTACGGAACCGGATGATTCCTATTCTTTATCAAGGGGAGACTATGTTTCCATTGGTAATTACCGCTCTGCAGGTTTGGACTCTTTATATCATTTAATGAATGGCAATGTGGAAGCAGCATGGGAAGACATTGGCTTAAATGAATATCTCGATTATAACAATATTACCTTATCTAATCTGATGGCATTTTTGTTAAGTGAGAATTCCAGTACCGTAATCATGAATGCAATTGCAGGATTTGCTAGTGAAAGTATACGTTTTAATGAAGAAATTTATGATACGTATGCATATGAGGGATTTACCCAGTATCCGAATGCGGTACTGACAAAAGAAGTGACACAGGAACAGTTAGATACTATTTTAAATTACATATCAGGTCATAACTATTATGAACCATTTGCAAATAACTGCTCCAGCGTGGCAGCTGGTGCATGGAATGCTGGATTTTGTGATACCTTATCAGCCAAGGAGTCAAGCGGTATTTACTCAATCTTTGATTCGCCTATGGTATTAAAGAGCCATATATTAGAGCGGGAAGGTTCTAAAGAAGATGTGAAGACATTCGGTGTTGCAATTGATTAGACAGAACGTAAAGGGCAGTTATAGGCTAGTAATACTACTTGAAGAGAACGAGGCTGATAGGATAACCTCGATCGAATCGTAACATGTGTAGGTGCTTGTTACGATTCGATTAAGGTGTATCAGGAAGTTCGTACGGAATTAGTTCAAATGAATTTTGCTAAGACTGAGGATATATGCCTTGATGCAGCATATGGGATACCGCATCCACTTAAATTCTATCTGATAAGTCAATGGAAGGAAGTCTATGCCTGTGATTTTGATAACAAGATTGAGGATAAGGAAGCAATGATAAATGGAGTGAAGCAATACTGTTTTTGAGGTAGTATGTTACTATTTTAATTGTAAATGTTATAAATATAGCACATTTATAATATAAAATATTTATTCGTCAATATAGCTAAGTTGATCTACATTTACTCGAATCGGATGTAACACCACACCCTCTATTCCGTCAGAAAAAACTTTCGGAAATACTTTTTTAATATCTGCAGACTAGCATTCACATCAGCATTAATTGCTACTCCACCATTGCTAATAAATAATCCGCGATAGATTCTTCTTGCCTTATTATAGTTTCTTTTGATTGGCTTCTCTTGGTCAAGAAAACTGGTTCCACTTGTATATCCTTCTTCTTTTATTCTGACCTGGATTCCAGATGTCTTGGCTTTATATTTTATCATTTCAATCAGTCGCTGATGAGGGATTTCTGTAAAGGACTGGTTCACTTTCCCTCCTAGTTTTAGGTTCTGCTTCCAACTCTTATTTTTCCCAATCACAATGGTATTCACTTGCATCTGCTTTGCATAATTTATAAGAAATCGGCTAGCTTTATGCATATAATCATTGATTTTGCGATTTCGTTTGGTGGTAATGCGGTTCATCCGGTTAGAATAATTTCGATTATTTATCCGTTTTGTCACTTCCTGATAATGAGAAATCTGCTTATTATAATATTGATTGATGGATTTCAGACCCATGCCGTTAATGATGAACGGTGTTGCTCCAATGTTATTGGTAACGGCTGCTAAGTTATCGACTCCCAGATCAATACTTAAATATCTTCCATTATCCTCTTTCTCTTCCACTGGCTGTATCTGATATACAACTTCTACGACAAGGTGCTTTTTTCGCGGTATAAAACGTACCTGCTGAAAGGCAACAAACTGTGGATTCTCTCTGCACATACTCATTAATGTAAATCCTTTGAATGATTTTGGAAATTGAATCGTCCCATTCTCCATAAGCGTACAGTTTTGATTCGTTACCGTCAACTGACATCTTCCGTCTTTTCGCTTATATTTCGGTAATCTTGGCATGCCAGTATACTTTCCTTTATTCAGCTTCCAGTCTTTGATTGCAGCGAAAAATGAAGTCCAATTCTTATCAAGCTGGCGCAACAACTGTTGTGCGGATTGGGCAGTTGGCATATTTGATAGGATTGTAACTAAGTCACAGAATAATGGAGTTCTTCCTGCTATCATATACCTATCAAAAACAGCGAGGTGTAAAATGAAATCACAAAATTGGATGATGAAGGCGTTTATCCTTGGGACCGTGTTCTTTCTAGCGGCATTGATTGTAAAACCAGTGGGAGTATCCACACAGTTTTCGGTTTTATCAGGGATCATTCATAAGACAATAGATCCGGATGTTATAACCGAAGACAGTGAAAAAGAGACAGGGTATGCAAGCAGTAATGCCTATTATGACAGAAATGACGGTAAGCTAGCGAAAAGCATAGAAGATCCGCTTCACTATGATTTCGTATTTGTACTGGCAATTCCATTTGGAGCTTTTTTAGCATATCTGGCAACAGGTAAAAGAAGAAACATGTTAGATGGTACGGTAGAAAGCTGTGAGAGGCAAAGTGCTGAAACACAAGGATGTAAAATAGGTGTGATACCTGGAGAAAAGAAGAATGTAGGGAAACGTTACCTGCCAAGCTTTATTGGCGGATTCCTTCTTCTTTACGGAGCACGTATGGCAGACGGATGTACAAGCGGACATATGATGAGTGGAATGATGCAGGGATCAGTAAGTGGATACCTATTTGCAGGAGCAGTGTTTGCAGTGGCGATTCCAACCGCAATTGTTATCGGGATAAGAAGGAAAGCAAAAGGAGGTATGAGATAATGGAGATTTTACTTGCAATCTTTTTAGGTGGACTTTTTGGAGCTGCATTATATTTGGCAGGGGCATCAAATCCAAATAAACTGTTATCAATGCTTCGTTTAGAGGATTTGGGGTTAATGAAGATTATCGTATTTGCGATTGGATTTGCCAGTGTGCTATTATCTGTCTCCATCGGATTTGGAATCTTTGATATTAGCCACTTAAGCATTAAGACAACGCATTTAGGTGTTATTGTTGGCGGATTCATCTTTGGAATCGGATTTGGATCGGTAGGAACATGTCCAGGAACCTGTGTTGCTGCTACGGGTACCGGTGGATTCCGAAAAGGATTGGCAGCAGTAATCGGCGGTCTTGTTGGAGCATTTGCATTCTCTATGACCTATGGATTCTGGGAAGGCACCGGATTATTTGATACAATGAATCTTGGAAAACTAACATTATTCAATCTATCAGACAAATTCCCATCCGTCTTTTCCATTGGCTATATCGGACTGCTTATTACGGGTATTCTGTTTATGACAGCTGCATATTTCATACCATTAAGAGGCAGAGAATAAATTCCCCTCGACCAAAAGGTGCAGGAAAGGTAAGTCTAATTAAAAAATTCGCTTAAGCGAAATCAACCGAGTGAATCAACCGTTTGGTTGATTCGCTTTTTTTATATTTTATTATAATGAGCCCATAAAAGAGGTTAGTTACTGATAGAAGAGACTTATAGATTATTAACAAAACAGGAGGCTGAATATTGCATGTGCGATTGCACATAAGCCGGAGCTTTTAATTATGTATGAGCCGACAGTGGGGATTGCTCCGCAGTAAAGAAATCGCATCGTGGATTCTATTAAGATGCTAAAGGAAAAAAGGAATGACTATTTTATATACGACGCATTACATGGAAGAGGTGGAGGAGATATCAGACGAATCTTAATTATGGATGTAGGAAATATGATTGCACAGGGAACGAAGGAAAGCTTGAAAGAAGAGATATTCAATGAGCGACAGTTTATGATTGAGGTCGAAGATTCAAAGGGGCTTAAGCTGGATGACTTGGGTGAATGCATTTATGGAGGAGAGGGGGATGTTTATATCCTGACCGGGCGGTCTATAAGAAGCAAGAATGTAGGGAAAGCTATATAAAAGCAAATAAAATGTCGCTTTAAAGCGGAAAAGTATTGCAAAAAATTGGATTTAGAGTAGAATAGGATAAAATAAGTTATAACATAAGGGAAGAGAGGCATTTTATGATAGCAAAAAAGATTTTAGAAGAAGTGATACAGGCAGCCATGAAGACAGGTGCTGATTATGCAGAAGTATTTGCAGAACATACAATCAATAAGACAATTGGAATGATTGATTCCTGCGTGGAATCGATTCAGGATGCCATTATATCCGGAGCCAGCATAAGAGCATTTAAGGGATTACGCTGTGTCAGTGCATCTACAACAGATATGAGCAGAGAAGGCCTTCTTCGTTGTGCCGGAAAGGTTGCAGATGTGATTGGCAGCAGTGAGGTGCCAGTAACCATTACTCTGACAGAAAGATTGTTTGGGGATATCCATCCGGTACGCATTGTACCATCAAGCGTAGCAAATCACAGAAAGACAGATATTTTAAAAGAAGCGTATTTCGCTGCACGTGATTATCACGAAGATATCAAGCAGGTAAGTGCATCCATCTTAGATGTGGATCATTCCATTATGATTGCAAACAGTGAAGGTCTTCTAGCAAATGACAGACAGATACGTACCAGAATTCGTGTATCCGCGATTGCAAGCAAAAATGGAGAGAATCAGACCGGATCCGAAGCACCAGGATACCGTATGGGACTTGAGATGTTTGATTTCGTAAATCCGAAAGAAGTTGGAGAGGATGCTGCAAAGCAGGCAATCACGATGATCAATGCAGGATATTGTCCGGCTGGAACAATGCCAGTTGCAATTGGAAATGGATTCGGCGGCGTTATTTTCCATGAAGCATGTGGACATTCCTTAGAGGCTTCTTCTGTTTCCTTAGGACAGTCTGAATTTTCCGGAAAATTAGGACAGATGATCGCAAATCCAAAGGTAACAGCAATCGATGATGGTACCATACCGAATGCATGGGGCTCTATTAATATCGATGATGAAGGTACTCCGGCAAGAAAGAATGTGCTGATTGAGAATGGTGTCTTAAAGTCCTATATGATTGATAAGTTCAACGGCAGAAGAATGGGTATGGAGTCTACCGGAAATTCAAGAAGACAAAGTTACAGCTTTGATCCGACATCCCGTATGACCAATACATACATTGCAGAAGGCAACGATAAGAATGAGGATATTATAAAATCCATGGAATATGGTCTTTATGCAAAGAAAATGGGCGGAGGCTCTGTTAATCCTCTTACCGGGGAATTTAATTTTGCTGTGGCAGAAGGCTATCTGGTACGTAATGGTGAAATCAAAGAGGCAGTTCGCGGCGCAAGTTTAGTTGGAAAAGGTTCTGAAATTATCAAGAATATCGATATGGTAGGAACCGGTTTAGCACATGGACAGGGAATGTGTGGTGCTTCAAGCGGAAGCATACCAACCAATGTAGGACAGCCATTAATCCGTGTTTCATCAATAACAGTAGGCGGAAGATAGTAAATCTACATCGCAAATTTCTTTTAGGAGGATTAAGTATGAATTATCAGGAATTTAAGGAAGAAGTAATAAAAGCTTCAAAAGAAGCCGGAATTGAAACATATGAACTGTATTATGAAGCAACGGAATCCACAAGTTTAGATGTATATCTTCATGAGGTAAACACATTTAACAGCAGTGCAGTAGCAGGCGTATGTTACCGCTGTATCGTAGATGGAAAGGCAGGATATGCATCTACGGAATCATTTAGCAAAGAGGAAGCCGAAGCTCTGGTAGAACGTGCAGCAGACAATGCAAGAACAATGGAGAATGAAGAAGAAATCTGCTTATGTGAAAAAGGCGAAGAGTATCAAAAGATTTCATACGATCCGTATGAGATGCCTTCCACAGACCGTATGGTGAAGGACGCACTGGCATGTCAGGAATATCTGTACGCAGCAGACAGTCGTATACAGGATGGATCCCAGACCAATATTATAGCGGAGAAGTCTGAAGTATGCTTAGATAATTCCAACGGTGTCTCACTAAAGAATACAAAGGTCTTATTCGCAGCAGTGGCAGCAGCCGTTGTAGCAGATGGAGAAGAAAAGAATGATTCCTTTGAAATCAGAGTGGAGAATCCAGCAACAATGAATTTAGAAGAAGTTGCGAAAGATGCCGCAAGACGTGCTGTTGATAAACTTGGTGCCGGCAGTGTGGCAACACAGACATGTCCAGTTGTATTTTCTCAAAAAGCAATGGCAGATTTACTTCGTACGTTTTCTGGTATCTTCTCTGCTGAGAATGTCCAGAAAGGAATGTCCTTATTAAAAGGCAAAGAACAGGAGAAGGTTGCAAGCTCTTGTATTACTCTTGTAGACACGCCATTTTTTGAAAATAGTCCAGTACAGATTGCTTTTGATGCAGAAGGATGTGCGACAAAGGAAAAAGAGATTATAAAAGAAGGTGTGCTCACTACATTCCTGCATAATATGAAGACTGCGAAAAAGGCAGGTGTGAAAACAACCGGAAATGCCTCAAAAGCAGGTTATGCAGATGAGATCTCTATCAGACCGCTTCATTTTTATATTAAGCCACAGCAGAAATCCTTCGATGAGTTATTGGAATTAGCACAGAACGGTGTGTATATTACAGAAGTGGGTGGTCTTCATGCTGGCGCCAACCCTGTGACAGGAGATTTCTCCTTACAGAGCAGTGGTTTCCTGATTGAGGATGGGAAGAAGACAAGGCCCGTGAAATCATTTACGGTAGCTGGTAACTTCTATAGCCTTCTTGAAAATGTAAAAGAAGTAGGAAATGATTTAAAGATGAATCCGGCTATTACCTCATCTGTTATGGGATCTCCATCTATCCTTGTTTCCTCTATGTCCATTGCTGGAAAGTAGATCGGGAAGAAGATAATTTACATACATCTAATGTAAATGTGTGTAATGCTAATGTGTGTGATACAAATGTATACAACGTAAATACATGTAATGGAAACGCAAATACAGCTAAAAATAAGGCTAATAAATTTCAAGAAAAATGGTTTGAAAAGACATCAATGGCATTATGCTTTTGATGTCTTTTTGTTTGCTATGATTCATTTTCTGTAAGAAAGAGGTTAGTTACGGATAGAAGAAACTTATAGATTATTCACCTAACAGGTTAATTACCGATATGGGATTAAAAGATAGGATAGAAATAGAAGTGAGCTTACAATGAATGTACATCAATAGGATTTTTATCGTTTGTTTATCTTTGTCTGTGTTTTTGTTGCAGTCTGTGGCATTTTAATATCTTTAGCGTTTACTTCAGTAGAAAAATCGGAACAGAAGGTTCGCAAGATTAATAGGGGACAGTATTAGAAAAGTCTAGCTTAGCAGCGATAAGCAGCAGAATTTCCTCTACCATACATAACATTTAAAAATGTGGCCAAAACAACAAACTATTCAAATATTTTAAAAAGTTTGAAAAAGCGATTGACAAATAA
>CALZIE010000088.1 GCA_945787565.1 uncultured Lachnospiraceae bacterium
TAAGGAGAATGGTCTTTGTGGCGATATAACCGTTTGCGGAACGGATGTTTGCGGAACAATCTGGGATATTAAAGTAACAGATCTTGTTTCAGGGAAAGAAATAAATGTTCCTTCGATTGAAATCGCAGAAGATAACAAAGAAAATCATCTGGCTTCCATTTCTGCTATGGATTATCAGTTGGAAATGAAGTTTAAGCGAAGCAAAGGAAGGAAAGGTTTAAAGATATTCTTTGGTAAAAAAGATGAAAAGAACACATTAGTATGGGAGTTTGGAGGCTGGGATAACTATGACTCCATTATTAGCATGACTACGAATGGATGTGGATCCTGCATTTCCC
The DNA here is from genome assembly GCA_945787565.1 of uncultured Lachnospiraceae bacterium. Lineage (GTDB taxonomy): Bacteria > Bacillota > Clostridia > Lachnospirales > Lachnospiraceae > Lachnoclostridium. The sequence continues at coordinate 339 of CALZIE010000088.1, forward strand.
ATCGTATCTTCCATGTGGAAGATATAGAATATACACTTAAGCTGATTGTAAAAGGCCAGAAGATTGAAGCTTATATCAATGGCGAGTTTTTTAATGAGGCATACGCAAAAGCTCCGGTACTAGAAGAACTGTATGTAGCGGTGAGCAAAGAGAAAGAGACAAAGGATCTGATTATTAAGGCTGTCAATCTGGCAGAAGAGGACAAAGAGACAAAACTTTTTCTTTTAGGAACAAATATTGCAGAATATGCTTGTGAACGATATGAAATGGCAGGCTATTCATTAGATGCTATGAATAGTTTTGAAGAACCAGAAAAGGTAGCTCCGGTACAAACATCAATTAAGTTGAAGAACACAGATTGTATTACTTTTAAAGGACATTCGCTAACCGTAATAAGAATGAAGAATGCAATGCAATAAAAACAGAAGAATTGGAGTGAATGGGATGGAATTCGACAGAAGATGGATTGCAGATCCTGCATACTTTGCCCTAAACCGGCTGGAAGCACATTCAAACCATGCATATTATCAGAGTATGGAGGAAGCAGAAGAAAAAAAGAACTCTTTATACATGTCATTAAACGGTTTGTGGTATTTTCATTATGCAAAAAATCAGGATAGTACAATCCCTGGATTTGAAAAGAAGGAATATGACTGCAGGTCATGGGATTTGATTAAAGTTCCGGCCCATATGCAGATGGAAGGATGGGATGCACCTCATTATACAAATGCGATGTATCCCTGGGATGGACATGAGGCGATTAAGCCGGGAGAGATTCCAAAAGAATTTAATCCGACCGGAAGCTATGTGACTTACTTTGAAGTACCGCAGGCATGGAAGAAAAAACGAGTGATTGTAACTTTTTTAGGGGTAGAAAGCGCATTTTCCCTTTGGTTAAATGGTTCATTTATTGGGTACAGTGAGGATAGTTTCTCTCCGAGTGAGTTTGAACTAACCGATTTTTTGTTAGAGGGTGAGAATAAACTGGCTGTTCAGGTGTATAAGTGGTCATCCGGAAGCTGGCTTGAAGATCAGGATTTCTTCCGTTTTTCTGGTATCTTTCGAGATGTTACGATTCGAGCAATTCCGGATATTCATATTGAAGATCTTTTTGTACAGACAGATCTTGATGACACTTTTAAAGAAGCTACTGTGTCTATTGAGATGAAGACGGAATATTCGTTTGGAAAAGAAGAGCAGGGATACGGAATGGTGGAAGCGGCAATCTATGAGCTGCCAGATACGTATGAAAGACATCTGTTTACGGAGGCACCTAAGGAAAAGAAAATGATAACAGGTGCAATTACGATGCTAAAGCCCTATGTCACACTAGTGATTCCAGTCAAAGAACCAAAACTCTGGAGCGCAGAGAATCCAGTTCTATACGAACTGGAACTGCGGGTGTGGGATGAGGAAGAGAATCTTCAAGAAGTTGTTTGTCAGCGAATCGGATTTCGAAAATTTGAGCTAAAAGATGGTTTAATGAAGATTAACGGAAAACGAATCGTATTGAAAGGGGTGAACCGGCATGAGTTCAGTTGTTATCATGGCCGGGCAGTCACAAGGGAAGAAATGCTTACTGATGTGAAGAATATGAAGGCACATAATATCAATGCAGTAAGAACTTCTCACTATCCCAATCATCCATATTTTTATGACCTCTGTGATGAATACGGCTTATATGTAATTGATGAGGTAAATTTGGAAAGTCACGGTACATGGGCGAAGCCTGGCGGAGCTGATGAGGATACCGTGCCGAACGACCGTAAGGACTGGCATGATATCGTACTAGATCGTGCGAAATCTTTATTAGAGAGGGATAAGAATCATGCCTGTGTGCTAATCTGGTCCTGTGGAAATGAGTCATATGGTGGACGTAATATTTATGATATGTCCGAGTATTTCAGAAAACGAGATAAAAAAAGGCTGGTTCATTATGAAGGAATTTTCAATGATAGACGATATCCGGCTACTTCTGATATGGAAAGCCAGATGTATCCATCGGTGGAATCCATCAAAGCCTTTATAAAAGAACATCGGGAGAAACCATTTCTATGCTGTGAATATTCGCATGCCATGGGAAATTCCAATGGAGCCATGCATAAGTATACGGATCTGACAGATCAGGAGCCGAGGTATCAGGGGGGATTTATCTGGGATTATATCGATCAGGCTATTCTGAAAAAAGATCGTTTTGGGAATGACTATTTGGCATTTGGTGGTGACTTCGATGATAGACCTACCGATTATAATTTCTGTGTAAATGGTCTTGTATTCGCTAATCGAGTGAATTCCCCTAAGATGCAAGAAGTGAAATATAATTACCAGAATATATCAATAAAACCCGGTAAAAACAGTGTTTTTATAGAAAACAAATCTCTGTTCTTAAATACAGATAGGTATGAATGTAGAATAAGCGTGTTACGGAATGGAAAGAAAATCAGACAGACTACAGCTGTAGTAATGCTAGAGCCGCTTTCTAAGGGAGAATTTCCATTGAATTTGCCGGAAGAGAAACTGCCGGGAGAATATTGTATCACCGTGTCGTTCCATCTGAAGCATGATATGTGTTTTGCAAAAGCGGGGCATGAAGTGGCATTCGGACAATCTTGTTATACCATTGAAAAGACAGAAGATGAGGGGAATAAAAACGTTAGCAAACAGAAACTAAAAGCAGAAGTATGTCCGAGTACAATTGGCATAAAAGGTGATGGATTCCATATGATTTTTGAGCGTGGTGCGAAAGGGCTTGTGTCCTATCGGTATAAAGGGAAAGAAATGCTTTCTTCTTTTGTCATACCAAATTTCTGGAGGGCAGATACGGATAATGACAGAGGATGCAAAATGTCTTACCGGTATGCCCAGTGGAAAGTCGCAAGCCTGTATCGGGATATGATTCATTTGGAATGGGACATTACAGATGAAAAAGCAAAGCTTTTCTATACCTATGAGCTTCCAACCGTACCAAAGGCAAGTGTGGTGATAACGTATATAGTAACTGGTGATGGCACGATTCACATAGCTATGGACTATCAATATGTGGAAGGTTTGTCTGAACTTCCTGAGTTTGGAATGATGATGAAAATGCCGGCAGTTTATGATCAGCTTACTTGGTATGGGCTAGGGCCAGAAGAGAATTACTGTGATCGGAATAAAGGTGCAAAACTAGGCATTTATCAAAATGTCGTGGCTGACAATGTGACGCCTTATATAATTCCTCAGGAATGTGGAAACAAAACAGAAGTGCGTTATGCAACGATAACGGATGCTTCTGGTTTTGGACTTGAGTTTAAGGCGAATAAAACAATGAATTTTTCAGCACTTCCGTTTACGCCTCATGAACTAGAACTCGCATCCCATCATTATGAGCTTCCATCAATTCACCATACGGTAATACGTGCAAGTTTGATGCAGATGGGAGTAGGAGGAGACAATAGCTGGGGAGCATTGACGCATAAGGAATACCGTATAAAAAATCAGGATTATCATTTTGAATTTTTAGTTAAAGGAATTGAATTATCGCAAAATAATAATTTCTTATGGGAAAAGTTCTGATTATGGTAACAGAAATGGTTTAGATACAATCGGGGATTAAGAATGAGTTAAATATTAGTGAGGTTTGAACTTGATGAGTGTAGAAAGCACAAAAGAAAATACTACGTTTTCTGAAAACAATCTATCTTTAATTGAATTGGAAAAAGGGCAAAAAGCAATTGCTGTTTTTGGGCTTGCGTTATTTGAAGGGGATATTTGCCCCGAAGAAGCTCATATTGAATTCGGTCGGTTTTTAACAACAGAAGAACAGATTCTTACAGAAATTGATGACAAAGATGCCAAAGAGAGATGTCTTGATGTATGGAGAAAATATGGTATAGTATGCCATACACAGACCATACGTACAAAGTACACAGGTTATCGTTCGATGATTGAACCTGTTTTAGAAAAAGGTTATAAGATCATGACTTGTGGAAAGCGTCTTAAGGTGAAATTTGAGGAGTTTTATGGACCGTCCATTCAAGATATGCTTTTTACTTCTTGCAGATTATCCCCAGTGTTTGAGCATTCTAAGATGTATAATGACATTGTAGATATATATGAAGCTGCTAAGACGATGCCAGCATTTGCATATAATTATGAAGTTATAGAACTGCTTAAAAAGATTTCATCAAAATCAGATTCTTTTATCAATGAATTTCCTGCAGTAATTAAAGCATATGAAATTTTTACACATGAGAAGTAAACGTTTAGCCATGAGACAGTGAATGATATCGAAAAAGGTAACTGTGGAGATCAGGCAGTTAACGTTTGTGTTGCTTAATATCATAGGGATAACGAAGAGAATGGGGCTGTTATAATGCAGCTCCATTTTTTTGGATTCCTTGCATTCTTAAAAAATGATAGATATAATAGCATAAAAGTATGTAAGGAGGCATAATAGCATGAAATTAACAACGTTATGCTACATAGAGAAAGAAAATCAGTATCTGATGTTACATCGTGTTTCCAAAAAGAATGATGCCAATAAAGATAAATGGATTGGCGTGGGAGGAAAATTTGAGACAGGGGAAAGTCCGGAAGACTGTCTGATGCGAGAGGTAAAGGAAGAGACTGGATTGACGCTTATTTCCTATCGGTTTCGAGGAATCGTCACCTTTGTGTCTGATGTCTGGGAGACAGAATATATGTGTCTTTACACTGCAGACCGCTGGGAAGGGGAGATAGGCGAGTGTGAGGAAGGAATACTGGAATGGGTGGATAAAGATAAGATGGAAGAGTTGAATTTATGGGAAGGTGATCAAGTATTTTTAAGACTTCTCGCTGAGGAAGAGCCCTTCTTTTCTTTAAAGCTGGTCTATGAAGGGGAAAGACTGAAGGAAACACAATTAAACGGAAAGAGAATATAAGTCGGCCCTTAAACGACATATTGTAACAAAAGCAGACATCTTGCATAGAATATAATGTACCTTAGTATTATTCTGATTTGGCATATCCGGAAAGGAGAGTTAAATTGAAAAAGACAGAGAGCCGACTGGGCCCTAGCTATCCGATAGAAGTGTTTAACGAATCCCCACTGTCAGTCAGATTGCATGCTTCCTTTTTTCTGAATGATAAGATGGAAGGAAGAATGAGTAAGTTATGTGAGTCTGGTGCAAATACAAAGATTGAGATCCCTGCCACGGCGACTAATGTTTCCTATTCGATCTTAGGCAAGGAAAACGAAGAATCCTTCCGAATTGTTCTTTCTAAAAAAATGGGCAAACCGTATCGTCTTGCAATGCAGATTGAAAAGGACGATTCTGGAAATGTTTTGGTTAAGGACGTTAGGAAAAAATGAGTTCTAGGAAAGAGTGCACTGTTTCGTAGGATGGAATAGATAAGCGCGGAGCTGTTTTATACAGGCATCCGCGCTTTTTTTTTACCGCAGAGTTTAGACTGGAGAAAGGATTTCATACTATTTAGGAAAAAAGCTAGGAACAGGGGATTACTTTCTTACAATATTGGTGAAAATCCCGATTTATATTTTGAACGATATGCGCTATACTAAACTCTTCAGTGTAAGGACTGTATTATGATAAAATGAAAAGGGTTGGTGTTAGAATGTTTACAAAAGAAGCATTAAAAAAGCTGATTATTCCTCTGATCATTGAGCAGATCTTAGCAGTAACGGTCGGCATGGCGGATACTATGATGATTTCCCATGCAGGGGAAGCTGCAATTTCCGGAGTTTCTTTAGTGGATATGATCAATAATCTGCTAATCTCTGTTTTTGCAGCATTAGCGACAGGTGGAGCAGTGGTGACAGCGCAGTTTATTGGTGGTAAAAAAAAGGAGCAGTCGCTGGAGTCTGCAAGGCAGCTGATTTTAATAGCAGCAGTCATATCAACTGCTATTATGGGGCTATGTATGATTTTTCACCGTCCAGTGTTAAAAGGGTTATTCGGGGCCATAGAGCCTGATGTTATGGAAAATGCAATCATTTATTTTATAATATCCGCTTTGTCCTATCCATTCCTGGCAGTGTATAATTCCTGTGCGGCATTGTTCCGAGCTATTGGAAATTCAAGGGTCAGTATGAGAGTTTCCCTCTTTATGAATATCATCAATGTGACAGGCAATGCAATCTGTATTTTTGGATTTTCCATGGGGGTTGCAGGTGTAGCGATTCCATCCTTAGTTGCCAGAGCATTTGCTGCGCTTGTTATGTTAAGACTGATTCGGAATACAAAAAATGAGGTTTATCTAAAAAAAGGCCTTATTATCCCGAACAAGGACATGATTCGAAAAATATTATATATTGGAATACCAAATGGCTTGGAAAATGGGCTGTTCCAGTTTGGACGAGTGATTGTAGTCAGCATTATAGCCGGTTTTGGTACTGTTCAGATTGCAGCAAATGCAGTGGCGAACAGTGTTGACAGTATGGGATGTATTGCAGGGCAGGCAATGAGCCTTGCTATGATTACAGTTGTTGGACAATGTGTTGGTGCCGGAGATGAGAAGCAGGTGAGATTGTACACTAAAAAATTAATGAAACTGACTTATGCAATCACAGCTGTGGCAAATACTTGTATTCTACTTGCGCTTCCTTGGATCCTTACTATATTCAGTCTGACGCCGGAGACAAGAGAGCTGGCGTATATACTGATTATGATTCATAACGGGTTCGCGATTCTTCTTTGGCCATCATCCTTTACTCTTCCAAATGCGCTTCGTGCTTGCAATGATGTGAAGTTCGCAATGTTTATCTCTATCTTTTCAATGGTTTCTTTCCGAATCCTGTTTAGTTATATTCTTGGTGTTGGATTTGGGCTTGGCGCAATCGGGGTATGGATTGCCATGTTGATGGACTGGATTTTTAGAGTGATTTGCTTTGTAACTCGCTTTGCCTCCGGTGCATGGAGAAAAAAGGCAGGCTTAATCGCATAAAGGACAGCAGTTTTTGCATGGTATATAGCATTTTTTGTGGTTTTTTTAAAGTTTAATGCATATTATACTATATAATAGAAAATAAACGTGAAATTCTATCGTTAGGAATAGTATAGTAGTGCTGGAGGGGTACCATGTGCGTTGAGTTAATAAAATATCATGGCTCAGGTGATGATTATCTGATTTATGATCCTGTTAAAAATCATATGAATTTAAATGCAGCTCAGGTAAAGCTGATTTTTAATAGAAGTCTTGGAACTGGTTCAGAAGGAATCTTAGTTGGACCAATTTATGAAGGAAATCAGTGTAAAGTCCATGTCTTTCGTCAGAGGGGAATGAAGAAAGAAAATAAAAATGGATACCGTATCTTCTTAACCTATTTGAAGGATCAGGGATATGATTTGAAGGAATCAGACGGATTGACACTGATTGATGCAGAAACAATGCGCGTAGAATATACGGGGGAATCAGAGGAGGAATTGCAGGTAATGCAGGAATCATCAGACGAGGAAGATACAGCTTATTCCGTTGGAAAAGTGATGTTATTTGATTCATTTGTGGATTGTTTAAAAGAATACGAATAGAGAACTACAACAAGGGATGCAAAACACATGTTTGCATCCTTTGTTATATTATGGTATAGTGTTAAGGAAATAGTAGAAATTGTTTCTAGCTATTTTTTTGAAAATTTGGTATGATAATGTTTATGCTATTGTATTAGAAAATAAATTTACAACAGCGATTTGATTTTAATCAGCCGACTGGCTGAGAAGAAGAGCTAGGTGAAAGATATGAGTAACGAAACGAAAGAGATGGGATATCAGGAAGGAATCGAGCACTTTTTTAATGATTTAAAATACGTAACAGTAAGCTTGGTAAAAGATCGAAATCTGCTTTTAGACAAGTTTGAAAGCAGTATTTTTGATATTCCATATGACGAAATAAAAGAACGTTACAGCAACGAATACGAGTTATTTTATTATTCAGTCGATCAAGGTTTACATAAAAGCAGCAAGCAGATGACGGTAAGAGAAAGCATGCAGATACTTAGCAGCTATAAAGAAAGACTTACGCATCTAGCAGGCAGTTTATCTGGTATATTAAAAGAACGTTCCGGACTATGTGAATCATTTGGTGTGAAAGCGTTTGATAGTTTTAAAGATATGCACGTTTTTATTAATGCGGTGCAGGGAATTGCAAGAGACTTATCAGTGACCTATTCCTGGTTTGATTTAAAAAATGAGGAAAAGATGAGAGGGTATATCGATGAAGTACAGACTAAGATCGAAGATAGCCTAAAAGCAAGAAAGCGAATTCTGAAAGTTTGGAAGGATGAAGTATTGTCAGATGAGAATTATCAGATGATTGAATCCTTTGTAGCAGCAAAACAAGGAAACCTAAAGTTTCTTAATAGTTCCTTCTGGAAGAACCGAAAGAAGCTTAAGGCTCTTTTTAAAGAGGAAGCGGAGCTCTTAACAGATCAAGAGATTGATGTGTTACATCATAATATTCAGCTTTTAAAACATGATGAATCATGGCTTGTGAGACATCAAGATGAGATTTCCTCCATAATTGGAAATGCATATCAAGGGGAAAAAACAGATTTTGAAGGACTTCGACTTTCCTATCAGAAATTCCAAGAATTTTTAAACTTTTTTAACAACAAAGAGATACCGGAGAAGTTAATTGATAAATTCATTTCAGAAGAAGCAGGAATTCCGTATTTTTGCGATATCGTGAGCAAACTTTCTTTTTATTATCCAGAAGAGATTTTCCGAGAATTCACATATATCTATCCGAATGTAGAAGAACAGAACTTTTATATCACGCCAGTGGAACAGTTATATGACTATTGTATTCAGACTCTGGAGGTCATTTCTCACTTGGAAACCGATTATAGCCTTTTTATGCAGAAAGCAAGACTGCATGTGGCGGATACGATGCTTTTGGGTGAGGTACGTACTGCCTTGTATCAGGTTGAACGTGTAGATCAGAAGGAAAAATGGTTAAAAGAGAATCAGGAGACAATAACCAAGATATGTGCAGGCCGATATCAGAATAATGATACAGACTGGGATGCACTGAAAAAATATCTGTTAGAGCAGAAAGAAGATCAGAATAAGACAGCTGAGCTTGCGGAAAAAGTAAAAAGCATTACCTATAGCTATGAATTTTACCAAATCTGCAAAGCGGATATCAAGGAATATAAAGAAGAAGGCGGAGAGGAAGAGGATACAGACTCTATGCTTT
>CALZIE010000089.1 GCA_945787565.1 uncultured Lachnospiraceae bacterium
CTTCATCATCGAAGGAGGATGACTTTTTAGGTGGATCTTCGTCTTCATCATCGAAGGAGGATGACTTTTTAGGTGGATCTTCGTCTTCATCATCGAAAGTGGATGATTTTTTAGGAGGGGTCTCGTCTTCCTCGTCAAGGCCGGATGCGCTTTTTTCGGGTGCTTCTAGTTCCTCTAATGGGCCTGCTGGGAATAAGGAAGGGTCTTGATAGCGTAAGTCAGAGTGGTCTGGGAATAATCTGGCTTTGGCATTGGCGGTGGAGAGGGAGGTCTGAATGTCTGTTGTCATGTCCGTGTCTTTGGAGTGACCAGATTTGAAGAGGCTCCATATGCCTAGAAGGATAGGAATACTATACTGAAAGATGAGATTGAGTGAAATCATCCTGTTTTGATAGAATACTTCTAGGTTGTATTGGGTCACATTGTTGATGCTGATATAACAGCAGGCAATCGCAAGGGCAAGAATACCGGCGCCTTTCATGAAGTCTTTGTCAAACAGCCAGCTGACACATTTACCAAAGATTAATACAAATACTGCAATTCCAACAAAGTCGGATAGCAGACATACAAGCGTGATAAAGGAGTCGAACCGTTCAAAGGTACTGAAAAGGGAAACGGTTTTTATACTTTGAAAGATCGGATAACTGAATCGCGCTGTTAAAGATGGACCGCTAATGCCAAGGGCCAAAACGATTGCTAAAAAACCAAACAGAGTGAAGCGAAATACAGAGGAATACATGCGCTGTTTGATTCCCTTGTAGTCTGCATGCTCCCATACATGACCGGAGAAGAATAGAATGAGAGCTAGATTTCCGGCGATAGAAAGGAAGTCATTGAGTGTATAAAGGTTGTTTTGAAGATCCGGAAGGTCAATGGGAACAAGGTTCTTCCATTCAAAGTTTGGAACTGCCAGGATAAATAGGATAAACAGGAAGAATAGCACCGGTCCGTAGAGCAGTTCAGAAAAGCGGAAGATTGTCTTGGCGCCTTTGATGATTCCGTATGTTACAAGCAGGAATAGGAATGCGGTCAGAATATTGATATGAATGGCTGGCATTAAAGTAGTCTGTAGCAAAGTTGCAGTCGAGTTCATTCGGTAAGTAAAAGAGATAAGTGCCCAAAAGCTATAGAATGCGATTATTATTTTTGCAAGGAATAATCCAACCGTATTTTTTAAAATCTGATAGAAATCAAAATTCGGATAAACCTGTAAAATCTTTATCAGTAAAAAGCAAAAGATTGTTAGCAGGATTCCGGTATAGATTGCACTGATATAGCCGCTTTCCCCTCCATTCATGGCAGCAGCGTTTGGAATGGAAGAGAAGATAGGCGTAATCGAAGTAAAAATAAATAAAAAGACAAGCTGTCTGATTGTTATTTTATCGTTCATAATGAAAACCTCTTATTCGGTAATGACATAATTATTCGCAATTTCAGAAGATATTTGAACCTGATAGGAAATCGTATCTGCATAGGCGATTGGATCATCTTTAATGAGAGTCCATATATCTTCATGTTCTGCTGCAATCATCTCGTTAATGTTCAGAAAGTCGAATCCGTGGCTGGTAGAAAATTCAATGATGGCAGCCATATATTCACGGACATATTCATTCTGCATTTCATTTAGGACAGACAGCGTATTGCTTGAAAAAACTTCTGTTGCATAAGGGACTTCTTTGATATCACTGTCAAAATCGATGGAAAGATTGATAAGAAGTTTATTATCACTGGTAAGTGTAATACCTTTTACTGCATTGATATTGGTCAACTCTAAGCCAACCTGATTGGAAAGGCAGATTGGACAGGTGAGAAGACGACCATTTGCAAGGTCAATCATCTGAGAAGTCTCATAATCCAGATATTGAGTCAGTTTCTTATCCTGAAACAGGGCATAGCCATTTGCATACACATATTCGTCCTCTACAACCAAATAGGGAATGATCAGGTTATGATAATCTTGATCCATACGATTCAGAATGGTTGCCAGTGTATTATTGACTTTTTTTAGTTCTGACGATTTCTTTTGGGTGATAGCAGAAAGTGTTTCATGCATGAAGGATTCATCGTCCACGCTCTTTGTCAGAAAATCGTACGTGTTCTCTGATAGCAGAATATAAATCGAAGCGTTGTTTTTCACCGTTTGATCTCTTGACAAAAAATCAAGGCAGCTTTCCAGACCGTCTGCTGCAGCCTGATTGTCTAGCAGATAAAAAGAGGTATGAGCGATGGTGACCTCTTTTTTATTTTTTCGTTTTAAATTTTGATAAGCATCATAAATAGTGTTTCCTGTCCCATCTATTGTTTTCATAATAGGAGCGTCAATGCTTTTGGTGCTGTTGTCATTATAAAGAGCTGTCAGATGATACCCATCAGCAGTCTTATCAATTCCAAGCACCCGTACGATGGCGACATCTCCTAACTCCTTGCGTTCCATCTGAAAGAAGCAGATGTAGAAAAGAAGCAGGATGAGAATAACAGAAAGAACATGCAGATTATGTGCAGCTTTATTGTGTTTCATAGTCAGGTCTCCTATTTTTGTTTTCTAGGATTTTTTTTCGCCAGTCCTTCTGGCCGGTATTTGAAATCATGAATTGGGAAGCGGAAAATAGTATCCTGCAAATTCATGCTTTTAACATCTACAAATGGAGCTAGATAGGCAACACCGAAATTCTCCAGACTACAAAGATGGAGAAGGATGAAGATCACACCAACCATAAGACCGAAGAAGCCCGCAAGGCCAGCGAGGATACCAAGTACAAAGCGGGAGATACGCACCGCAATGGCCAGATCGGAGTTTGGCACAGTGAATCCTGCAATACCGGTAAGCGCTACCACGATTACGACAACTGGTGAAATGATATTGGCAGATACAGCTGCCTGTCCAACAACAAGGCCCCCTACAATAGACATTGCCTGTCCAACGGGTTTTGGAAGACGAAGCCCGGCTTCAATTAGAATCTCAAAGGATAATAGCAAGCCAAGTACTTCAACAAAGGACGAAAAAGGTACATTGATTTTAGCCTGCTGAATCGAGACAATCATTTGTACCGGAAGCAGCTGATTGTGAAACGTTGTGATTGCAATATAAAATCCGGGTAGAAGAAGGGATAATAACATTGTCACATAGCGTAGCGTGCGCAAAGAAGAGCTGGCAATAAAGTTATCCGAATAATCTTCCGGAGACTGTAAAAGCATCGGAAGCTGACATGGGAGCACATAGATAAATGGAATGCCATCCACAATCAGAGCAATCCGTCCATCTGTCAAATTAGAGCAGCATCGGTCAGGGCGCTGGGTATACATAATCTGTGGCATTAAAGAATTACCATTATCAATAATAAATTCTTCAATAAAAGATGCTGCTGCGATGTTGTCGATATCGATTGCATTCAGTTTCTTGCGAATCTGGTCTACTAGATTCATATCGCATACATTGGATAAATAGACAAGTGCTACATCCGTACGGGAAAGCCGGCCTACATACATTTGTTCTATGACCAGATAAGGGGAACGAATGCGTCTTCGGATGAGCATTGTATTCGTACGAAGTACTTCAATAAAGGAGTCTTTAGCACCTTTCATGACGCCTTCTTCACTAGGTTCCGATACAGACCGTTTATCAAAGGTTCTGACATCAAAAAGGATGGCTTTTTGCAGGTCATCAAAAATGAGGGCTAGCATACCACTCATTACAGAGGTAATCAGCTGGTCGAAATCATCGGTCTCAGAGCCGAATGCGTGATAGGCGCCACCACAATTTAAAAGATATTTTTCTAATTCCTCTTGCGTCTTACATTCTTTGACGAGGGCGTCCGTAGCAATCGGACGGAGGATTGTCATATCTAGGACCTGGCTGTTTACCATGCCGTCTACACAGAATATGCTGACTGTCAGATTGTATTCACTTTTGATGTCAATCGGACGAACTAATACATCGGTGCTTTTTTGAAATAGATTTTTTAGCACCTCGGAATGAATTATTTTTTCCATAATATCCTCCAGAAGGAAATAACAAGTCGAAGGATAAAAGATTGATTTTTTATCCATATGAGAAAGAATGTCCAGACATGTCATTTTCTATCCCAAAAAGAAGCAATCAACTTAAAGTTGGAATAGGATTTTGTCTTCATTCCTTGAAAAATGCCGTATCTCTGGCCTAAAAGCGTCACATGCACTAGCAGAAGAGTAAAAAAAATATACGGGGTTTGGGTGAAGCATAAGAGATTTATGGTTAGCAGATCGGATAAGAAAGGGGGGAGAGCAGGGAGCAGAAAGAGAAGCTTATGCATAGATTGAAAAGAGGAGAATAGTTTATAGAATAGAAATAAATAGGAGGAAATCATATGGCATTTTTAGATACAGTTGGGAAAGTGGCAAAAAATGTTGGAAATAAGACATCTGATATAGTATCGGTCAATAAACTGAATTTGAAGATTAATACGCAGAATAAAAAGATACAGGAGGCTAAAGAAAAGTTGGGGGATTACTACTGGAAGCAGTATCAGGTGAATCAGTGGGAAGATCCTCAGGTAGATGAATACTTTAAGACGATTAAAGAGGCTGAGACAGAGATTAAGAATCTGCTAGAGCAGATTTCAACAATAAAAAAGGCAGAGAAATAAAAGAAAAGAGATAAAAGAAATAAAGCAAGCAAATAAAAGAAAAGCAATGAAAAGAAAAGTGGGTTTATTCATTATCGGACAGACGCAAAAATGCTCTGTTGGGTAAGAATAAATCCACTTTTATCCGTTATAAGCCAGATTATTTTTGAGGTTATTTGGTATGAACGATTTTTTTTAAGCGGGCTTTATCAACAATAGTGATTCCACCACGGCTAAGGCTAACGATTCCTTCTTCTTCGAAGTATTTTAACATTCGGGATACTACTTCTCTGGCGCTTCCAATATATGTGGCAATTTGGGAATGGGTAAACTTAATCGTATCGGAATGGGTAGCATTGCTTTCATCTAATAGGAAGACGGCAAGCCGTTTGTCAAAACTCATAAAAAGAATCTGCTCCATTGTCCACATCACATCTGAGAATTTATCAATGGTCAGGCGGTAAGAGAAATTCTCTACATAAATATTATGTTCCATTAATTTTGAGAAGATCGGAGCCGGAATAATGAAAAGCTCACTATCGGATTCTGCATTGATAAATACATCAAAGGTAATATTTTTTAAAAGACAGGAAGCAGAAAGAATGCAGATGTCATTCTGACGCAGGCGATACAGTGTGATATCTTTTCCTTCTTCCGACAGAATAAAGGTTCGCAATACTCCGCTTTTAAGCAGAATTACCCCTACACATTCGGTATTTCCATTATAAACCGAAGTGCCTTTTTTGATTTTTTTCACTGTTGTATGTGTGAGAATTAGTTCCTGTTCTTCTTTTTTTAGATGTTCAAAGAAAGTGAGCTGTTCGCACAGATATTCGCTGTCTTGTCTGCTAAGCATGTAAAGTACCCCCTGCCTTATTCGTATGTAAAGTATAAAAATATATGCATAAGTTTATGATTGCCATAGAGTATTATAGAGAAAATGAGAAAGATACGCAACAATGTATTCAGGGGATTGACAAGGAGCATGGCATGTATTATGATAGGAAATATACCCCGTGGGGGTATGCCAAAACCGAATATGCATAAGTTTTTTATATTATGGTTATGCTAATCTATAAGTAAAATGCAATACGACATAGGAAATGACCATTATTTTATGAACATAGAGTAGGTAGTGTATACGGCTTAGAATGGGAGGAGCGAGATGAAAGAAAAGTTTGATGTGACCGGCATGACATGCTCCGCATGCTCATCCAGAGTAGAAAAGGCGGTCAATAAGTTAGACGGCATTCAAAGTGTCAGTGTCAATCTGTTAACGAACAGTATGCAGGTGGAATACGACGAACGCAGAATGTCTAATGCAGATATTGTTGCGGCAGTGGCGCATGCAGGATACGGAGCAAGCGTGCAGGAGACAGGAAATCACGCAAAGAAGGAAGTGGTCTCTAAGGCAGATCCGATGCAGGAACAGTTGAAGAATATGAAGTTCCGCCTTATTGTATCTTTTGTATTCCTGGTTCCATTAATGTATATATCAATGGGACATATGGCAGGGTTACCCCTTCCAGAATTCTTATCAGGAAGCAGCAATGCAATTGCATTTGGGCTGACACAGTTTTTACTTTGTTTGCCTATCATTTATGTAAATCGTAATTATTTTATAAAAGGATATTCCACACTGTTTCATGGGGCACCGAATATGGACAGTTTAATCGCAATTGGCTCCACAGCAGCAATGTTATATGGAATCTTTGCATTATATCGTATTGGATATGGCCTTGGAATTTCCGACATGGAACTGGTTCATAAGTATCATATGGATCTTTATTTTGAATCAGCAGGCACGATATTAGCTTTAATTACCTTAGGAAAATATTTAGAGACAAGATCCAAAGGGAAGACAAGTGAAGCTATTACCAAGTTAATGGATATGGCTCCAAAGACAGCGGTGGTAGAGCGCAATGGCGTTGAGACAGAGATTCCGGTGGAATCGGTTGTGACAGGTGATATTATTGTAGTAAAGCCTGGGCAGAGCGTACCAGCAGATGGTGTGATCATAGAAGGAAGCACAAGTATTGATGAGGCGGCAATTACAGGAGAGAGCATTCCTGTATTTAAGGAAAAGAATGATACTGTAATCGCAGCAACTATTAATAAAACAGGATTTATCAAGTTTAGGGCAACAAAGGTTGGCGAGGATACGACATTTTCCCAGATTATCCGTTTAGTAGAGGAGGCAAGCTCTAGTAAGGCTCCGATTGCTAAGTTAGCAGATAAGATTGCAGGTATCTTTGTACCAGTTGTTATTACAATTGCAGTGGCAGCATGTGTGATCTGGCTGTTAACGGGAGCTTCGTTTGAATTTGCATTATCAATTGGTATTAGCGTGCTCGTTATATCTTGTCCATGTGCATTAGGACTTGCAACACCGGTAGCCATTATGGTCGGAACTGGAAAGGGAGCAGAAAATGGCATCCTGATTAAATCAGGAGAAGCATTAGAGACTGCTCACAGCATTAAGACAATCGTATTAGACAAAACAGGAACCATTACGCAGGGAAAACCTCAGGTCACCGATATTATCAGTCACCGTTATTCAAGCGATGAATTGACGAAAATTGCGGCAAGTTTAGAAAAACAGAGTGAGCACCCGTTAGCGGAAGCCATTATGGAGTACGCTAAGAAACATAATATTACCACTTTAAATGTATCCGATTTCCAGTCGATCACCGGAAAAGGATTGAAAGCAAAAGTAGACGGCGTCATTTACTATGCAGGAAATGAAAGACTATTAAAAGAACTAAATGTAGATCTGTCTGCTTATGAAAGGGAAATGGATGCCCTTTCCATGCAGGGAAAGACACCACTTATTTTTGCTAGTGAAACAGAAGTGGCAGGTGTGATTGCCGTTGCCGATGTAGTGAAGCCGACAAGCCGTCAGGCAATTGAGAAGTTTAAGAAGATGGGACTCGAGGTCATTATGCTTACTGGTGATAATGCAAAGACAGCGAATGCCATAAAACAGCAATTAAATATTGATACTGTTATTGCAGAAGTTCTGCCTCAGGATAAAGAAAATGAAATTATGAAATTACAGTCAGCAGGAAAGAAAGTAGCCATGGTTGGTGACGGCATCAACGATGCACCGGCATTAGCAAGAGCGGATGTTGGGCTTGCAATCGGTGCTGGAACGGATGTGGCGATTGAAAGTGCGGACATCGTCCTGATGAAGAACGATTTACTTGATGCAGTAACAGCAATTAAATTAAGCAAAGCGGTAATCCGCAATATTAAAGAGAATCTGTTCTGGGCATTTTTCTATAATTCAGTGGGCATTCCACTGGCAGCCGGGGTATTTTATAGTGCGCTTGGATGGAAACTGAATCCGATGTTTGGCGCGGCAGCGATGTCCTTAAGCTCAGTGTGTGTGGTATCGAATGCACTTCGCCTTAAATTCTTTAAGAAAGATAGGGAAGATGAAATGTCTGCAACTAGTCAGAATGAGAATGTGACAGAAGTAAAGGTAGTAGACGTACCACAGGGAAGCAGTAAAAAAATAGTTCAGTCAGAGGAACAAAAAGAAAAGAAAGATAAGGATCATAAGGAGGAATGTAATATGTTAACAATCAAAATCGAAGGTATGTCCTGTAATCACTGCAAAGCAAGTGTAGAAAAAGCATTACGTGCATTTGAAGGAGTAGAGGCAGAAGTAAGCCTAGAAGAGAAGAAAGCTTGTGTAAGTAATATGGGAACTGCAACAGAAGAACAGTTAAAGCAGGCTGTTATCGATGCTGGTTTTGAAGTAGTAGGAATGGAAAGATAAAAGAGTTTCAGGAGTACAAAATCCTGTTTTAGGTAAGTTCATTTAAAAACAGGAGAAAGCAGACAAAAGCCATTTCATTCTTTGCCTGTCAGACACGGATGTGATTGTCTGCAGCAAAGAAGCGAAGTGGCTTTTAGCCGTATCAGGAGACATTTACAAAAGGGAAGATTTGTTGACATCCACAGTCCATGTGGCTATAATAAATTAATCCTATTATTTTTCTAGGAAAACAGGAGAAATAAAGTAGAATGCATTGAAATAAAGGAGAACGAAATGTTAAACGAGTTTTCAAGATCCGCCCTTCTGTTCGGAGAAGATGGCATGGAAAAGCTTAAGAACGCCAGAGTTGCGGTATTCGGTGTCGGTGGTGTCGGCGGATATGTAGTGGAAGCACTGGCTAGAAGTGGTGTGGGCACATTAGATATTATTGATGATGATAAGGTGTGCTTAACCAATATCAACCGTCAGATTATTGCAACAAGAAAGACCGTTGGTAAATATAAAGTGGATGTGATGAAAGAGAGAATCTTAGATATCAATCCAAAGGCAGTGGTGAATACCTATCAGTGTTTCTTTATGCCGGATAATGCAGCAGACTTCCCATTTGATCAGTATGATTATGTGGTAGATGCGATTGATACGGTGACTGCTAAGATCGAGCTTGTTATGCAGGCACAGAAGGCAGGAACGAAGATTATCTGCAGCATGGGTGCAGGCAATAAGATGAATCCAGCTATGTTCGAAGTGACAGATGTTTATAAGACAAGCGTATGCCCATTAGCGAAGGTTATGCGTAAGGAATTAAAGGCACGCGGGGTTAAGAAGTTAAAGGTTGTGTATTCGAAGGAACCGGCTCTTAAACCGAAAGAGGATATGGCAAGCAGCTGTAAGACAGGTTGTATCTGCCCTCCAGGCGCAGAACGTAAATGCACAAACCGTCGTTCTATTCCAGGCAGCAATGCTTTCGTTCCAGCTACCGTTGGCCTTATCATTGCCTCCGAAGTCGTGAAAGATATTATTGGGTATGAGGCATAGGAGACGGACGGAAGAGAAGTGACTCCGGGCAGCAGCCTGGGAAGTACTGTGTTTTCCGAATGTT
>CALZIE010000090.1 GCA_945787565.1 uncultured Lachnospiraceae bacterium
AATGCAGCGCAAGGTCCAGTATATTAAAAGCTATCAAAACATCAGCTGTTATACGGTCCGGGCTATTAATGAGATTGATTATGTTGTTTATGTGACTTATGATTTAGAGCTTCCAGTCATTGAGACCTATGCACCATCCATTGGTGAATTATACATTCAATATGAGGATGGGATTCCTTATATCTATCTTGGTTCCCTCTCAAACCAGACTTCGGATTATCTTGATGATTTAAGAAATTCCCCTGAAGTCCTTGCTTTGATTGACCAGGTAACAGTAAATTTAGAAGCCGCAATAGAAAGCGATGAGAATTTAAAAGATTTTTATGAGAAACTGTCAAGCTCGACAGAATCCGATTCCAGCCAGACAGAAGGCTTAGATTAATTAAACACGATTCGAAAAAGAATCGGTACAGCCTGAAACAGCTGCTTTTTTGATGCAGTATTTCAGACTATACCGGCTCTTTTTTCATACCCACCTGTTTCATACTCACTTTTTACACGGCTATTTTACCTGCTCTTATGCCTTTTTCCTAATCCTTCTTTCTACTCCTTTTTCCTCCTATGCCTTTTTGCTACTGCTATATTGTTTGCTATTCTTATGCTATTTCACATTCTTACTGAATACAATATTCTTTCATCAAATGCTCAAGTTGTTTTTTCACCTCGGAATACAGATACACCTCATCCGACAACACTTCCTCTAATGGCACTTTTGTATCATTAATATCCTTTACCATTTCCTCTAAAGCAGAAGATGAGAATTCTGCTGCATCTGGTACTAAAATCAGTTCATGGATACTAGAAGGCAGGATATAAAAGTCCCCTCCTATCCATTCCTCAAATGCATCTAATTCCTCCCGATATAATAGGCAGCCTGCACCATTGATACCAAGATTGTTCGTCATCACATACATGCTTGCTTTACTCTCTTTCGGGTTTGCTGAGATTAGTTCTAAAATTCCTTCCTTCTCCTCCTCGTCAGACGCCGCAATCTCCTGGCCTAGCAGATCAATAAGAATTTCTTCCATTGTGCGTATAGATGCCGGAAGAAGCCTCTTTGTATTCTCATAAGCTGACCAAAACAGTTCCGCAACTGTGATTCCCCATTCTTTTAAATGTTCATTGGTGATTCTAATGGAGCCAAATCCGTTGTCATCCATCTTTGCAATGCACAAAAAGGTGACGGCACAATCAAGAAATGGGATATATGGCATCTCCTTTAGAAGCTCCTCATTCCGTCTTAAACTTACGATTCGGAATACAAGCTGCGCCTTCACATCAGGATAGCGGAATCCGAATTTCTGACCAAACTCCTTTCTTTCCTGATACGTCTCCTCATAGGTAGCGATAATCTCCTCCGTTATCTGCTCTAACTTTTTTCCGTTTAGATACTCATCATAATACTCCGAAAGATAGATATTTGGCATAATCTCTTCTTCCTTGCGGGAAATGACAATTCCGTCGTATACCATTCCGTTGTTCTTTCTAATCTGCTTTGACTCTACAAGATAGCTCTCCCCTAACTTCTCTTTTGCAGATGCAAGCACAGCATCTAAAAACTCCTCATAGCTAAGCCTTCCCATAAAATACATAACTCTTCCCCTCTCTGTTTATAATACTTTCCCTTATTTCGTTATCTGCTTCGATAATAATCACTAAGTTTTTTTATCCTTAGCTGACCTCTTCTGTACTGTTGATTTTTTTAATAATAAGCCTTTAAAAATGATACTGAGTTCTTAGGAATACGATGGATGATTGAGAATCTGACCACACAAGCTTTTTCATCAGCTTATGATCGATCATAGAATGAACACTAGAATGAGTACTAGAATATGGATAGAATGCACATGAAAAGAAGTGCCAGACTAAATGGAGCACCAAAACAAGTGCTAAGATTAATAAAAAATAGATTCGGAACTTTCTGTTTTTATGGTAGCAAAGATTTTAACAGAAAACAAGCTTGCATTCTCCTTCTGTTTATAGAAAATACAAGCTTGTTTTTTACGATTTAAACAAAATGCTTTTTCCCAATCAGGGTACTTTCTCATCTGCTTTTGCTATTCTCATGAATTTTTTTATCTCTTTTCGTTATCTTTACCACTCAGACTAAGAAGTACCTGACCTGGCAGATAAAATAACCACATAAGATTTCCGGCATATTGTAAGAATCTTATTGCCACCTTTGTGGAAAGTTCCAGATAATCTGATAGATTGTAAAATCCTACACTCATGTCACAGCAAAAGAAAAGAATCATGCCAAAGAAAAATCGGAGGAACCAACTATTCTTTTTAAGTTCTCTGCTTTTTAAGGCCATAGCAAAAAGCCAGTACAGATTTCCGAGAAAACTAATCAGATAATACGCAGTAAAGCAGGTGACTAAATCCCATACCTTACCTAATACAAGAAGCAGATTTAAGATTGTCCCAAGAACAATTCTAAAAAAAAGCCCATGTAGATATAAATT
This sequence comes from uncultured Lachnospiraceae bacterium, assembly GCA_945787565.1. Taxonomy (GTDB): domain Bacteria; phylum Bacillota; class Clostridia; order Lachnospirales; family Lachnospiraceae; genus Lachnoclostridium. The sequence goes on from CALZIE010000090.1 coordinate 2,466, forward strand.
TCGTTCCTCTGTTTCTATGCCTTTTATCATCCCACAAATTCGGGAAAAGTATAAACTCTGCACTACAAGAAAGCATGCAACTCCCTGCCAGTAAGCATCGGTAAATAACAAAAAAATATCTGCTGCCACTGTAAATGAAAAGGCAAGAAATAAAATCAGATGATCCTTCTTTTCTTCCTGCTGCATTTTACTCCATTTGCAGGTACAAGAAAAAAACGTCATTAAAAAGCATAAAAAAATTCCCACGAATTTCAAACGATTGGAAAGTAGATAGTTTTGGCTATGAAAATCCAAATACAAAAAACTGCAATAGATTATCAATTCTGCCGCAAGAAACCAATTCTGTTTCTTTTCCTTTAACATATCTACACCTTCTATCTGCGATTCGTGGGAATCCCCTTTATTGTACTTCTACATTCACTTTATGTAATACTTCGCATGCCTCCATCTTCGGTACAGGCTTGCTATATAAATACCCTTGTGCTTTTCCACAGTTCACAGTCTTTAAAAACTGCTCCTGTTCGCTTTTTTCTACACCTTCCGCAATCACTTCAATATTCAGACCGCGCGCTAAGTCAATCATCGTACGCACGATTTTCTGATCGCTGTTATTATCTAACACGGTGTCTAAGAAGCTTTTATCAATCTTTAAATTATTAACTGGAAGACGTTTTAGATAATTAAGAGACGAATATCCAGTACCAAAGTCATCTAAAGCAAATGAAACGCCTAGTTTTTTCAACTTGGTTATTGTCTCAATTGTAAATTCTAAATCATCGAGCGCTACCGTCTCCGTGATTTCAAATTCTAAATGTTTTGCATTAACTTTAGTATCCCCTAATATTTGATATACGCTTGTAAGAAAATTCTTATCTTTAAACTGTCTTGCGGAAAGATTGACTGCCATCATAATATCCTCATAGCCTTCCTCTTCCCACTGCTTTAGCTGCTTACAAGCTTCTTCTAACACAAAACGTCCAATTGGAACAATCAGTCCATTTTCTTCTGCAATCGGGATAAATTGAATTGGTGGGATAATCCCCTTCACCGGGTGTTCCCATCGAAGCAGCGCTTCAAAACCTACAATGCGATCCGTATCTAAATTCATCTGTGCCTGATAATATACCACGAACTGTTTCTCATCAATCGCCCTTCGAAGCTCACTCTGCATCTCAATCTTTTCCAGCAGTTCCTTATTCATAGACTCCTCAAAGAAACAATAATTATTCTTTCCTTTTTCCTTTGCCGAATACATTGCCGTATCCGCATTCTGAATCAGTACATGTGAAGTCTTTCCATCTTTCGGAGAAAGACTGATTCCTATGCTTGCGGTAACAAAAAATTCTTTTGCTCCAACCACAAATGGTGTCAGAAATGCTTGCTGAATCTGCTTTACTCGCTCTTCATACGCATTGATATCTGATATCTGCTTGGTTAAGACTACAAACTCATCTCCTCCAAACCTAGCAAGATAATCTTCCTCTTGCAATCTTTCATTTAAGCGCCCTGCCACCTGCGTCAGCATCTCATCGCCATATACATGACCAAGCGTGTCATTGATATTCTTAAAGTTATCTAAGTCAATATGCATCAGACCGATGATTTCATCCACCCTCTGCGTGCAAATCGCATGCTCGATACTCTCCATTAAAGCAACCCGATTTGGAAGTTCTGTTAAATAATCGCTGTATGCTAGCTTCTTTACCTTATCCCTATTTTCCTTTAATTCCTCATATCTGGAGTAAAGCGCATTTTTTGTAGCCATAACTTCTTCATAGGCAATCTCTAATTCCCTATAACTTTCCTTTAGCTTGACTCTTGCCTGAATTGCCGCACGCTCTGCCTTTGCTCTCTTTTTTATATTAACGATTAATCCCAAAAATAAAACCAGTAGAATAATGCTGCTTCCTACTAAAATCAAAAACAGTTTTTGTTCCCTCCCTATATTCAGCTGGATATTAAGGTATTGCAATATCATTTCCATACGTGTAAATTTCCGGTTCTTATCATTTGCCCATTCCCCCTAAAAGTCATAAGTAAGAACTAACCTTTCCTAGAATATATTCTGCATATGCTATGCATCGTTCCAAGACATTATAAATCGCGCAAATAAACATAAATTATGTTTAGTGGAAATATATCCTTGATTTTGTCTCTCATCGTTTTTCTTTCAATTTAATTCGACATATTATTACATAATATCCTACTTTATATACTTATTATACCATTTAAGACAAATTAATCAATATCAATATTGGTAAATTTTGAGAACCTTATCATTTAAATGTGTGTTTCGCCAAGATACTCTTTGATTCCCCGGGCTGCTGCTTTTCCAGCCCCCATAGCAAGAATCACAGTAGCTGCACCAGTCACAGCATCTCCTCCTGCGTATACCCCTTTCTTTGTTGTCGCCCCATCCGCTTCTTTCGCTATGATACATCCATGAGAATTCACTTCTAGCCCTTCCGTGGTAGAAGCAATCAACGGATTCGGGCTTGTGCCAAGTGCCATAATCACCGTGTCTGCCTCAATCGTAAAATTAGAACCTAAAATAACAGTCGGTCTTCTTCTTCCACTTGCATCCGGCTCTCCCAATTCCATTCTAACGCATTCAAGACCTTTCACCCAGCCATCCTCATCCGTCACAATCTGTACTGGATTAGTAAGAAGATCAAATACAATGCCTTCCTCTTTTGCATGATGTACTTCCTCTGCTCTGGCCGGAAGCTCCTTCTCGCTTCTTCGGTATACGATGTGCACATTTGCCCCAAGTCGCAGTGCCGTTCTTGCAGCATCCATCGCCACATTACCACCGCCTACTACTGCTACATTCTTGCCGGCAATCATTGGCGTATCATAAGAATCATCAAAAGCCTTCATCAGATTACTTCTTGTCAGGTATTCATTGGCCGAAAATACTCCATTTGCATTCTCTCCCGGAATTCCCATAAACTTCGGAAGTCCAGCTCCAGAACCGATAAATACGGCATCAAATCCCTCCTCTGTGAGCAGCTCATCCACTGTGACAGACTTTCCAACCACTACGTTTGTCTCTATCTTAACCCCTAATGCCTTTACATTCTCAATCTCATGATGTACCACACGTTCTTTTGGCAGACGAAACTCTGGTATTCCGTATACAAGCACGCCGCCCGGTTCATGCAATGCCTCAAAGATTGTCACATCAAATCCGTCCCTTGCTAAATCACCCGCACAAGTCAGACCCGATGGTCCAGAACCGATGATTGCCACTCTCTTGCCATTCTTATATTTTGGCGGCTCCGGATGGATTCCATGCTCCATTGCCCAGTCCGCAACAAACCGCTCTAATTTGCCGATGGAAACCGGATCTCCCTTAATCCCTCTGATGCACTTTGCCTCGCACTGCGTCTCCTGTGGACATACCCTTCCACATACAGCCGGAAGAGCGGAATATTTGCTGATTACCTTATACGCCTCTTTAAAATCCCGTCTCTCCACTTCCTTAACAAAGGCAGGAATATCGATACTTACTGGACATCCGGTCTGACATCTTGGATTCTTACACTTTAGGCACCTAGATGCTTCTAACACCGCTTCTTCTTCCCCATATCCAAGACAGACCTCTTTAAAATTCGTTGCACGCTCTTTTGCATCCTGCTCTTTTACCGGAACTTTTTTTAACATATCCATCTGCTTTCCCCCTTAACCGTTATCTGAACCGCAGCATCCCTTATGATCAGGCCCTTCTATTGTACGAATTTTTGCCCTGCCTTCTGCTGTCTTATACATCTGCTGCCTCTTCATCGCCTGGTCAAAATCAACCAAATGTCCGTCAAATTCCGGTCCATCCACACAGGCAAACTTAATCGTTCCTCCCACACTTAAGCGGCATGCTCCGCACATTCCGGTTCCATCTACCATAATCGGATTCATGCTGACGATTGTCTTAATCCCATATGCCTTTGTAAGTATTGTCACAAACTTCATCATAACTAGCGGACCGATTGCTACAACTAAATCATAAGTCTTATGTTCCCGGTCAATCAGATCTTTTATCTTATCATTCACATTGCCCTTAAAACCTTTGCTTCCATCATCCGTTGTGATATATACATTAGCAGCTACCTTTCTCATCTTTTCTTCTAAGATAATGAGATTGCTGCTTCTTGCCCCGATAATACAGTCCGTTTCTATGCCTCGTTCCTTGAGCCACTTAATCTGTGGATAAACCGGAGCGGTCCCCACACCACCCGCCACAAATAAAATCTTTTTCCTTTTTAGCTCTTCCTCAGACATTGCTATTAATTCCGATGGGCGTCCTAACGGCCCTGCAAAGTCAAGAAAACTATCCCCTTCCTTATACTCTGCCATCATCTTAGTCGATGCGCCTACGGTCTGAAATGCAATCGTGACTCTTCCTTCTTCCCTGTTGTAATCACAGATTGTAAGCGGGATGCGCTCCCCCTTTTCATCAATCCTTACAATCACGAACTGCCCCGGATAACAGCTTTTTGCTACCCTCTTTGCCATAACATCCATTAAATAAATGTTATCCGCTAACCTTTCCTTCTTTGTAATCCTGTACATACCATCTCTCCTATTGCAATATGAATTTGCAAATCTAAAATCCAATAGCTTGTTTAAAGAAGTTCAAAGTCTCCTACAGTAACTCTAATTCTATGCCTTTCTTTATTGTATATCCTTATTTTTACAGTTTCAATAAAATATTTTTTTATTTATTCACCCTTTGCCTGTTCCTCTCATATTTTAATTACATATTCAATTTATGAAAGGAACGTGTTACTATGTGTGGCATTGCAGGTTTCTTCGATTTCAAACAGGATCTTTTGGAATCATTTCCGAAATACGATTCCATCCTAAAAGAAATGGCGCTTCGCCAAAAACATCGTGGTCCTGATGAAAATGGCCAGTACCTTTCGAATCATTTTGGTCTATCCCATGCAAGACTTTCCATCATTGATCTAAAGAATGGAAAGCAGCCAATGACAAAACAGATTGGCGAAAAGCGGTTCGGACTCATTTACAATGGAGAACTCTATAATACAAAAGAACTAAGAGAGAATTTAATTTCGAAAGGATGGATTTTAGAGACCACCTCAGATACCGAAGTCATTCTGATCGGCACCATTGAGTATGGACCTGAATTCGTAAAACAGCTAAATGGCATCTTTGCCTACTGCTTCATCGACGAGACAAGAAAAACCGGATATCTGTTCCGTGACCGTTCCGGTGTAAAACCCTTATTCTATACGAAACATGATGATACCTTAGTCTTTGCCTCCGAGCAGAAAGCATTGTTTTGTTACCCTGGGATTACCCCTCGAGTCGATTTAAATGGATTAAATGAAATCTTTAGCATCGGTCCCGCAAAAACTTATGGAACCGGTGTCTTTAAAGGAATTGATGAACTAAAACCCGGATACTATCTAAGCTTCACGCCATCCTCCCTAACCCTAAAAAAATACTGGGAGTTAGAAGCAAGACCACATGAAGATGATTATAATGAAACCGTAGAAAAAACCGCATATTTAGTTTACGACTCCATAAAAAGGCAGATGGTAAGCGATGTGCCAATTTGCACATTTCTTTCTGGAGGGCTTGATTCCAGCCTAGTATCTGCAGTCTGTGCCAAAGAATTAAAAAAGCACAACAAGCAGCTTAACACCTTTTCTTTTGATTTTGCCGGCAATAAGAAATATTTTAAGAGCAATGATTTCCAGCCGAGCCAAGATCGTCCGTATGCCGAAGAAATGGCACACTATCTTAAGTCTAATCACATCTTTCTAGAATGTGACAACATCTGTCAGGCAGATCTTCTTTATGATTCCGTCTGTGCAAGAGATTTGCCAGCCATGGCCGATGTTGATTCCTCAATGCTCCATTTTTGCAAAGAAGTAAAAATGTATAATAAAGTTGCGCTTACCGGTGAATGCGCGGACGAGATCTTTGGAGGCTATCCATGGTTTCACAAGTCCGAATGCTTCCATGCCAACACCTTTCCATGGACCATGGATTTAAGTGCCCGAAAAAAAGTATTATCGGACGATTTTTTATCCATTCTTCATATGGACGACTATGTCAAAATGCAATACGAACGTTCCGTCAGTGAAACTCCGACCTTAGAGGGAGAAAATGCAACTGAAAAACGCCGTCGTGAAATCTCTTACTTAAACCTAAAATGGTTTATGCAAACCCTGCTTGACCGTATGGACCGAACCAGCATGAACGCCGGTCTCGAAGCCAGAGTCCCGTTTGCCGACCACCGAATCATCGAATATCTATTCAATGTCCCATGGGAGATGAAATGCCGAGACGGCATCGTAAAAAGTCTCCTCAGAGAATCCGGCGCCGGCCTGCTCCCAGACCATATCCTCTGGAGAAAGAAAAGCCCTTATCCAAAAACCTACGACCCTCACTACGAATCCCTCCTTGCCTCCCGCCTAATCGAAGTAATTGAGACCCCATCCTCCCCACTATTACAATTCGTCGACAAAAAGAAACTCTACACCTTCATCTCCACCCCATCCGACTATGCCACGCCATGGTACGGCCAACTCATGGCCGGCCCTCAAATGCTAGCCTACCTCCTAATGATCAACTTCTGGCTCACCCACTATCACATCACAGTCGAGCTCTAGGCGCTTCGCGCCTTCCTCCACCTTCCGCCTGCCTCACTTTCTTGTTTTTCTACTTTCCTAAACAAAACACATTTTAATTCTGCATGCATCCCGCTCATCATTATGTTCCGGGCTCGTGTCGTTCGAGTTCGAGGGGAAGGGAGGCGGCAGAGAGTGGGGCTTGCGAGGGCAGGTGCTGTGGGGATGGGGTGCTATGGATTGCAAGATGTCCGGCTCATGACGAACAAAAAGTAGTCGCCTTCTTTGAATAGCAGACAGTGCCTTCCTGTCTGATAGTCGAAGAAGGCGGCTGCTTTTGTCCGCTCATGCGTCCGAACATTTGCAATCCATAGCGCCCCATCCCCACAGCACCCGCCCTCGCAAGCCC
>CALZIE010000091.1 GCA_945787565.1 uncultured Lachnospiraceae bacterium
AAAGGGAGTCCCATTCTTTTACTCTCAGACAGGAAAACATTGTCTGCTTTTCAAAGAATGGGACTCCCTTTTGTCTGCTCACGCATCCAAACATTTGAGAAAATGCCTCCGGCCACGCTTCCTTTTTCCGCGTATGCCCGAGGCACTCAATCAAAAAATTCTATTTAAAGTTTGCTACATCAGCGCCTGCCTGAGTGATGCAATCTTCAACAGCTGCGATGATTGCTTCAGATGTTACAGTAGCACCAGAAACAACGTCAACTTTTAAAGTCTGACCATCAACGATAGCTGTTGGAATGGTTTCGATGTGAAATTCATGAATCAGTTTCTCTTCCTGCTCATTTAATTTACTTTCCACATTCTCGCGTGTACAATTTTCTAGAAGTAAAGGAGCTTCTTTGGCTTCAAAGCCAAGAAATCGATAATGTTTAAAACCCTTTACTAAGAAAGCATCTTTGGGGCTATATTCCGATAATTATTTTTTTCATCCTGAACGGGTTTTAAAAGTCCAATCCATTCAAAATAAGGAAGGGAGTTGTATCAACCCCCTACAATAACACGAGATTTCTTTACTAACAACATATATTTTTCAAAAAAACACTACTGGAAACATTCACTTTCCAGCAGTGTTCTTCTTTTGCTTAAACTATTTGTTAATGGCACAAGGATTATCGGAAGATATCTTCTAGTTCCTCTTTGGTCAATGTGTTGATAAATACTTCTTTTGACTGAATAATCGCATCAGAAAGCTGTTTTTTCTTTTTCTGAAGCTTAAAGATCTTCTCTTCAATTGTATTCTTAGTAAGCAGTTTAATAACATGGACATTGTTCTTCTGACCAATACGGTATACACGGTCTGTCGCCTGCTCTTCTACCGCAGGATTCCACCATGGATCATAGTGGATAACTGTATCGGCACCAGTAAGGTTAAGTCCTGTACCACCTGCCTTTAAGGAAATTAGGAATACACTTCCTTCTCCTGCATTGAAACGTTTTACATAGTCGTTTCGTTCCTCAATTGCAGTGGAACCTTCTAAATAGAAGTAATCAATGTTTTTCTTTTTCATTTCATCTTCTATCAGTTTTAACATAGAGGTAAACTGTGAGAAGATCAGAATGCGGTGTTCATTTGCAATAGCATCACCTACTACCTGCATCAACAGATCTAATTTACCACTGCCACCGGTATAATTATCAATAAAGGTAGATGGATGACAACAAATCTGACGGAGACGGGTAAGTGCGGCAAGAATCTTCATCTGGCTCTTTTCAATACCATTTGCATTGATTTCACTAAATACATCATTTCGAACACTTTCCATATAGGACAGATATACTTTACGCTGCTCGTCTGTCATCTCGGTTAAGATTTTTTCTTCAATCTTGTCCGGAAGCTCTGTTAGAACGTCTTTCTTCATACGACGTAATACAAATGGATGGATACGACGATTCAAGCTTTCTAATGCTTCCTTATCATCTTTCATAATCAGCTTTTCAAAGCGATTTACGAACTTAGAATGGCTCATCAGGTAATTTGGCATAATGAAATCAAAGATAGACCAAAGTTCTGATAAGGAGTTTTCAATCGGTGTACCAGTAAGTGCGAATCTATGAGCAGAAATCAGCTGTTTTACAGACTGGGCATTTAATGAAGCTGCATTCTTGATAAACTGTGCTTCATCGATAAAAACAGTATCAAACTTAATATTCTGATAATGAGTGATATCACGACGAATCAGTGGATAAGAAGTGATAAACACATTAATATTCGCTACATTCTCAATCTGGGCCTGACGTTCCTGTGGATTACCAGAAATAACAGAAGTCTTTATATACGGTGCAAAGTTCTCAAATTCATCCTGCCAGTTGTATACTAAGGAGGTTGGACAAACAATTAAGAATTTTCTTAAATTGTTTACATTACCCCCAGACTCTCTCTTCATCTTTGTAATCTTAGAAGCACGCATAATCTTCTCTTTTTTATCTGGATCATCGTTATCAATCTTCTCAATCACTTCAATATCTTCTTCTAGACGGCTTGCAATATATACAATCGACTGAAGTGTCTTACCAAGACCCATATCATCGGCTAAGATACCGCCAAGGCTGTTTTCAGACAATGTTCTAAGCCAACGATAACCAGTCACCTGATATGGACGAAGCTCTGCCTGAATTCCAGCAGGTACCGTGAATTCAACGGATCCAGGAGTCAGAATCTTTCCAATAAGTGCATCGAAATCTTCATTTTTCTCAACAAAGAAAGAAGAATCTCTAAGCGCATCTTCCAGATAGAATGCACTGCTCTTGGATAATTTAATGCTTTCCTCTGCAGACATTGTCTTTGGATTTACATTCAGATTCTCAAGAATCTCCGATACTTTTTCAATCTTCTCATCCTCTAAGTCAATGAAGCTTCCATCCTTTAGACGGTAATACTTCTTCTTTAACTGGAAGGAACGGAACAGATCTTTTAATTCATCCTGTGGGATATCCTCGTATGCGATATCCATTTCGAGTAAATCAATATCATTGCTGACACGAAGACCAACCTTAAAGTTCCCGGTTGGACGAATTCCAATTTTCTTAAAGGATTCTGAATAGAATAACTCTGCATACTCATTCAGATCATCAATCTTTCCTGTTAAGAATTCAAAGATACTGTTGTCATTCTTTAACAGATAAAAACTGCTGTGTGGTTCAAAATCCAGTAATTCAAGCTGACGCATCACTTCATACTCTGCTTCTTTTTGTCTTACAATAATATAAGAGTCCGGTCTTGGATCATCGAAGCAGTTAAATTCATAATCACCATATTTAAAATGAAGCTCTGCTTTAATAGCATCATTATATTTATCAAAGTAAATGCTCGCTTTCATATCCAGGTTCAGATAACGGCTCTTCAAGCTTTCCGGTATTTCAATATCCATAGTATCATGAAGTTTTGGAAGTACCTCTTCTAAAAAGCGCTGCTTATTGTCTCCACGGAATACTAAAGCTTTTTTATCTTTCCCTAATGTATTATAAAACGGCACATAATTGCGTAAAAACTTCTTGTTTGGCATATATACAAAGCCATTGTGGTATATCAATTCCCCACCTTCCGATAACGGAATGACTGGTTCTCTCTCTCTATAATCAAGAAGAATTGAGTCTTCGAACACATCCAGATCGTACTTGATATTCGGATTACTATCTGAAAACTTTACATCTTCGTATGTTCGTGTATACAGTTCTAAATGAAAGGAATTTTTATGAAGATTCTGCATCACTTTCATCAGCATATTTCTGGTTAAAATCATCTGTGACTTATTAAATAGTCTTGTATAGAATGTCTTATCAATTGCTTCCTGAATCTCTAATACTTCTAACAGATAATGAATCAGGCGTTCTGATTCCTTATCAAATTCACTTTCACCAGCAATAAATTTAAAATCTTTTCCTAGTACAATATTCTCACCTGTGCGATAATCCGTTAAAAACTTTTTAATAGACTGTACTTTATACATCTTATTGCTTCCGGCATGAAGAGTCAGATAAGCTCGTGCTTCTTCGCCCTTTAGAATAGATGGAATAGTAATAGTAGGCTCAATATGAAAGATCTCGCCTGTAAGCTTTGTATCATCCTGATTGGAAAAATAGTCAAGCACTTGAAAAGCTTTCTTCTCTTCCGGTGTCTGTGGTTTCTCCATTGTGGATTTTTCCTGATATTTTAATAAGAATAATAACGCTGCAATTACATGCTTGCACGCTCCTTTTTCTTTTAGCGCGCCTGGGCAATTGCAGTTATATTCAAATGTCCCGTCCTCATTCTCGCTAAGTACAACATTATAGTTATAACTTCCTTTTACCACGAATCGGTATTGTTTTGAGGATTTAGAAAAAGCAGCATTTACAACCCGGTTGCCTTTATAATACTGTAGGCCTCGTGAATATACGATATCACTTGCTGCAAGATTTCGTATTCCGGTTCTTGATAATCGTAGCATAATGCTTACTCCTTCCAATAAATAAAAATTGCGGCTTCCGCCACTTAAAACTCTATCTTTCTATTATAACACATTTCAAATAGAATTGTAGTGATTTTTTAGATAAATATATAAAATTTTATACTTTTTCTTTTTTAAAAAGAAAAAATTGCAGTACTTCTGCACTCTAAACACGCTTAGAATGTAGAAAATACTGCAAAAGTTTATTTTTTATATTCCATACACAATTTTGAAACAATTTCCACACGAAAGCTTCGTTTTCATTTTAGTGTACGTTTCTTGTGAGCATTCTATAACATGAAACCTTTGCTAATTTAATTTTCTGTTATTCACCACAAAGTTCAAATGCTCTGCTTAATGCAGCATCGATGTTGCTGCAAATATTCTGATGGCCCACTTTTTCAATAAATCCAGCTTTTCATTGCCTGATATGGCTGCTCTAATACATGGGAGAATACCATTGTTACGTTCTGCTTTCCAAGTTCCTGATGAACATTCTTTAAGGAATTCATAGCGGTAACATCAATGGCAGGAACCCCTCTCATACGTACTATAACTACTTTTATGTCTTCTGTCAGTTCATCCGTTAACTGTACTAGTTTATCTGCAGCGCCAAAGAACATTGGACCACTTACTTCATAAACAAGTGTATGATCTGGAACCTCTTTTAAGCTTAAGCGTTCTGTATCATTTTCTTCATCCACTTCATAATCTGAAAGATACTTCCATCCGCTTACTTTTGTTACGTCTGACATTCTCTTCATAAATAATACGCATGCTAGAACCATTCCCACTTCAATCGCAAGAACAAGATCAAAAGCAAATGTCAAAACACAAGATGCAATTAATACGGCCACATCGCTCTTTGGTGCTTTTTTATAAGCCATAAATGCTTTTACATTAAACATGTTATAGGAAACAACAATTAAAATTGCTGCTAAAACACATAATGGAACAATCTTAATTAATGGCATGCATACAATTAGGAAAAAGAATAATGTGATCCCATGGAAAATCGCTGCAATTGGAGTTCTTCCGCCATTCTTTGCATTTGCGATCGAACGTGCTACACCTCCGGTAGCTGGAATACATCCAAATAAACCAAGCACGATATTAGAAGCACCCTCCGCAATCAGTTCCATGCTGGCACGATGCTTGCTGTTAATCATGCCATCTGTTACAACAGCAGAAAGAAGAGCCTGCATTGCTACTAAAATCGCAATGGTAAATGCCGGCTGAATCAAAGAAAAGATATCATCTACAGATAATGCCGGAATAGAAATAGAACCGAGACTCTTTGGTATTTCACCAAGTGTTTTTACATCCAGATTTCCAAAGTATGCAATGGAAGTACCAACAATAATAGCAATTAAGGAGTTTGGAATTACACTATTGATCCTTGGCCATACAACTAAAATCACGATGCATAATAATCCAAGAAGCACTGCTGTCAGATCTGCTTCTCCTAAATGTTTAAAATAAGTCCCCCATTTACTAAAGAAGTTTCTTGGCATCTTATCTATCGACAATCCTAAAAAGTCTTTTACTTCAAGTGTGAAAATAGAAACCGCGATTCCCCCGGTAAACCCAATTGTAATTGGTGCGGGTATAAACTTAATCAGCTTTCCTAATTTAAAGACTCCCATCAGAATCAGCATAATGCCGGCCATAATGGTTGCAATCATCATTCCGTCCAAGCCATAGCTTGCAATAATACTCTGCGTAATAACAATAAACGCTCCGGTAGGACCTGTAATCTGTACACGACTTCCACCTAATAATGCAACAATGATACTCGAAATAATAGCAGAATAGATTCCCTTTTCTGCACTCACACCACAACCAAGAGCAAAAGCGATGGAAAGTGGAAGTGCGATGATTGCCACAATAACGCCTGACATTGCATCTTTTGCAAACTGCTGCCCATTATAGCCTTTCAATGCTGAAAATAGCTTAGGCTGTAATTTCTCCATGTTTGTTCCTCCAACTAATTTTTTATGGTTAATTATGTAATAATCCAATCTTGTGCGCAAAAAATAAGAAAATTCCATCATTTCTCCCTTGCGGACATAAAAAAATGGACTATTTACGACAAAAATAGCCAACAATAAGGATTGTAGTCCTCTTGTTGGCTATTTGCAAGTATTTATTAGTGTTTTATTAAATTTTATAAATTTTTTCTAAATTCTAGGGAAATTCTAAAATCTCTTTTGTAACTTTCTCCCATCATGGTTCATAAGCGATGGTATCAATTGAGATAAGATCCCCCTAATCACTTGTCTTTTATCCAATTTTTCAGCCTTAGCGTATATTTTACCAGATATTCATCAGTTCTTTTAATACAAATGGGAAGGTTACCTTTCTAACCCCTTCTGCCGTATAGACTGGAATTTCTTTGTATAGATTGTTGTCGATATAATAAGAAACCGTACCGATCTTCTGTCCTTCTACAACAGGCGCCTGCATCATTTCATCGATTTGGATTACCGCTCGTACTGTCTCATTTTCCGACATAAGAATGGACTCATTTAAAATTGGTGTTTCTGCATAGATTCCTACTTCTTTCTTTTCGCCACCTTTTACAGGCACCGACTGAGGAATTGAAAAATCTTGCTGTTCTTCTAATAACTTATTCTGAACATTCTGAAATACGAAATTATTCATTCCATAGTTCATTAATTGCTGCGTGTCTGCCCACTTATATTGCTTATGAGGAGGCCATCCGGAACCAAGAACAACGCTTACATACGTTCTCCCATTTGACTCAAGCGCCCCTACAAAGCAATAACCAGCTTTTGATGTATATCCGGTCTTAATTCCAATTGCACCTTTCATCAGATAAAGGAAACGATTCTTATTATTCACAGTAAATGATCTGCCCTTGGTCAGTTCCTTAAATTCATAGGTCTGCTGTTTTATGATTTCCCGAAACTTCTCATTCTTTAAAGCATAGCAGCTTATCAGAGCCAAATCAGCTGCTGTCGTATAATGTCCATCCTCATCGAGTCCATTTGGTGTTTTAAACTGTGTATGAAACGCGCCAATTGCCCTTGCCTTTTCTGTCATCATGTTGCAAAATGTCTCGACCGATCCACCCACATGTTCTGCCAGTGCAACTGCAACATCATTATGTGATTCTAGCATCAGGGAATAGATTAAATCACCTACTCTATACTGCTCCCCCGTTATAATATTCAGCTGAACATCCGGTTGCCTAGATGCATTGGAAGAGACCGTAACCACATCGTCTAGGTTTGCATTCTCTAAAATTACAATTAGCGTCATGATCTTTGTTGTACTTGCCATCGCTTTTTGGGAATATCCATCTTTCTCATACAATACCCTTCCATTGTCTGCATCCATCAGACACGCTGAAAGTGCATTTAGATTCAGAGTCTCATTATCCCTAACATCCTGTTCAATCTCTCTCATAATCTGATCTGAATTATTGGTCTGATTTTTTGTATCTTCCAGATCAGAATCATCCGCCCATGACTCCCCCCTCCACAAAAGGTCATCAAATTGCTTTGTGACGCTTATATATTGAGCGATTGAAATGAATATAAGTGCGAAAATAAGCAGTACAATAACTTCTTTTTTCTTGCTCACACGAATCATCCTATATTTATCCTCACTCTATTTTATTATGTGAGAACAAGATTATTCATGGAACTTATCCATACATAAGAATACTCGATTCTGTATGTGTAGGATACAGAATCGAGTATTCTTAAAATTCCACTATAACATGGATGCATTAATTGAGAGTCATCGCTCTCTCTTAAGCATTCTTCTTTTTCATTTCATCTACATAAGCTACAGCGGATAAAGCTGCAATGTTACCTTCACCGGCTGCTTTAATATACTGATAAGGTGTTCCAACAATATCTCCTGCTGCAAAGCATCCTGGAAGATTAGAGCGCATCTTGCGGTCCACCGCAACATGATTCTCTTCAATTGCAAGACCTGGCACTAACTGTCCCGGAGAAATGCTGTCTCTTAAGATAAAGATACCGTCAGTTTCAATCTCACGTTCTTTTAAGATCAGTTTTGTTACATACTGTTCCCCAACAATCTGTACTGGTGTATCTTTTACAATCTCGATTGCTGCATCTACTTCAACCTCTTCTTTGTACATCGGTACATAATATACCTTTGATGCAATTGTTGCAATAAAGTTTGCCTCTGCTTCTTCATGTTTGTTGTAAGCAATAATTATAACTACTTTATCTTTATATAATGGAGCATCACAAGTAGCACAGTATCCTACTCCGCGTCCAAGATATTGTTCTTCCCCGTCAAATGGCTTTCCAAAATTCACACCTGTTGCCAGAATAATAGAAGTTGCCTCATAATTTGTATTCGTACCTAACAATGCATAATAATCTCCCATTGCATAGATATTGTTGATCTTATCTTCTGTAATCTGAATATCCATTACTTCTAAGTGCTTCTCAAACTCTTTTGCAATCTCTGCGCCGCTCTTTTCATAGAAGCCTAAGTAGTTATTGATCTTATGAGCCTTCTCTAACTTGGTGCTTAAATTCTTGCTTCCAAATAAGATAAACTTTTTATTGCGGATTTTTGCGTTCAGTGCAGCGGACAAACCGGCAGGGCCTGTTCCAATAATTGCGATATCATATCTTTCTTCCATCGTCATCTTCTCCTGTATTGGTATTATCATGATTAGCATATCACATTTTCATAAATTGATACGCTAGGATCTTTTCTTTAAATTGTATACAATCAATATTGTATCGAATGCTTTTCTCTTTGTCAATGAAAATATGAAAATCTCACCATAAGATGATTTTTTTACTATGAGCGAATCCCCTCATTTAACAAGTCACTTCCACGTTTTTTAAACTCTTCTAACCGTCCAAATGTATTCTGAATCACTTGTCTTTTCTTGGCCCGCGCTTTTTCATCCATCTGAAGTGTCTGCTTAAAATCATTCAGGCAATATTCCAAATGTAGAATATGTCGTTTCATCATCGCACTATAATCATTCAACAGATAAATATGAGCTTCTTTTAGTGACATGGAAATAGACTGCTTAACTTCTTCCTTCTTTTGATCCAGATAGCTCAAAAGTCCCTGATACAGAATCTCTTCACCAATCACCTCATTCTTATAATTCAGAATCATTCCGTGAATAGAAATTGAGCTCTTCCCAATATATCCACAGTTTCCTGCCAATTGCAAAGATGAGTCAATCATTTTACTAGGTCCGCCTAATATCATCTGAATTGTTTCATTAATCACCTGATTGCAATGAAATGCCAAAGATCCACATCCAAAATTCTTAATGGCTATCATCGAGCAACGACTCAAC
>CALZIE010000092.1 GCA_945787565.1 uncultured Lachnospiraceae bacterium
TCGTCACCAAATGGATTCAAGAAATGTGCTAGAACTTCTTTTTTCATTCCTATATTCTTTTTAGCATCACGTTCGTAATGGCGAAACAGCAAAAACATTACCATGTAACAGATAAGAAGCAAAGCATCAACAGTCTGATACTGTTGATGACTTACTAGCGAGATGGTATCACTATTCTTATAATTCACCGCATTCGCTATAAGCATGATGACACAGACAACCATCACAAAAGGAATCATCCAGTGCATTCCTTTCATCTTCCGCTCTATTATGTACTGCTCAAAGGCTTTTTTTTCTTTTATGTCCGATATGGTAAATCGTTTTTTCCATTCAAGTAATTTTTTCCTAAGCATACACATATGCCCACACTTTTCTATTATTTTGCATAAGTATAACATAGTCCTACCTTATAATCAACTAATTTTACATTTTTTTCTTTCTTTTACATTTTGTGAAGTCCTATCCCGGATTTCTGCATTTTTTTCTGACTATCCATCGATACTGTTATTCCGAATTGCATTTTCTTCTGTTATAATAGCGATTATAGTCGCAATACTTTTAATCACTCAAACTTCCTGCACGAATCCGCAGCGAAGTTTGAAGTACTTAGAAATCAGGTGAATCAACTATGGACAAATCTCTTCATATCTTAACGGAACAGATTCAGACAGATGGTGCCGATACCTATTACTGCCATCGCTATGAACCATCCCCCTATGAAATCCTTAACTATATCTTTACCGAATACCCACTTTCTAAAACAGATGTTTTGATCGATTATGGCTGCGGTATGGGACGGCTTAACTTTTATCTGAATCATCGTTTTCACTGCAAAACAATCGGTGTGGAATTAAATGAAACCTACTACCAGGCATGTCTAAAAAATAATGCTTCCTATCATCATGCAAAAGGGATAAAGGAAAAGGAAGGGAATCCTTATCCGGATATCTGCTTTTACCATCAAAGTGCGGATTCCTATCCGGTTGCCGATGATATTAATCATTTTTATTTCTTCAATCCTTTTTCCATTGAGATTTTTCGGAAGGTGATTGAACAGATTTATAAGTCTCTTGATCGCAAACCAAGAACTGCAACCCTGCTTCTTTATTATCCGGATGCCGAATATACGTATTATCTTGATACCTGCACTCCATTCGATCGGATTATGGAGATTCCCCTAAAAGGATACCGTAAAAATATTCAGGAATGCGTTGTCATCTATCGTTGTTCCTTTTAAGACCTTGTCGAAAGAATACCTGGGAAACACCCTTTGTTTTCCTGGTATTCCTTTTTATTCCTCTAGTTTCTTCCTTTTTTGGAGTTTTCTGTGTTTTTTACTCTTTTTGTGCTATTTATTGTAGTTTTTATACAATAGTAATAATTCCTATATTTTCACTTAACATTACCATGAGTTATTGTTGTATCTCCACAAAACACAAATGTTTTTTTCTTGTTTTTTCTTGTTATTATCATATTATCCCTTTATTTTCTTTTTGTTTACATTATTGTAAAAAAAAACTTGTTGCAAAAAATCCTTTTTTCCGTGATTATATATACATACTTTCAGAAACATCTGCATGTTAATGCTACTTTATACTCATAGTGTTTATCATGGTAAAGTATTAACGCTTTTTAGCATTCATTTATTATCGCGTTATTACATAATGCAAAAAGCCATTAGCTGCAGAAAAACCAAAAGAAATGGATAGGATAATTATGAAAAAAGAAACAACTAAAAAAGTGAAAAAGCCGTCCTTTATTGAAAAGGTAGGCTCTAAAATTCCAGATCCCGTACTCATCTTCATTGGTCTTTATGTAATTGTAATGGTTATTACCGGTATTTTCGGTGGGACTGTATTTGAAACAGTTGGGCAGGACGGATCAGCAGTACCATATGAAATCAAAAATATGTTTACTTCTGAAAATATCCGCTGGATCTTTGACAATGCATTATTAACAAACTGGTTAGGCTATGCCGGCGGTATCTTAGGTACGATCTTAATCGTAATGTTTGGTATCGGTATTGCGGAAGAATCCGGTATGTTATCCGCTTTAATCCGTAAGTTAGGCGGCAACATCTCCGAACGTTTTCTTCCTTATCTTTTAGTATTCCTTGGTATTTTAAGTAATATCGCATCTGATGCTGGTTACTTAATCTTAATCCCACTTGCAGGTTTACTTTACTTAGGTATTAAGAAAAACCCATTAATCGGTATGTTCGCAGCATTTGCTGGTGTATCCGCTGGTTTCAGCGCGAACATAATTCCAGCTACCGTAATTGACGTAATTGTTGGACGTAACGCACAGGGCTTTGCAGAAGCACAGAACGTTCCTTTCGTATCTTACTTAGGAAAAGACTTAAATCCATTTACAATGGACTATTACTTTATCCTTGCATCTACTTTCGTTTTAGTATTTCTTGGCGGTTTTATTACAAACCACTGGGTTCGTCCTAGATTTGAAAAGATGACTTACACAGTTCCTGCTGACATCAATGTTGCAGAATACGGTGTATCCAAAGAAGAAAGAAGAGCCTTACGCTTTGCTGGTCTTGGTTTCCTTATCGCAGCAGCAATCGATTTATTCCTTGCATTTGGCCCATTAAAATCTTTCGTAGATGAATCAGGCTCAACTGTAACTCCATTCCTTGACAACATCATCTTATTAATCACTTTCATCTTCTTCTTAAGTGGTTTATTCTATGGTATTGCAATCAAGAAATTTAAAAACTCTGGCGACGTTATCGCTGCTTTATCTAAGCAGATCGGAAGCATGGGCTACGTAATCGTATTAACATTCTTCTGCTATAACTTCCTTGCATTATTAACTTATACAAACCTTGGTACTTATATCACATACCTTGGTGCGTCTGCATTAGAATCTTTAGGTTTAGCAAAATCACCTACTTTATTAATTCTTGGATTTATCATTGTAACAGCGGTCATCAACTTATTCGTTGGTGGTTTAACATCCAAATGGATGCTTCTTGGACCAATCTTCGTTCCAATGTTATACCAGGCAAATCCAAACATGACACCAGACGTAGTTGCTGCTGCTTACCGTTTAGCAGACTCTTCTACAAACATCATTACACCGTTAATGACTTATGCAGGTGTTATCTTGCTTTATGTTAAAAAGTACAAAGAAGACTTTACTGTTGGTAACTTAATCTCTGCGATGTTACCATACTCTATCTGCTTCCTTGTATCTTGGACCTTATTATTACTTGGGTTCATCGCATTCGGAATTCCTCTTGGATTCTAGGAAGAAAGTCGTGTTGCCACTCTAAGGCTTCACAAAAAAAGCCATCGTCTTTTATTGACGGTGGCTTTTTTATTATGATAAACATTCTCTACAATAAGGTAGCACTAAGAGTTGCGGATATTGCTGTGATTGGAGCAACACTTGTCATTCCTTCTCGTGGACTGATATTTAACTCAATAAAAGCATCTGATTGACTTTTCTGTACATATACATAGCTGATTCCCTGTATCGTATATCTCTCCTGTTCAAACAGATATGGGATAGATAATCTGCTTCCTATAACCGGGGTTCCTTCCTGAGATAAAAATGCCTCATACCCTCTGACACATTCTGTACCGGTCGGACACTGAACTTCTAGGGTATAAACAATCTGATACAATCCTCTGCTATTTAATTCAACCTTCGAACTTCCCTGCTCGTGGGTAATCATTTCTCCACAGTATAAGGTATTATTCTGAAATGGAATTTTCATTGCTATACTGGTTTCGTTAATTTCTCCATGGATTGTTTGGAGGAAATTAAACTGAGCCGGCTGTGCTTGAGATGGCGTATTTTCCTCATATCTAGTAGCTGCTATCCTTTCATCTGACAAAAAGTCACCAAGTTCGGACTCACTTCCGCTCGTGTCTGGCCCTGCCTGATTGGCCATCATTTTCTCATTCCGTATTCTATCGTTTGTGGACTCTTCGCGCCCTTGTTCTGCTCCCATACCCGTTGCAAATGCCGGATGTCTTAGATTTTGCCTGTTAACCGGATTCCCACTCATTCTGAAACGTGGAAAATAGCCTCTATTCTGATTATTTCTATTCGGATGATCAAGGCTCTGGCCTTTGATTTTTACAGTGTCATCTGAATTACAACTCATTGTATCACTCCTCTCTTTATATTTATAATATGAATAAAGTCGATATTTGTGTTTACAATAGAGTCGTAATTTGTATTATTAATATAGTGTTTTTACATGTTTTCACAAAGAGGACGAAGTTTAAACAAAACGCACCTCTGGATAATAACAGGATAGTCCTAACTTGCAGACTTGGTTACGATCCTTTGGGAATACCATTCGTCTTAAATATTCCTCTTCATCCTTGCAAGATCTTGCAATCCCTACATTTTCTCTAATGTATTCAATATCCCTGCATACGCCTTCCCAATCATCCGACCGCCCTACAATCTTGCCCGCAACGATTCCCATTTGCAAAAACCGGTAAATGGAGCAGAGCCCACAGGCAGCATTATGAAAATACTGATTATAAATCATGTTATTTAATTCCGCAGCATGACGGTTTGCAAAATTATCATCCTTAACTAAGATCTCATTATCTGCCTTTGTGATACTACTACAAATGGAACACATCTCAGTTCGATGCATGCCTAAGCAATTGGAATCCGAGAACGCACAGCCATTTCGCATCATAAATACTTCATATTCCATATCAGGCACATTCTTTGTAATGGACTCAATCTCTGACAACGACAGATCTCTTGGAAGAATGATGCGCTTCGTGCCATGATCTGCATAGAATCTAGCCATATCGGAATTATAAATACCGGCTATCGTACTGATTACACTTGGTATCCCAATTGCTTTTGCGAGGTTCACAAGTTCCACACACGATACGATCACGCCATCTACATTGGCATCTTTTAAACGTACGAAATACTGTTCCAAATACTGAAACGCTTCTTTGGAATAGCAACTGGCATTAAACGTAATATACAATGGTCTCTGCTTTTCCTTCATCTTTTGAATGAACTGTAACACCATCTCAAAATCATAAGGATTTGCCTTCTCACGAAAACCAGTCAACCGATTGATATCTGCATACTCCCCGAACTTTTCGTTCCACTCTCTATCATAGAATCCCATGTAGAATTCTCCGGCGCCAGCATTGATATAATCCACTACATGCTCTGCATTATTAAGAGGTACTAATACATTCATTTCACATCCTCCTGATTAATTGGAAAATAGATTCTACGGTAGCGGTTTGTTCCCTCAATTTTGCAGTCTGTATTCTCAAAATAGATGGTAGGTCCCACACGGTACCACTTTCTCCCGTCATTCAGATCATAACGGATGATCATATCCCTGCATTCACTCTGACAGGACGCGTTCGGACGGAATTTATGGTCAATATCCTTATGGATGGATGCTACTTCGCATATGTGCCCGGTTGTCATATAGCAATATGGACTATGAATACCGATTTCAATGTCTTTCGGCTTCTGCTCAAAATTGATTATGCTATGAGTCTGATCGAATTCCATCCCAGTAATCCGATATTTTTTCATAAGTTCTGAAATATATGTCGTAAAAATCTTAGGATGCAATTCCGAATGAAAGTAATCCTCATAACGTGGGTCCCGGTAATCTTTCATAAACAGCCTTCCCATATTAAGCTTAAGGCTGTAATTGCCACTGATATAGGAAAGCATCCCATAATCATTTACCGTAATCTCATCGATTACTTTGTCAAAATACACGGAAAGCCCCTTGATTTTCTCCTTTCCAAGCGCAATGTTTTTTTCCGTAAATACAGGCAGTACAAGTGTTACACCGATTCCTTCTGCCTGACATGCCTCCAATACCCGTGCAATCATTTTTTCAGAAAGATGCAAAAAATATGGCCCGCAAAAAGACGAACCAATATATATTCTCTCGCACTTTCCCAACCCTGCTTCTTTCTGAACAGCACGTATTGTCGTTACGAAAGGCACATTCATGTCATAAAAATCCTGCAGTACTTCACAAAAATTAAGACAGTCTATCTGTGTCATATCTCTAGCTTTCTCCTATCTTTCATTTTGGTATTCTCCTCGAATTTAGCATTCTTGCACTTCCAATACCTAAAAGCTAGGCTTTCCTAAGAGAACTAAAATTATACACTAAGACAGAAATCCAGGCCCTACTCCCTACCGTACCTTGAAACTAAGAATAGTCCTATCGATAAAGAAAAAACCGTCTTATTCCTTGAATAGTAGACAATAAATATATTGTCTACTATTCAAGGAATAAGACGGTTTTGGTTTGCTTATGCGTTCGAACATTGAAATACTTGGTGCTTTAAGCTGTTTCCGCTCTTATTAGAACATGCCGAATCGCTTACTTGCCCTATTTCAAGTCTGGAGGGCCGAATGTGAAAATCTCATGGTAGGAATCCACTTCTGCCTCATTACGTGGTGGTGTTGGAACAAGGCCCGTGCAGTCACAGGTAGAACATGCGTTGCAGATATCAATATCGCCTACACAGTACTTGTTATCGGTTACTTCATTGATTGAACAAACCTCTTTGGCTTCTTTGTTAATAAATTTTTCGTTTTTGTTCGTGTATTCTTTGTGTTCCATCTTGTCACTCCTTTTTCTTTACTTAGTGTGACTAAAATGCAACAAAATATTCAATTTTTCTTCTAACTTGCTTTACGGATGACATGTAAGGTATCCATAAGCTGCTTTCTTAATGGAGAATCACCTTCTGGGAGTTTTGATAATGTCAGCTGCAAGGTAGAAACCACATGGTCATTACCAACGATCCCCAATGATTTCAGTGCTTCAATCTTAACCTCATCTCCGCCGATATCAAGAAGGGTTAAAAGTACATTCACAGAATCATCCGTATCTGACTTTGCACATTCTTTTGCAAGGATAAGCTCCTGCGCATCATCTGCATACAGATATTTTTTCTTAATTTTATCCCACTGTTTCTTTTCTACTAATTTTCCAATCTTACTCTCATCATTACCACCAAATAACATACTACAACCTTCTTTCCCGGATGCTGCATGTGTCTTCAATGACCAGTTTTGAAGACCCAAAATCAGAAAAGTTTTGTTGGGTCAGGTTCAGGTTCGTCTCCGCCATATGTAGTCATTTCCTATTTTTGTGAATATCTGAATTAAGTATAGCCCCCTCCTGTACAAAGTCAATACATTGTAAAATATTTTACATTTTTATCTAATTCCTTTATAATGGAACTGAATTTTTGCATTTTGGCTTTACCCTATTTTAGAAAAAGCAGGTTCCAACGACCTGTTTCCAAAAAGGAGTGTCTTATGAGTACAATACTACGCGCGACTGGCTGTACCATTTCAGCCGATGATCTGCTTAAGACGGATGCTGTCTTTTCCATTCTTGATTATGGTGCACAAAAAGATGGTGATCCGGTAAAGAATACTGCTGCCATTAATAAGGCAATCAATGATGCTGCCTCTTCCGGTGGTGGAACCGTAGTGATTCCTACAGGCAGCTACAAATCCTATACCATCTGCTTAAAAAGCATGGTAAATCTCTATTTTGAAAAAGGTGCTATTTTACTTGCTGCTAAAACTTCCATTGAACATTCCTATCAAAACCAGGATAGCGAGGGTGGAAACTATGAGGAACCAGAAGTAAATCTCTATGCCGGGCTTCAGGATCACGGCCATAGCTATTTTGCGAACAGCCTGATTTATGGCGCTGACATCCATGATGTAATGATCTATGGTGAGGGACTGATTAATGGTTCTTCACTAAATGAGGAAACTAACACCTTAGAATATGTACTGCAGGGTGGTGACCCTATGGAACCACAAGGCCGCAATGAACGCGGACACAGAGGCGAATGGTTTGGCAATAAGGCCATTGCACTACTTCGATGTGAGAATATCGTGTTAAAAGATTTTTCACTTATAATTGGAGGTCATTTCGCAGTCATAGCAGAAGCAGTCACTAACCTCTTATGTGATTCCGTGCTGATTGATACGACCAGGGATGCCTTTGATATTGACTGCTGTGAGAATGTGACCGTAAGAAACTCTTCTTTCAATTCTCTCACAGACGATGCTCTTGTCATCAAATCCTCCTTTGGTGCAGGATTTTTTAAACCTGCTAAGAATATCTGGATTCATGACTGTAGTGTAAGCGGTTACGATGCTGGCTCTGTCTATGCAAAGACATTCAGCTGCGACAAGCTGATTGCAACCGACCGCTGCGGTCCTACTGCTCGTATTAAGCTAGGAACCGAATCCTCCTGCGGCTATGATCAGGTCACGATTGAACGTACCCGTTTTGACCGTTCCCGTGGCTTTGCCTTAGAGGCTGTCGATCTTAGTGATATGACCAATATTATATTCACCGACTGTGTCATGGAACATATCAGTTCTTCCCCGATTTTCATTCGTGTTGGAGATCGAGCACGTTTCCCGGTCACTGGAACAAGCACAGAGGAATCCATTATAGCACCTTGTCCAAATGTACGTCTTGACGAGCCGAACTTCGTCCTTCCGGATACGCCTTCCTACCATTCCTATCCTGCAAAACGCTACACACCTTCTTACAATAAAACAAAAGAAGTATGCGTAGATGGAAACTCTTCTTTTTATGTTGTTGATCCAGATGATCCAGCGTGCCTTAACCCTGGCAATTATAAAGAAGAAGACGGGCATTACTATCTGATGCATTATGACAATACGTTTCATCGCTATATACCAGACTACTCTTTTCCGATTTCCAAAGAAGAACGGTACCGATATGCCAATGCAGTTGGCCGTTACGCTTTTCCGGAAGCCAGCCATATTGAAATCAGCAATCTTACCGTAACCGATGCCGACCCACGCTATCCTATGCTTATCATGGGCTTAGTTGACAGTCCCATCACAGATATTGTGTTAAAAAACATCACGGTCACCTATCGTGGCGGCCTTACCATGGAACATGCCACAGAACAGCGTCAGTTAAATACCAACTGGAAATATACACAGTATAAAACTGCTCCGTCCGTGCAGACCCTTCCATGGCTTGTAAACACATTCTTCCTAAAAGAAGAAGGACTTCTCCCTCGTGCAGACTGGGATAATGATAAAAAAACATGGATTCCAGACCCATATAATGTGCCAGAACTCCCTAGAGTCTATCCCGAACCAAGCAATTGGGGCATTCTTCCCGCTTATGGCCTCTTTATCCGCCATGCTAAAGACGTACAAGTTGAAAATATGACGATCCGTTATGAAGTCCCAGACAAGCGTCATCCA
>CALZIE010000093.1 GCA_945787565.1 uncultured Lachnospiraceae bacterium
GAACGTGATTGCTTTTCCTGTA
The DNA here is from genome assembly GCA_945787565.1 of uncultured Lachnospiraceae bacterium. GTDB lineage: Bacteria > Bacillota > Clostridia > Lachnospirales > Lachnospiraceae > Lachnoclostridium. Next base: position 23 of record CALZIE010000093.1, read on the forward strand.
CTCTTATAGCGCCCGGTACGTCCGATTCGGTGTACATAATTCTCAATTCCACGGGAAAGATCATAATTGATAACAAGTGAGATGCCATCAATATCAATTCCTCTAGCAGCAACATCTGTAGCAACCAGATAGCGGAATTTATTACGTTTGAAATCATTAATGATGCGGATTCGATCTCTCTGTTCCATGCCCCCGTGAAGCTTGTTGCATGGATACTCATTTCTGACAAGAAAATCAGTTACTGCATCGGCTTCTTTCTGGGTATTTACAAAGATAATACAGCTGTCTGGATTTTCAGCCATTGTCACCTGTTTTAGAAGATTCATCTTGCCGCGCTCGGTCGCACGGATAGCAGACTGACTTGTCTGGGATTTCTCTGTTTCTTCTTCAACAAGTTCAATCTCAACCGGATTCTTCATATACTGATTCGCCAGTTTTTTCACATCTTCTTCTAAAGTAGCGGAAAAGAGCATAGTATTTCGGTTTTCCGGAAGTGTGTTTAAGATAGATTCTACCTGTTCGCGAAGGCCGATAAAGAACATTTCATCCGCTTCATCGATTACGACGTGGGTAAGCTCATCAATAATAAAATCACCGCGTGTGATTAAGTCTAAAGTACGGCCTGGTGTGCCGACTACAATATGGGTTTTCTGTTTTAAGGCCTGAATCTGTGCTTTCATTGGCATGCGGCCGAAGATGGTGCATACATTGATTTTCTTAAAACGACCGATATTGCTTAATTCCTCGGATACCTGAAGGGCTAATTCCCTTGTTGGTACAAGGACGAGCGCCTGTGGACGTCTCTTATCCCAGTCAATCATTTCACAAAGAGGAATCCCGAAGGAAGCAGTTTTACCACTACCGGTACGGGATTTTACAAGGATATCCTGTTTTTTAAGGGCAGCCGGAATTACAAGTTCCTGAATTTCGGTAGGCTGTTTGTAATTTAAAAGGGAAAGTGTTTCTAAAATCTCATTACATAGGTGATACTGTTTAAATGTATGATCGCTCAATGTCTTAACTCCAATTTCTGTTTATTTAATCGGGCTTCGCACCTGACTACTAGCAGAGTCATTCATCGGAACTCATTTCCATGTAATATTCATGAGAAAATGATCGCGAAACCGCCTGTTTTTATGCTATCGTTTGATATAACCTTAGTTATTATACAGGAAGAAAGGTGCAATTACCAGCAAATTCGCAGAAAATTAAAGATGGAGTCCTTTGGTTTCTTCGCATCCAAGCATAATGTTCATACACTGGATCGCTGCGCCCGATGCACCTTTTCCAAGATTATCAAAACGGGCTGAGAGAAGAATTCGGTCTGCGTTACCAGTCACAAAGATTTCAAGACCGTCCCATCCGGAACGTCCATTTCCACTTAAGAATCCTCTGCTTTCGGCTTCTGCACCAAATGGCTGTACGGTAACAAACGATTCCTTCTGATAGAATTTTGTAAAATAGTCGTGTACCTCTTCCGGAGTCTTTTTATCATGCAACATGCTTGTATAAAGAGGAAGGCTTACAATCATGCCGCTGTAATAACCGGATACAATTGGAGAGAAGAGAGGTTCATTCATAAGACCTGTGATTTTCTTCATTTCCTTTAAATGCTTATGCTGCTGGCTTAATGCATACTCTCTTGGAGCGTCATATTCTGTAGCACGCTCACTCGATTCATATTCGGCAATCATTTTCTTTCCGCCGCCGCTATAACCGGTGATGGAAAAAGCGGATACCGGATAGTCAGAAGGAAGGATACCACCGTTGATCAGTGGATAGGCAAGCGAGATAAAGCCGGTTGCATGACAGCCTGGGACCGCGATTCGTTTGCCTTCTTTAATTGCTTTTCGATGAGAAGGGGACAGTTCTGCAAAACCGTATGCCCATCCTTCACAGGTACGGTGTGCAGTAGAGGAGTCAATAATGCGTACGTTGTCATTTTCCACAAGGGATACAGCTTCCTTTGCCGCTGCATCTGGAAGGCATAAAAAGGTAATGTCAGAAGAGTTGATCAGTCTTTTTCGTTCGGCTGTGTCTTTTCTTAATTCTGGTGCAATGGATAATAATTCAATATCATCTCGTTCCTGAAAACGTTCATGGATTCGCAGTCCGGTAGTTCCTTCGCTGCCGTCAATAAATACTTTTGTCTTCATAAAAATCCTCCCATTAAAAAAAGAATAATAGTATCAAACTTCAAGGCTGATTCTTGCTCGTTTGTTTGGTGAATCAGGTATGAAGTTTGTGCAAGACTCTGGAATGATAAATGCAATAAAGCATTCTAAAACAAACCTGTATAAAAATACAGATAATATGTATATTTAATTAATATTATAGTTGCATGGGGGAAAATGTCAAACATAATTTTTTTAACTTCTAACCAATATGGGATGGAGCTGCAATGTTCGGAAGTTAGAGAATAATCCAGGGAAAGCTGAAAACTAGTTTTGAAGTACGAGAAAAAGAAATTTTGATACATGCGTGGATTATAGAAATAGAAGTAAAAATAGAAATGGAAATAGTGGAAAGGATAGGAAGGGCCGTGAAAGAAAATCGTAAGGAATGTAAGACAAACTTAACCCTGTAAATGATTGACATCGAAAAGCAAGTGTAATACTCTTTGAATAAGGTAAAGTCATTTGCAGTTGGAGGATGTATGAAGAAAAGAATCGGTATAGCGCTAATGTTCGGCATGTTATTGGTAATGGGAATGACAGGCTGTCAGAAGAACGAGGTTAAGGTTGAAGAAGAAAAGAACGATAGCGTTAAGACAAGTAATGTTGATGTGGAAAGAAAAGCGGAGGATGGAGTAGAAACGAGCCTTTTATTAGACCAGCTCCCGGAAGGCTATAGTTATGAAGATGCACTTGAAGATTCTTTATTTATCATTTCTGACATGAAAGTAGTATCCGGAAAAGAAAAATGGGATGATTTCATTCTGGCTGTATCAGAAGGAAAGGATGCTTCTATTCTAATTGGAGAGTATTATGAATTAGGTGATGAGAGTCATTATGAAAAGGAATATTATGAAAGCATAAAATCCGAGTATCCGCAGTTTTATATGAAGGAGCTTTCTTATGACGGCACATCTTATCGTTATGTCACATATGAAGACGGAAAGAAATATGAATGGGAATACCCGTACCTGATTGAGCGTTGCGGTATGTTATCGAATGCAGCAGTTGCAATGAATGGCTTTTTCTTGGTTAAGGAGCCGGATGTCACATTTGACGATCTGATGTGGGCTGTATTCAGTAGCAACAGTGCAGACTGGATTGATTATAAGACGGTCTTTATGGAGGAGATGGACAAAGAAGAATATCAAAAGCAAATAAAAGATTAAATGAAAAGAAGCGTAGGCAAAGAGAAAGGAAACAGAGATTAAAACAGGGAAGTAAAGGCTTAGGGAACATGGAGCGAGAAGGGCATTTTTACATGCAGATGAGCGTAATGCAGGGGCAATTCATCTTTATGTTTCCATTGGATTTGAAGCCAAGCCAAATCAGGCGGAGATTAATATGGTAAGAGTGTAAGAGTGACAAGGAAAGTCAAGAATTTGAGTTTGTTCTCCTTTATAATAAGGGAAAAGGAGATGAGATAGAAGATGGATCAGGCAGAAAAAGTGTATGCGGTAAAGCGAATGCAGGATTATGTGGAGTTACATCTAACGGAAGAAATCACATTAAAGCAGCTTGCAGAGGCTGCAGGATATTCTCCGTGGTATGCAGCAAAGATTTTTAAGGAGATTACCGGAAAGGCACCATTCGATTATATTCGGATGCTAAGGCTTACCGGCGCAGCACGTGTGCTTCAGGAAGGAAAAAGCAAGGTGTTGGATGTGGCACTTGATTTTGTATTTGACTCGCATGAAGGGTTTACCAGGGCATTTACAAAGAATTTCGGTATTTCACCGAAACGGTATCAGAAAGATGCGCCACCAATTCCATTTTTTATGCCGGAAGATGTCTATCTTGTCTACCTTCAATTTAAAAAAGGAGGAATAAACATGAACGCTGAGAAGACGAATGCTATATTTGTACAGGTGGTGGAAAGACCAGAGAGAAAGGCACTGATTAAAAGAGGTATTAAGGCTGATGAATATTTTGCTTACTGTGAAGAAGTGGGATGTGATATCTGGGGTGTGCTGTGCAGTGTAAAAGAGGCGTTGTATGAACCGGTTGGAATGTGGCTCCCTAAGAGCATGATCAAAGAAGGTACGAGCGAATATGTGCAGGGTGTAGAGGTACCGCTTGATTATAATAAGACGATACCGGAAGGGTATGAACTGATTACGCTTCCAGCATGTAAATATATGATTTTCCAGGGAGAACCTTATGAGGAGGAGCAGATGGGCCAGGCGATTGGTGTTGTATGGGAGAAGATTCGTCATTTTAATCCGTCTGTTTACGGATATGAATTCGCACCGGATATAGCTCCAAGATTCCAACTCTCCCCAATGGGCTACCGCGGCTACATCGAAGGACGCCCCGTAAGATAGCAGTAAATTGGTGCCTCACTAGGAGGCGGCCAAGGAGTAAGAGCCGGCGAGGGCTCGGCCGTTATGTTTTTGAATGTTGGGACGCATGAGCGGACCAAAAAGCACCCGGGTTTTTGACTATCAGACAGGAAGGCACTGTCTGCTATTCAAAGACTCGGGTGCTTTTTGGTTCGTCATGAGCCAGACATTCCGGAAACATAACGGCCGATCCCTCGCCGGCTCTTACTTCCTTGGCCTTTCAAATTTTGAGAAGGAGAAGGCCGCTTGCTGATCAAACGGATGAAACGAAGAGATTTTTTATAAAGAGATTAATGGTGGAGAGAAAAAAGATTATTGATGATGTCGAAAACGTGGGAAAAGTAGAACATTTTCATCTTATTAGAATATTGTGGTAATAAAGAATGATTTTAAGGAGGATGAAAATGAATCTGAAAACATATGATTTCGAAAAAATGATATTGAATCTGCAACAGGGCAGACTTCGTTTTATCGGGGCAGGGTCGTCCAGAAGAGTGTATGATATCGGTGATGGATATGTGGTGAAGGCGGCTAAGAATTATCGTGGACTTAAGCAGAATCGAATGGAATATATGGTCTTTAATAATGAGAAGAGCAGAATTCTTGCTCCGGTTTTGGCAATATCTGAGGATAATCGTTTTTTAATTATGAGGAAGGGGGAACGGCTTAATAGCTTTTATCCGGTACTACAATATTATAATGCGAAAAATATGAAAGAGCTGACAAATGAACCGCAGTTTATGGTTTTGAAGAATAAATATTTGCTGGCAGGAGGAGATTTGGTAAGAATCAGTTCCTGGGGGGTGGTGAATGAGGTACCGCTTTTAATTGATTATGGATTTTCTCATATGAAGCTGAATTAGAATAATAGGAAGAGAAATGGAAGATGCTATACAGGACAAAAGAAAAAGAATGTAACGTGTAGAATAAGGTGAAAAAAGAGACGGTCATTTCTGACGGCCTCTTTTTTGTATGTTTATTGAGATGTTTTGAGTATTTGAAGAATTTATTTCTGATGATATCCGTCTAAGAAGTCGCCTAACTTGGTCATAGCGTCTTTTAACTGATCTACATTTGGCAGGTAAACGATACGGAAATGGTCTGGATTATTCCAGTGGAAACCACCGCCATGAACAAGAAGTACTTTCTTTTCGCGTAAGAAATCCAAGACAAACTGTTCATCATTTGTGATATTAAAGCGGGCAGTATCAATCTTAGGGAAGATGTAAAAGGCTGCCTTTGGTTTTACAGCGCTAATGCCTGGAATGTCATTTAAGGCATTGTAGATGTACTCTCTCTGTTCGTAAACCCTTCCGCCTGGAAGAAGTAGTTCGTCTGCACTCTGGTATCCGCCAAGAGCTGTCTGGATGATGTACTGGGCAGGTACATTGGAGCAAAGGCGCATGGAAGAGAGAAGGGTTAATCCTTCGATATAGCCTTTTACTTTGGATTTGTCACCGCTAAGGCACATCCATCCGGCACGGAATCCGGCTACACGATGGGATTTGCTCAGACCATTAAAGGTAATACAGAAAAGGTCTGGTGCAAGAGAGGCAATGGAGGTATGTTCTAAGTCGTCCATTAATAACCGATCATAAATTTCATCTGCGAAGATAATCAATTCATGTTCTCTGGCAACTTCTACAATCTGTTCTAAGACTTCTTTTGGATAAAGGGCACCAGTTGGGTTGTTTGGGTTGATAATAACAATACCTTTTGTTTTGTCAGTTACTTTCTTACGGATATCTTCGATATCTGGATACCATTCGGATTGTTCATCACAGATATAATGAACAGCAGTACCACCTGCAAGTGTTACAGAAGCGGTCCATAATGGATAGTCAGGTGATGGAATCAGGATTTCATCGCCATTATTTAAAAGTCCCTGCATGGACATTGTAATCAATTCGCTGACACCATTACCGGTAATAATATCATCAATTCCTACGTTTGGAAGCTTTTTGATCTGTGCATACTGCATGATGGCTTTTCTTGCGGAGAAGATGCCTTTGGAATCGGAGTAGCCCTGTGCATTTCTTAGGTTGTAAATCATATCCTGGATGATTTCATCCGGTGCATCGAAATGGAATGGGGCAGGATTACCGATATTTAATTTTAAAATATCCATGCCATTCGCAATCATGCGGTTCGCTTCATCCATAACAGGTCCCCTGATATCGTAGCATACATTATCTAATTTTGTTGACTTTTCAAAAAATCTCATAATTAAAGTCCTCCTCAAGTTCATATCTATTATCATTATTATAAGCGGCACTTGTTTGAGAAGCTATGTTTGGAACATGCAGAATGGAATTTTAAAGACAAAAAAAAGCCCTAAGCTAATAAATAGCTTAGGGCGAACATTCATTGTCCGTGTTACCACCTAAATTCAGATAAAATCTGCACTCTGTCAGTACGTTCATACTGTTTCTGATAACGGTAGAAAACCGTTGAAGCCTACTTAGATCACTCTGTTCGGTTCAAAGCTCGAAGACTGCTTCGATATTACTCTATGAAGATTCACACCAACCATCTTCTCTCTGAAAATATTGTAATATGTACTCTTTCTCGTCATAGCCTGTGTCTGCTTTATTTCATTAAAATAACACAGTGAGATTGAAAAGTCAAGCGTGATTTTCTGCTTAAAAATAAATGCCGTATTGATTTTATTTGTGCAGGTATGTTCTTGAAAAATGGAATTTTAAGGAATATACTTACTGTAGCATAAGGAAAATTTTAGAGGTGATAGAATGAAGGAAAAGAGCATATTTGATATCAGTATGGTTATTATGATAGCAGCAGTTATTTTAATGCTAATTAGTTTTTTCATTATTCCATTCCCGGATTGGGCAGTACGTGTGATTGGAGTTATTATGCTGATTGATATTGTTGTATTATCTTACAGTTCCATCCGTCTGAATCGTAGGCAAAAATAGAACGGGATAAAAGCAGATGGAATGTTAGATTAGAAAGGAAGTAAAGTTATGAGTAAAAAGAAATGGATTTTATTACTAATATGCATTTGTGGAAGCGTAGCGGTTATTACTGGATGTGGAAGCAGAAAAAATAACGATACAGTAGAGGAAAATAAGGAACCTACGGCTGTTATCACACAGGCAGTAGAACCGGAGGAAAACCCAGCAGAAAACCCAGCAGAAAACCCAGAAGTTACGGATAATGCAAAGAAGGAAGCGGGCAGTGAAGAAAAGGAAAATAAGCCAGAAGCAGACTGGGACGCATTTAATGAGATTCTTTCCGATATCTACAATGCAATGCCGGGTGTAAGCGGCTGTTCGTTAAAGGCTGCAGGGGCAGCAGGAGAATTGCTAGACTGGGCAAAGCAGTATATGTCTGTTACCAGTGAAACAGAGATTAAGGAAAAGGCACAGAGCTGGTATGATGCAAACAAAGAGGAACTTGTAGAGGTAGAAACTATTATGCTAGCCTGGGAAGCAGTTTATGAGGATGCACAGAAAATCTTGACAGACCGGGATTCTATTCTTCCACTCTTAGACGATGCAGGCTATGAACTTCAGAATGATAGTTATGATGCAAATGATCTTGATGTGATAAACAAAGCACTCACAGAGGCATTTCCGGAAGCACCAGAAGGACTGAATGAATAAGTAACATAAGCGAGTGGTTCATTACAACAGAAAGAATTTATAGAATGTTATTAAGATTTAGGAGAAGAGGAGCAAAGGAAATGGGGATAAGGAATGAAAAGCTACTTGATGAGAAGAGCCCAAGCTATGCCAGTATTCTTTCTGGCATAGCGAAGGGGGATTACTGGCTGGATGATGAGAAAGAGCCTACACTTGCTGTGGCATATTCTTACTGTGTAGGTGGATGTGGCGTCACAGGTGTGGTGGATCAGAAAGAGGCGGCTAGAGATTTCTTTGAACACACCGTATTTCCAGCCTTAAAGCAGAGGAAAATTTATGAGTTTGAATTTTCCACGGAAGATGATAGATTACGGGAACAGTTGCTTTCGATTTTTTCGGACAAAGACATGGAATGGGAGAATGAGTATTCGTATCGCAAAGCAACCGCTGTCAAAGGAGAGTTTTCTGTACCGAATGAGTATGAGATTAAAAAGGTAGACTGTTCTTTCTTTAGGCATTTATACAGCGGAAGGATAAAAGATAACGGGATGCTTAAAGAAAGGCTAAAGCAGTCCTGGAAGGATGAAGATACTTTTCTCGAAAATAGTATTGCTTATGTCGCTATTTATGAGAGTGCAATAGTGGGAGTAATATTCGGAAGCGCTCAGTATAAGAAGTACATAACGGTTGATATTGAGACAGAAGAAGCACATCGCGGGAGAAAAATTGCTACAGTCCTTACAAAGGTATTTATGGATGAGTGCGTGAGAAAAGGATATACAGCACAATGGGATCATGTGGAATCCAATCAGGCTTCTGCAGCACTTGCTAAAAAATGCGGATTTGAGCTGTTTGAGAAGCGAACGCCGATCGGTCATGTTCAGCCTAATATGGAGAGCGACAGCTATTTTTATTATAGATATTATAGAAAATAATTAATTGTAAATTATTAAGGACAGATATGCTATGGAGTGGGTTAAGATTGGGAAAGACAATTATCTTTTTGCAAATGATAGTGTACTTGATTTTTATCCTAAGTTTGGCTT
>CALZIE010000094.1 GCA_945787565.1 uncultured Lachnospiraceae bacterium
GCATCTCAAGGTTCGAATCCTTGTAGCCCAGCTTTATATTAAAAACAGACAATATTTTTGTTTTTGATATACTTATTAAAAGCTTGAAAAAGCACATATACTTTATATTGGGCTATCGCCAAACGGTAAGGCACTGGATTCTGATTCCAGCATCTCAAGGTTCGAATCCTTGTAGCCCAGCTTCCAAGACACGAGTGAATCGTGTCTTTTTTATTTCCCAAGTATTCTGTTCTTTTATAGAATCTGATTACATTTTTCTCACTTACATTAAAATCTCCTTAACATTTTATTACAGCGCTACCTTTTTCTTACATATAATGTTATAATCCAATTGTTCTTGTGAAAAGAATAGAAAATATAAGGGATTTTAGGAGGGAAATATGAAAAAGAAAATGATAGCAATGGCGCTGGCATTTTTGATGGTATTTGGTGCTACTACGCCAGCCACAACAGTAAATGCAGCAACCGTTACCTCTACGGCCGCAACCACTACGGAGCATGGAACAACTAAGTTTGGGGATATGAAGTATACCGCTCCTGATGTTGAAGGTATGATTGAGACACTAGAAGAGATTCAGGGAAAGATTTCTTCAGTAAAGACAAGAGCACAGATGCGGACGCTGTTAAATAAGTTTGATGCTCTGGATGAGAGTTTTGAAGAGGTAATGACGATGTACCGTCTGCTTAGCATTTATACATATCAGGATGTAACAAATACAGAGTATGCAACAGAGATGTATGCACTTACAATCCTTGTTTCTGAGTTTCAGGTGAAATTAAATGAGACAGCAATTGCATTGTTAGATTCTAAATTTGGATGGATGCCTAAAATTCGCTGGGGCAGCGAGAGTGTAGCTGAAATCTATGAAAATGCAGAGGCACTGACAGACAAGCTTGTAGAATTAAGCGCAAAGGAGCAGGAACTTACTAACCAGTACCTTGTTGTTATGAATAGCACAACAGTGGATGTAAATGGCACACAGATGACTGGAAATGATATCCTTGCGAACACTTCATTGACAGCAGAAGAAGCAAATAAGTTCTATAACCTGTATACAGAGACATTAAATAAGAATGCCGGAGAAGTTTATTTAGAATTAGTAAAAGTAAGAAAGGCAATCGCAAAAGAAACGGGTGTATCGAATTATTCCGAATATGCTTATGAGGCATTTGGAAGAGATTATAAGCCAGAAGATGCAGCAAAGATGCATAGTTATGTAAAGGAATATATCAAGCCATTATTTAAAGAGCTAGCATCTTCTTTGACGATGCAGGATGTCGCAGCTGTTCAGACAACAGGAGTGGATTTAGAAAAGGCATTCCCAGCAATCAGACGCTTCTTAAGAGATATATCCATAGATAGCTTAAATGCATTCCAGTATATGCTTCGATATGATCTAATGGATTATAATTTTAGTAACACAAAGGCAAACTTAAGCTATACAACGTATCTTCCATCTTATAGTGAAGCGTTTGTCAGCTTATCAAGAACTGGATTATATATTGATGTTTCCACTGCAGTTCATGAATTCGGACATTTTAACTCTTATTATGTACACGGCAATGACTTAGCAACAAACTTAGATTTAATGGAAATTCATTCTCAGGGCTTTGAATTATTATTTATGCCATATTATAAACAGGTATTTGGTGCAAATGCAGCATCTTTCCAGAAATATCAGCTTACTGTATTTTTACAGATCCTTCTTCAGGGGTGTATGGAAGATGAGTTCCAGCAGTATGTATATGCAAACAATGTAAAGAGTGTCAGTGAATTAAATCAACTTTATTATAAACTTGCATGTGAATATGGCCTTGCTGCAGAGACAGAAGGGGTTACAGAATTGACATCATGGGTGAATATCACACATACCTTCCAATCTCCATTATACTATATCAGTTATGCCACATCTTTAGTACCAGCACTTCAGATCTTCGAACAGTCCGTAAACGACTGGAGAGGCGCAGCAGATAGCTACTTAAACTTATTAAGCTATGGAACAGCAGATGGTTTCTTAACAACATTAAAGGAAGCTGGATTCGGAAGTCCATTTGAAGAAAAAACAATCAAAGAGATTAGTGAAGGAATTGAACTCTATTTAGAAAAACTGCTTGGAAGAGAAATTGTAATTCCAGCAGCATAGGAAAAAAGACATCTCTGATAAAAAGGAGATGTCTTTTTTTAGATGATAAAGTTATTATATTTTTCATAAAAAAAGAAGCATGGGACTGACATGCTTCTTTTTTGCACTGGATAGCAAATGAGTGATGGCGCAGTCATCATTCGTTTACTATCCTTAGATTTCCTTTGCCGCGCAAAGCAGAGGAATTTTATAATTGAGTGTCAAATGACTATTTCGCCATTTCAACAAGTCTTTCATATTTTGCAATTGCATCTTTTTCAGCCTTAGCAAATAATTCAGCAGCTCTTTCTGGATTAGATCTGGAAAGTCTGTTGTAACGAACTTCGCTCTGGATGAATTCCTGGAAGGATGCCTTAGGCGCCTTGGAATCTAAGATGAATGGGTTCTTTCCTTCTTCCGCTAACATTGGGTTATGACGGAATAAGTGCCAGTAACCAGCTTCAACCGCACGTTTTTCTTCCATCTGAGCACCCTTTAAGCCGCCTTTGATACCATGTGCGATACATGGAGCGTAAGCGATAATTAAGGATGGACCTGGGTAAGCTTCTGCTTCAGTGATTGCTTTGATACACTGGTTGTAATCAGCACCCTGAGAGATCTGTGCTACGTAAACGTAACCATAGCTCATAGCGATTGCTGCTAAGTCTTTCTTCTTCACTTCTTTACCAGCAGCAGCGAACTGTGCGATCGCGCCGATTGGTGTAGATTTAGAAGACTGACCACCTGTGTTAGAGTAAACTTCTGTATCGAATACCATGATGTTTACATCCTGTCCGGAAGCAAGAACGTGGTCAACACCGCCGAAGCCGATGTCGTATGCCCAGCCATCACCACCGAAGATCCACTGAGATTTCTTAGCTAAGAAATCTTTGTTGTTTAAGATGTTAGCACGGTCTTCGTTATCACAGTTGCAAGCTTCTAATGCTTTGATTAATTTCTGAGATGCACATGCATTTGCAGTAGAAGAGTTCTGTGTGTCTAAATATTCTTTAAGAGCAGATTTTACTTCTTCGTTTTCAGCAACAGCTAAAAGATTTTCAGCAGAGTGAACTAAACGTTTTCTAAGAGCTTTCTGAGCTAACATCATACCGAAACCAAATTCTGCATTGTCTTCGAATAAAGAGTTTGCCCAAGCTGGACCCTTACCTTCTTTGTTAACAGTGTATGGTGTAGAAGGTGAAGAACCACCCCAGATAGAAGAACATCCAGTTGCATTTGCAATATACATTCTGTCACCGAATAACTGTGTGATTAATTTAGCGTAAGGTGTTTCACCACAACCAGCACAAGCTCCGGAGAACTCAAGTAATGGCTGTTTGAACTGAGAACCTTTAACTGTAGTTTCTTTGAACTTTTCAAGAACATCAGCCGGAGTTTCTAAAGTTACACCGTAGTCGAACATCTTCTGAGCATCTAATTCAGAGTCAAGGCTTGTCATGCTAAGTGCTTTATTGCCTTTGATGTCAGGACAAACATTTACACAAGAACCACATCCTGTACAGTCAAGTACGGAGATTGTGATTGCGAATTTCTTTCCTTCAACCTGTTTCATATCTGTCATCTTAGCGCCTGCAGGAGCGTTAGCTGCCTGTTCTTCTGTCATAGGAACTGGACGGATTACAGCGTGAGGACATACATAAGAACAAAGGTTACACTGGATACATACTTCTGGCTTCCATACTGGAACGTCGATTGCGATACCACGTTTTTCGTATGCAGCAGTTCCTAGTGGAACAGTACCATCTACATAATCAAGGAATGCAGATACTGGAAGATTGTTACCTTCCTGAGCGTTGATAGCGTTCTGAACAGTATTTACATACTTAAGAACATCTGCATCACCATGAGAGTGGCTTACTGCTAAGCTTTCATCTGTAGCGTTTGCCCATTCTGCTGGAATCTGAATTTCAACAACGCCGTTTACACCACGGTCGATTGCTTCGTGATTCATCTTAACGATGTCATCACCCTTCTTAGAATAAGAAGCAGTAGCAGCATCTTTCATATATTTAACAGCATCTTCGATTGGAATGATGTTTGCTAATTTGAAGAATGCAGACTGAAGGATTGTATTGATACGTCCGCCAAGTCCAACTTCCTTACCGATCTTGATACCGTCGATTGTGTAGAACTTAATGTTGTGTTCTGCCATATAACGTTTTACCTGACCTGGTAAGTTCTTTTCGATTTCTTCCATGTCCCAAGAACAGTTAAGTAAGAATGTACCGCCATCCTTTAAGTCCTGAACCATATTATATTTTCTGATATAAGATGGCATATGACATGCTACGAAATCCGCTTTGTTGATAAGGTAAGTGGATTTAATCTTATTATCGCCGAAACGTAAGTGGGAGATTGTAACACCACCGGATTTCTTGGAGTCATAATCGAAGTATGCCTGAGCGTACTTATCTGTATGATCACCAATGATCTTAATGGAGTTCTTATTCGCACCTACAGTACCATCTGCACCAAGACCCCAGAACTTACAAGATGTAGTTCCCTTGTCTGCTGTATCTGGATTTTCTTTGATTTCAAGAGAAAGATTTGTCACGTCATCGTTGATACCGATTGTGAATTTCTTCTTTTCTTTGTTGTTATATACAGAGATGATCTGAGCAGGAGTTGTATCTTTAGAACCTAAGCCGTAACGACCTGTGTATACAGGAACGTCATTGAACTGAGTATCCTTAAGCGCTGCTAATACATCAAGGTATAATGGTTCACCAAGTGCACCTGGTTCTTTTGTTCTGTCAAGAACAGAGATCTGCTTAACAGTTGCAGGGATTGCTTCTACTAAGTGTTTAGCAGAGAATGGTCTGTAAAGACGAACTTTTACTAAACCAACTTTAGCACCGCTTGCATTCATGTGATCGATTGTTTCTTCGATTGTATCACATACAGAACCCATTGCAACGATTACGTGTTCTGCATCTGCAGCACCGTAGTAGTTGAATAATTTATAATCTGTTCCGATCTTAGCGTTTACTTTATCCATATACTGCTGTGTTAATTCTGGAACCGCATCATAGTATGGGTTAGAAGCTTCACGAGCCTGGAAGAAAACGTCAGGGTTCTGAGCAGTACCTCTCTGAACTGGGTGTTCTGGATTTAAAGCTCTTCTACGGAATGCATCAACTGCTTCCATATTAGTCATTTCTTTTAAATCTTCATAATCCCAAACTTCGATTTTCTGGATTTCGTGAGATGTTCTGAAACCATCGAAGAAGTGCATGAAAGGAACTCTTCCTTCGATTGCTGTTAAGTGAGCAACTGCACCTAAGTCCATTGTTTCCTGAACGTTGCCGCTACATAACATAGCGAAACCTGTCTGACGAGCAGCATAAATATCGGAGTGATCACCAAAGATGGATAACGCGTGGCTTGCTAAAGCACGAGCTGTTACGTTAATAACACCTGGTAATAATTCACCAGCGCATTTATACATATTTGGAATCATTAATAATAAGCCCTGGGAAGCTGTGTATGTTGCTGTTAAAGCACCAGCCTGTAAGGAACCGTGTACAGCACCAGCTGCACCAGCTTCGGACTGCATTTCGGAAAGCATTACTTCATGTCCGAAGATGTTTTTTCTTCCCTGTGTAGCCCACATATCTGTGTAGTCTGCCATTGGAGAAGATGGTGTGATTGGATAGATTGCTGCTACATCGGTAAATGCATAGGACACGTGTGCTGCAGCAGTGTTACCATCCATGGTTTTCATTTTTCTAGCCATGTAAAAATATCCTCCTTAAAGAGTGGATTTGCGGGCATTTTTAATTGTCGCAAATACCTTATATCAATGTAGTATAAAAATACCTAGCTAAAAGGGTACCACTATTCTACAAAATAGTAAAGTGTTTCTTGCAATATAAGACGGAAAAATGTCATTTTGTTTAGTTTTTAGGCAGAGATTGGTACTTTTTCATAAGAAATCAACATTAACTCTAAAAATAAACTGGGGCATCTGTACAAATATTAGAAAAAACGGGAATAATCAAGCTAGGTATTTCCACCAACCTCCGTATTAAAAAAACACAAAAAATACAGATTCATACTAAGTTGATGGTAGTTTTAGGTGTTTACCTATATAAATAGAAACATAGTTAATTTATACGGTTTTTGGGGAAATATACTCTTTAAACTGAAAAAAATCACACGAATTGATGAATGAAGGAAAAACATTTCGATATACTATTCATACCGCCATATCAGTAGACAAAAAATAGCAGGAATGAATTTCTGAATAAAACATATATTTATATCAAATATCATCTGCCTATTGTTGACAAGTTCGGGGTGATACGATATAATACTTTGAATATTGATATTATATCGAAAGATATGCTTATGTGAATGTCTGCATAATGTTTACAAGAGAATAGTATTTATGGAGGAAGGGTATTTCAATGGCAGAAAAGAAAAACATTTTGACCTATGAAGGACTTAGACAGTTAGAAGACGAATTACAGGAATTAAAGGTTAATAAAAGAAAACAGGTAGCTCAAAAAATTAAAGAAGCCAGAGAACAAGGCGATTTATCCGAAAATGCTGAATACGATGCAGCCAAGGATGAGCAAAGAGATATCGAAGCTAGAATTGAAGAGATCGACAAGATTCTTAAAAATGCTGAAGTAGTTGTTGAAGATGAAGTAGATGTTGACGCAATCAATATTGGATGTATGGTCAAAATACTTGATATGGAATATAACGATGAGCTTGAATATAAGATTGTTGGTTCAACAGAAGCAAACAGTTTAAAAGGTAAGATCTCGAATGAATCCCCAGTTGGAAAAGCTTTAATTGGAGCGAAAAAAGGCGATGTGATTGAAGTAGATACACATTCGGGCATCATTAAATATAAGATTCTTGAAATTCAGAAATCAAATTAATCAAGGAAGATTATCCGTGGCGACCGTATCTTTACAGGAACAAGATGGGTCGCCATCTTGTGCTTCTATAAAATGGAGCAGTAAAAGCGGATAGAGAAAGGATGATAAAAGTGGCAGAAGAAAAGAATGTAAAAACCAATGGCAATGAGCCAGACGTAAATCAGCTGATCAAAGTAAAAAGAGAAAAGTTAGCAGAACTGCAGGCAGCAGGCAAAGATCCATTCCAGATCATGAAATATGATGTAACAAATCATACAACTGACATCAAAGGTGACTTTGAAGCATTCAACGGCAAGGTAGTATCCATCGCCGGAAGAATCATGACAAAGCGTGTAATGGGTAAAGCATCCTTTATGAATGTACAGGATAAGCTTGGCAACATTCAGTGCTATGTACAGAGAGACGTATTAGGAGAAGAAGAATACAAAGACTTCAAGAAATTTGATATCGGTGATATCGTAGGTGTTAAGGGTGAAGTGTTCGAAACACATACTGGAGAAATCTCCATCCGCGCACAGGAAATCACCTTATTATCTAAGTGTCTTCAGGTTCTTCCTGAAAAGTATCATGGTCTTACAGATACAGACACAAGATATCGTCAGAGATATGTTGACTTAATGATGAACCAGGATGTTCGTGATACCTTCATCAAACGTTCCTTAATCATCCGCGAAATCCGTAAATATTTAGATGACAGAGATTTCATCGAAGTAGAAACTCCAGTTCTTACAAAGAATGCAGGTGGTGCAGCAGCAAGACCATTCATGACTCACCACAATTCTTTAGATGAAGACTTAAATCTTAGAATTTCTCTTGAATTATACTTAAAGAGATTATTAGTTGGCGGTTTAGAACGTGTATACGAAATTGGTAGAGTATTCCGTAACGAAGGTCTTTCCGTTCGTCACAATCCTGAATTCACTTTATTAGAGTTATATCAGGCATATACAGACTACCACGGCATGATGGACTTAACAGAAGAATTATTCCGTACCGTAGCACAGAACGTATTAGGAACAACAACAATCAGCTATGATGGTGTTGAAATCGACTTAAGCAAGCCATTTGAACGTATCACAATGGTAGATGCAGTTAAGAAATACGCAGGTGTTGACTTTAACGAAATCAAGACAGAAGAAGAAGCAAAAGCGATCGCAAAAGAAAAGCATGTTGCTTTCGAAGCAAGACACAAAAAGGGCGATATCTTAAACTTATTCTTCGAAGAATTCGTAGAAGAACATTTAGTTCAGCCTACATTCGTTATGGATCACCCAATCGAAATTTCTCCACTTGTTAAGAAGAAACCAGAAAACCCAGAATACGTGGAACGTTTCGAGTTATTCGTAACAAAGAGAGAAATGGCAAATGCATACTCCGAATTAAATGATCCAATCGATCAGAGAGAACGTTTCGTAGCACAGGAAGCTTTAAAAGCAGCTGGTGATGATGAAGCAAACGAAATGGATGAGGACTTCTTAAATGCATTAGCATACGGTATGCCTCCAACAGGTGGTATCGGTATCGGTATCGACAGATTCGTTATGTTACTTACTGATTCTGCAGCGATCCGTGATGTATTATTATTCCCGACGATGAAGTCGTTGGAGAAATAAAACCCAGTGTTTATGCGGGTTTGCGGGCTTTGGGATACTGCTCACTACAACGCTTACTGCAACAAATTTTTAACGAGATATGAAGAAATATGGTCTCATGTGACGGATTTTGTTATCTACTAATGGAATAATAACCTTTTAAAAGAGGACTTTTTCTAAGAAATTCTTAGGAAAAGTCCTCTTTTTCGTATAGTCAAAAAAATATACGAATCTCTGCTACAGAATATACGAAGGTTATACGAAATGCGAATGGTTGACAAAACAAAACGAAAGGAGAGAAGCGAATTGGGACACACAGCGTTAAGTGCAGCTCATATGGTCATATATCCGGATAAGCCGGGAGGTGATGACATGGTAAAGGTGAGATTGCAAGGAACGAAAGAGGATATGGAATGGTTGGAAAAACAGATGGAGAATTTACCGGATGTAAAAATCACAGAATCCTCGGAACCATTTAGAAACAAAGGAACTAATAAATACTATCGCAAATATATCGAGATAGAAAAAACA
>CALZIE010000095.1 GCA_945787565.1 uncultured Lachnospiraceae bacterium
TCTCACCAATCTAGTATCATCCACAATGCGTTTCGCTTTTTGAAACGCATTGTGGGGGCTTAGACCTCCCCTGAATTACGTCAAAATATCCAAAAAGTCCTCTTTGGTGAGGGCAGATACGGAAACTCCGTCTTGGGAGATGATTTGGTCTGAGAGAGCCTTCTTCTTAGCTTGGAGGGAGAGAATCTTTTCTTCTAGGGTATCCTTTGTAATCAGTTTATAGACAGTCACATTCTCCTCCTGTCCAATTCGGTAGGCACGGTCGGTTGCCTGGTTTTGAACAGCTACATTCCACCATGGGTCATAATGAATAACAATATTCGCTGCCGTTAGATTAAGTCCCGTTCCTCCAGCCTTTAAAGAAATTAAGAATACCGGGGTGTCATCCTTTTGGAACTCATTAACTAGCTGCATTCTCTTTTCCTTCGAAGTAGAACCAACTAACATATGATATCCTATCTTTTCTTTTTTAAGGCGTGCTGCCAGAATATCCAACATACTTGTAAACTGCGAAAAGATTAAAACCTTGTGTCCCGAATTCATCGCATGCCCCACTAATTCCATACACGTATTTAGCTTGGCTGACTCCCCTTTATAATCCTCATAGACAAGCGTTGGGTCACAGCAGATCTGACGAAGTTTTGTAAGCTCTGCTAATATCTGAATCTTACCGTGATTGAATTCTTCCTTGCTCTGTGACTTTAGGCTTTTAACTAAAGATGCCTTAGTTGCCTTATATAAAGCGGCCTGTTCGTCTTCCATTTTGGAAAATACATCGGTTTCTAACTTGTCCGGCAGTTCCTTTAACACATCTTTCTTTAAACGTCTTAGGATAAATGGTTTAATCATTCGCTGCAGGCGCTTAGATATCTTCTCATCCTGATTGAGGACAATGGCGCTTTCATACTCTTTCCGAAACTTTGCATAACTGTATAAGAATTCCGGCATTAAAAAGTCAAAGATGCTCCATAATTCACTTAATCGGTTCTCAATCGGAGTTCCGCTTAACGCAAACCGGCTGTTGGCATTGATCTTCTTTACGGCCTTTGCCGCAAGAGTTGCCTGGTTTTTAATGGCCTGTGCCTCGTCTAATATCATATAGTGGAACTGCATCTTCTCATATGCCTCTATATCTCTCTTTAACAAATCATAAGAGGTAATGAACACATTATGCTCTGTGGACTGCATCTTTTCATAACGCTCTGCTGCATTTCCTGTCATGGTAGCAACCTTTATGGACGGAGCGAACCGCTCAATCTCGCTTTGCCAGTTGTATACAAGGGATGCGGGACAAATAATGATAGATGGGGCTGCCTGTTTCTCCTCCTTATAGCGTGAAAGAAGAAGTGCTATAATCTGAATGGTTTTTCCAAGTCCCATATCATCTGCTAGAATACCACCAAACCCGAGCATTTCCAAGGTGCGAAGCCAACGATAGCCTGTCTTTTGATAGTTACGCAGTGTATCCTGTAACTCTTCTGGCACTTCGAAATCGCTGTCTTCCATCATCTTCATATTACGCAGAAGATTTTTAAATGCCGCATCTCGCTTTAGATGAAGTGTTTCTTCGTTAGTAAGTACCTTGTCCAAATAAAAGGCTCGATATTTGGGTACTATTACTTTCCCTGCTGCCACCTCTTTTTCACTTAAGTTTAATCCATCTGTAATTTCGGACAGACTGCTTAGGGCATTGTCCTCTAACTTAAGGAAATCCCCATTCTTAAGACGGTAGTACTTCTTTTTCTTTTTATAGCTTTGTAAAATTGGGATTAATTCCTCATTTGGAATATCTGTGGAGGCAATATTCAATTCTAACAGATTCCCCTGTAACGCTACACCTATATTCATCCTCGCATTTTTCTTAATTTGAATTTTCTTTAGCTGTTCGGCTAAGAATACCTCTCCAATCTGGTTCATTCTCTGTATGCCTTCTGTCATCAATTGGTACAGTTCCTCATCTGTGTCTCCCAATATAAGCACCTGCTCATCCACATTCCGCTCTCTAAAATAATGTCCTGCCATCGCTAAGGCATCCCTCTCAAGTTCCGTATCCCGATAACTGCTTGAAGTCTCAACCGCCTCAAAAATGTTGTATTCCTTATTCCCATATTTTGCACAGCTTCGTACATAGATGTTATGGCGAGTGGAATCGATATAATACTTGATCTGCCCTTTCGGTGGTATATACTCCTTGCACACTTCCTCAATCTGTCCAACGCCAATATAATCTCGAATCAATGGAACCACATTGCTTAAGAATGCTGGCAGATAATCCTTCGTAACCGTAAACCGATACTCCCGTCCATTCTTCTCTAATAGCTGCCAAAAATCAGCCATATGACGGGTGTATTCCTCACTAGCCTCATACAGATAAGCGCCCTGCATAATATACATATGGTTTACTCCCATAATGTAATTTGTCTCTGGAATAATGAATTCAAATGCGCCTTCTTCCAGTTTTTTAACCTCCATATCAAGAATCAAATCCTGACGTTCTAAAAACATCGTAAGCTCGCCTCGATACATTCCTCTTAAGCATATTTTTCTTCCCATCATAATGCTCATCAATCGCTCAAATCTCTGAGGCGTCAGCCGAATAGACGGAATCTTTCTACGAAGTGCTGTGTAGGTATACTCAACCGGATTCTCGTAAACCATTTCCTGCACGCTGTCTATGATAAAGGCTAAAAGTCCACGACTTTCCTCTGCAAACATAGCCGGCATATGGATGAATTCTAACTGCTTTCCATACGCAATATTCTTATGATACTTAATTGCCTCCGAAAACTCCAAAAGATCCTTGATGCTATACAGTCGTTTGTCTCCAACCCGAAAACTTACTTCCATCCCATAGTACTGGAAATTTAGTATCGGTTCTAACAGGATGCCACCGCCAACATCCTCTTTTCCCTTCTCCATATTCTTTTTATACGTATACTCTGTAATCAGCTTTCTTGCAACATCCGATGTCTGGTAATGTTTTATTTTCACCGGCTCTTTTGCTCGCGTCCATGATTTCATCTTTGCTTTTTTTTCTAATATTTCCGTTTCCCGCTCATACTCCCTATATACCTCATCATCGATTCGCTCTGACGCTTTGCGTCTTGATTTCTTGCCTGCTTTCTCTTCTATGCTTATCTTTTCCTCTTTCTCTTCTTGTCCATCCTTTGTTTCTTCCTCATATCGAAGTGCAACCGCGATACAGTGCTTGCATGGTCCATCATAAGAAGAATAGGCTGGACATGCACAGGAATAGTCCACTAAATCCTTTGTGTCCTCATCCAACATTAGCTCCACATCGTATTCTTTTCCAGGTTTGCTCCCTTCCACCAACGCACTGATCTGTACAAGCCCATGGTCGATTACTCTTTGTTTAAATGACTCAATCTTCCCTCTATGATAAATCTCATATCCCCTTGCATATGCCCAGGGACTTCCACACTGTTCTTTCATCCTGTCAACCGTTTTTCCCATCTTTCCTTCACTCCTTATGGGTTTTATTCTCATTTCCCTTATTGTAACGGTTGGGGACTAAAATAGCAATGAGTAGCTATTTAATAACTATTTCACTCCATGCTTACCTTGTTCGCCATCATAAGATTCTATAAAATAAAAAACGTCCCATTTCTACTTCTTCTATCCGTATTTATTGCGGAAAGAAGAAGGAATGAGAGGCTTTTTTGATCTAAGCGGCACTGCCTATTTAAGATAATTTAAAATTATTTATAATCGCATTCAAAACATCTGCCTCCTGGCGGTTTTTCTCTACCTGCATAAAGGTATCTTCTGTCTGTCCTACGATATCTGTATTCTGCTTTGCTACCTCTACAATCTGAGAGGTTGATTCTTCGACCATATCATTGATTTCTCTAATCGAGGATGCGATCGTTTCCATGGAGTCATCTAAATCTGCTACCGTATGATGAATATCCTGCATCATTTTGTTAATCTGTTTTGCCTCTGTCATATACCCGTCACTTGCTTCCATAAATCCATCATAATCCTTCATAACCGTAGTTTCTAAAAATGAAGTCGTCTGATCTAATGTTTTGCTCATATTTATGACAGCTTCCTTAATCTCGCCAACGATTTCCTGCATGCCATTCACGGTCTTTGCTGACTGATCTGCAAGAGAACTGATTTCGGATGCGACTACTGCGAATCCATTTCCGGCTTCTCCTGCCCTTGCTGCCTCGATGGAAGCATTTAAGGATAATAGTCTTGTCTGAGACGCAATCTCCATAATGGTCTGTGCTAAGATATTGATTTTATCCACTGCTTTTGCCTGTGTGATCGCATGATCGGTAGTGACACGTAATTCCTCATAGATGCCCTTTGTCTTTTGATTTGCCTCTATGGTTGCTTCTTTTAATACCATTGCCCGCTCAATTAATGCTTCGGAGGATTTTGCACCACTGTCTGCCTGTTGATTGATTTCGGATGCATTTTCCTTTACGATAAGGATATTTTGATGAATCATCTCTGTGGTAGCTGCGGTCTCTTCCATTCCGGCTGACAGACTCTCTGCAATCTCTAGGTTTGCCTTCGCATTATCATTTACCGTACTGATGCTATGATATAACCGTTGTGCACTTTCCCCCATAATGCCGGATGTTCCTTCGATTTGCTCCATCATTCCTTTTAAAGAGTTCTTCATCTGATCTACTGCTTTGCTGATTTCTCCGATTTCATCTTCCTTTTCCTTCATGTCATTTAACTGCACATCTTCTGTAAAATCAAGGGCGGCTGTCTGATTCACAGACTTCTTTAATCGGTTTAATGGCGCCATCAGATATGCGATAATGAAATAAGTACAGGTGCCAAATGCCAAAACACTTATTATACTTGCCCAGAATATACTGTCTGCAATCTCTCTGA
This sequence comes from uncultured Lachnospiraceae bacterium, assembly GCA_945787565.1. Taxonomy (GTDB): domain Bacteria; phylum Bacillota; class Clostridia; order Lachnospirales; family Lachnospiraceae; genus Lachnoclostridium. The sequence continues at coordinate 4,879 of CALZIE010000095.1, forward strand.
CACTCTTTAACATATCGGTGTACTTAATGGAAACCGATAACAGCCAGTCATTGCCTTCCACATAGCTGTATGCGGCGATTCTTCCTTCTCCGTCACTTGTATAACTTATATTCCCGCCATTTGTTACAGACTGATTCTGTGATACTAATTGAAGGAGTTCTTCTGTCTCCACTTTTGTACCAATGAGATCAGAATCCTTTGCATACACGATATTTCCTGCTGTATCAAGAACCATTGCTTCTGCCGATTCATACTCACCTACTACAATATCCGTAAAAACTTCCTCAAACTCAGACACATTGATTACGGTCACAATCGCACCTTTGATTGTCTGTGGCTGTGATTGATCTGCTTGCGCTAGGCTTCCTGTCTGTATATCCTGTCCTTTTATGCCTTCTACATTAGGCTGGTCTCCTTCCATACGTTCTTCCGAAGGTTGTGTATTCTGTGCCTGCATGTCTTTTTCTAAAGTTTCCGCCGCTGCAATCTCACGTTTGCTTCCATCTAACGAAATCTTGTTATTCTGCATCACCGCACTAACAGGTGTTATAAATGTTACAACTGTTTCTCCATCTTCCAAGGAAAATATATCTCCCTGAGCACTTCCTTTGCTCTCTTCCATTTTCTGATAATAGGATGTTTCTGACAAATCAGTTCCAATTAAAGCTTCATTGCTGCTGTACAGCACCACGCCGTTTTCATCCAATAAGCTGATTTCTTCATTGCTGTCATTCATCGTCAGATACATTTCTATCAAACTCTGTGCCTGCTCAGCATAGCTGTTTCCGCCCGAACGGATATATTCGAGCACCTGATTCGAGCTCATTAAAAAGTCGGAAGACTCGCTTAGCTTTGCAATCATCGATTCCATATTTTCAGAATAGGCTTCTGTCACACTTTCTAATGTGACTTTTGTATTCTCAATCAAGGTTGATCTTGTCTTCTGAATCACATACGTACAGTTTATTCCAATGGAAGATAAGATTAGCACCATCGTACATGCCATTACCTTGAATTTTATGCTTTTAAAAAATCTGTATTTCTTTGTTCTCTTTATCATGTGTTGTTCACTTCCTGCTTCGTTTCTTTTGTCTTTTACACAAATAACTATAATGCAAATATGTGTAAAGCAAGTGAACAACTTTTGTAATAAATGTGAAGTAAATTTAAGGATTTTCTGTTTTCATTCCAAATCGGAAGCAGCTTTGCGGTATCTCAAAAACAAAAATAATACCTAATACTATGGCAACCGCTATTTTACATGTCTCATACCCTTTGCTCATTGCATTTTGAAACTGATCCATAATCATATAGTAGGCAGTCCAATAGATTCCGGCTCCCGGCACAAGTGGAAATATACCGGAAATTAAGAATAATGTGACCGGGCATTTCTTACGAATCGCATAAAAACGAGATAGTAAAACCACAATGCAGGCAGCAAAAAAGGAAGCCTCACTAGGCCCCATCTTAGGGGATATCAAAAGATAGATGATCCAGCCGATTCCTCCAATCATCCCGCACCACGGATAGTATTTCTTTGGTACATGAAATAACAGGGAGAAAGCAACCGTACCGAATGCCGCCGCGAAAAACTGACTTACCATAATACAATGCCTCCTACCATTCTTGAGAATAATGTATACATCACGCCAACGCCCATCGCTATGCTAAAGGCAACCAAAATAACATCTACCATTCGCACCGTCCCGCTGATATAATCCTCGCTGGCAATATCTCTGATTGCATTGGTGAATGCCACTCCAGGCAAAAGTGGGATAATCCCTCCGATTACGATATGATTTAAGTTATCCCCAATTTTACACAGATAGAACAGGATGGATAGCGCTGTGACAAGCATACCGCTTGTAATATTGAGCACAATCTTTGAAGTCCTCTTCTTTCGTTTTCCCATTACACCAAGAAACACAGACAGAATACAGCCGACAAAAAAGGACGTCATACTGTCAAATAAAGACCCTCCGAACAGATAACAAAAACAGCCGCTTCCAACCCCGGTCGCAAGAATTTCTGCGATCTTCGGCTTTTCCGGCATGTGCTTGATCTCATTTAATTTCTTTAATGCCTCCTCTGGTGTATGCATACCATTCTCAATCTCTCTGGAAAGCTGGTTTACTGCCGCCACCTTGTCTAAATGTACGCCGCTAAGAGGAATATGCTTCACATTTGCGTAAAACCCGTGCTTATGGCTTTCCTCCGTTAAAAATATACCGGAGCTTAATACAAATGCCCCTTCTCCTTCCATTCCATATGCATTGGCCACTCTTTTTATCGTTTCTTCCACACGGAAGATTTCTGCCCCGCTTTCAAGCAGGATATGACCTGCTAGTGCCGCCGCATCCAGTGCTAGCTTCTCATCTGGCCCTGGTGTCTCATACTGTACTCTTTCTAATAAATCCATACTTCCACCTGTCATTCCTATGTATTAAAAAACAGAAAGAATGCCGACTCTTTTTTAGTCACATTCTTTCTGCCTGCGTTTTCATCATACGCCGATCTGTTTTTTACACTTCTGCTAACATCTTCAGAATGCTTTCACAAATCTTTCCATCTGCATTAACGGTCTCATCTTCTTCGATTCCATTTTCAATTAGATAATCAGTCACGACTGTATCTAAATCTAAAAGCTGGTTCTCATCCAGATTGCCACGTACATCAAAATGGATATCCATTTTCTTTAATAAATCACACTGCTGTGGAGTGAAGTTCATCTTCATAGTGTCATTCCTTTCTGTCCGGCAATATTTCCTGCCCTGGCATTTAGTATCGCTATGCCTCCCATAATTATACCTGTTATGACATTTCTACACAAGCCCTCTCTTCTCCTAAATGTGTGTGAATGATAGCACGAAACTGCTCAGCTGGAACCGGCTTCTCTAGATAAGACACTTTCAAACTTTCCTTTATCGTCGCCTCATTTCCTGATAAAAGCATGACAACCGGAACCTGTTCTTTATTCTTTCCGCTCTGCATCTTAATTAAATGCTCTATTTCCTTTTGCTCTTTTTGAAATAAATCAGAATCGATAAGAATCAGTTGATATTTCTTCCATTTCAAATATTCCCTGCACATCTGGGGATCCGCTGCGTAATCCACCTCTGCCTTAACAGATGACAGTATATTCTTAATGATGATCATGCTGATTGCATTCTCGTCTGCAACCAAAATCCGCTTTCCTTCATAGTCCGTTGTAATCTGATGATATTTTTCCTTCTTACGGTCTATATCTTGATATACATAGAAGAAAAAGGCACTTCCTTTTCCCTCCTCGGTATCAAAATCAATGCATCCATCCATCGCATGAATCATTTCTTTTGCAAATAAATACTGCCTTCCTAATTTTTCAATCTGTGCCATTTTAATATCGTGAGTTCCTTCTTCGTCACCAAATGGATTCAAGAAATGTGCTAGAACTTCTTTTTTCATTCCTATACTAGTGTCCATCACTTTTATGCCAAGCTTGACCCTTCCATTCTCTTCTTTAATCTCGATATAAACAGCTACATATCCTTTTTTAGTATAGTGGACTGCATTCGTAATAAACATCTTTACAATCTGCATCAGTCTATTTTTATCACCAAATAGCTGGATGTTGGATTCTCCTACCACATCCATATGAAAGGTGATTCCTTTTTTACTAGCCTCTTCCTCCCCTAGGTTTTTAATTTCCTCTAGCCAGGAAGAAAGTTCATACGAAACTACATTGGTATCGAATTTATCGATATCTAATTTGTTGAAATTCATAAATTCATGAATGACAGAAAGAAGATTTTCGCCTGCCGCCTGTATTGTCTCCACGGCTTCTTTCGTCTCTGCATCCAGCTCCTTTAGGCTAAGAAGCTGGGAAGTTCCCATAATCGCATTCAATGGCGTCCTTAGCTGATGAGAGATTGTATTGAGAAACCGACTCTTTTTATGGCCGATCTCCTCGCTTTCTTTGCGAAAAAGCAGCAACTGATTATTCATCCTAAGCAGTTCCTCATTTTTTCTTTTTATCTTCTCCTGCTGCATGAATTCTTTTATCCTTGCACAATAGTTATGAAGAAACATAAACAGCAATAAAATCTGCTGAATCAGAAAATAAAATATATAGTTTCTTGGCTCTACCACCTTTAGCGATATAAAATAACATAATAACACAATATTAGGAATGGTTATGATAAGTGCCGTCTTAATTTCTGCATTATAGGCAAATGACATCACAAATCCCACAATAATAAACAATGTCGTATTAATATAATGAGA
>CALZIE010000096.1 GCA_945787565.1 uncultured Lachnospiraceae bacterium
GTTACAAGTGGTATTCGTCTTGGAACACCAGCTGTTACAACAAGAGGTATGGTACCAAAAGATATGGAACTGATTGCTGAAGCAATTTCGCTCATCATCAAAGACCCTACCGCTAACCTTCCACAGGCTACCGCCCTAGTTAAGATGCTTACGGATGCTTATCCACTTTACTAGCTAGTTAGGCTATGTGAGCGAAGAGTGGTCAGGGGACGCAGGTGCATTTACAGCCACATGCTCGCCTTAAGAGCCGGAAGGCAGGGGCACCGAGCGGGCTATATATTTTCCCGTGTTCGTCACAAGCTCGGACAAAAGGGGCAGTCTTCCATGACTATCAGACACGAAATGCGTGTGTCTGTTATTCATGGAAGACTGCCCCTTTTGTTCGCCTTGATGCCGTACACTGGGAAAAATATAGCCCCCTCGGTACCCCTGTCTTCCGGCTCTTAAGCCGCCCGTGTGGCTGCAAATGCACCCGCGTCCCCTCGCTCCACTCCTCCCCCTGCCACACCCAGGCTACTCCCTAAAGAAAATAAGAACAAACTTGCCAGGTTTTTGTGGAGGGGGGAAACTTCACAAGGGGAGGAATTTATGGTACAATAGAGGTCAGGCTTAAAATATAGGAACAGCTCTTATGTGAAACAGTAGGAGAGAAAGTTGGATTTAAAGAATGTCAAAAAGTTTATATATTTCAGAAAAACCAAGCGTTGCACAGGAATTTGCAAAAGCTCTGAAAGCAGATTTTAAGAGACGAGATGGGTATATGGAAAGCGACGATGCCATTGTTACATGGTGTGTCGGACATCTAGTTACGATGAGTTATCCGGAAGCATATGATCCCGCATTAAAGCGCTGGTCTTTAAACACAATCCCGTTTCTGCCTAAGGAATTCCAGTATGAAGTAATTCCGGCAGTAAGCAAGCAGTTTAATACCGTGAAGGAACTCCTTAATCGTGAAGACGTTGACAGAATTTATGTCTGTACTGACTCCGGACGTGAAGGAGAATATATTTATCGTTTAGTTGATCAGATGGCAAATGTGCCAGCGACTAAGGACAAACGAAGAGTATGGATCGATTCCCAGACAGAAGAGGAAATCTTACGAGGAATCCGTGAGGCAAAGCCAATCTCGGAATATGATAACTTATCGGATGCGGCTTATCTTCGCGCTAAGGAAGATTACCTGATGGGGATCAATTTCTCCCGCGTGCTGACTTTAAAGTATGGTAACGTGGTAAATAATTATTTAAAGAAAGAAAAGCCGTGCGCTATAGCGGTAGGGCGTGTTATGACTTGCGTTCTTGGAATGGTGGTACGAAGAGAACGTGAAATCCGTTCATTCGTAAAGACTCCGTTCTACCGTGTGACCGTAAGTTTAGACACTCATATGAAGGCGTTTGACGGAGAATTCCGTGCAGTGGAAGGATCGAAATATTATCTGTCCCCTGTACTTTATAAGGAAAATGGATTTAAGAAAAAGGAAGATGCGGAAGGTTTAATTGAGATGCTTTCCGGCGTGACACCACAGTTTGAGACAAGAGTGGAGAATAACAAGAATACCTATGTTTCTTCTATTGAAAAAGAGGTCAATCCATTAGAAGCGGAGATTGTGGCAATGGAAAAGAAGAAGGAGAATAAGAACGCTCCTCTTTTATATAACTTAGCCGAGCTGCAGAATGACTGTTCTCGTATGTTTAAGATTAGTCCGGATGAGACTCTTAAGTATACACAGGAACTGTACGAAAAGAAATTAGTAACCTATCCAAGAACGGATGCCAGAGTGTTATCCACTGCGGTGTCTAAGGAAATCCAAAAGAATATCGGTGGGCTTCGCAATCTTGGACAGTTTAAGCCATTTGTGGAAGAGATTATGGCAAGCGGCAGCTATAAGGGAATTGCAAAGACCAGATATGTTAATGATAAGCAGATTACCGACCATTATGCAATCATTCCGACTGGACAGGGATTCTCAGCACTTAACTCACTCAATCCGATTGCACGAGGTGTTTATGAAGCGATTGTAAGACGTTTCTTAAGCATTTTCTATCCACCAGCTGTATATCAGAAGATTGCTATTACAACAAAGATTGGAAGTGAAAGTTTCTTCTCCAATTTCCGTGTTTTAGCAGAGGAAGGATACTTGAAAGTAGCTGGAAACAACCAGCAGAGTCAGAAGGATTCGAAAGATTCCAAAGACGGGGAAGAAGAAGGCAACTTTGGTGCAGATTTCTTTTCTGTTATTAAGGAATTAAAGAAGGGTATGAAACTTCCTGTAAATGGATTCACGATCCGAGAAGGGGAGACTGCTCCTCCGAAACGTTATAATTCCGGTTCTTTAATTCTTGCTATGGAAAATGCCGGACAGCTGATTGAAGATGAAGAGCTCCGTGCTCAGATTAAAGGTAGTGGTATCGGTACAAGTGCGACTCGTGCCGAGATTTTAAATAAGCTTGTAAAGATTGATTACCTCGCTTTGAATAAGAAGACACAGATTGTGACACCAAGCCAGATGGGTGAAATGATTTATGATGTTGTGAATGCATCCATTAAATCGCTCTTAAATGCGGAACTGACTGCAAGCTGGGAAAAAGGTCTTAACTATGTGGCTGAAGGAAGCATTACCAAAGAGGAATATATGGAGAAGTTAGAGGGCTTTGTTGGAAGGCTGACAACTGGCGTAAAATCACTGAATAATCAGTCCTTATTAATAAGCTACTTTAACGAATCAGCGGCTAATTATAAGAAGTAAGTAATCAAGTAAGTAAGTAAGTAAGTAAAGGCTACATTTAATATAGAAATACCTCTTAAGAACCTAATAAGAGATATAGAAAAATATGTAGAAAAGATATGTAGAATATAGAAAAGATATCAGAAGCATATCATAAGGGTATTAGGAGCATATCGAAAGCATATCGCAAAGATAAAAAAGACCATAAAAAAGCTGTGTCCTATTTCTTAGCAAATAATAGGACACAGTTTTTTATGGTCTTTTATTAAAATTTAGCCTAAGCAACAGCATCTTGAGCGTTTGTATTAAAAGCAGGACGCTCTTCCTTCTTATCTTTAAAGGTGATCTTTAGTAAGATAGGGCTGATGACAGTTGTTACGACTACAACTACAATGATTGGTCCAAGCAGGGCAGAAGACATAAGACCTACAGCTGCACCTTTGGAAGCGACAATCAGTGCGACTTCGCCACGAGAAACCATACCGGCACCAATCTGAAGACTTTCCTTTGAAGTATATCCGCATAGCTTTCCGGCAAATCCACACCCGCCGATTTTAGTAAGGATGGCAACGACGGATAGAATTACTGCGAACAGAATGATGGAGGTAGTCATTTTGGGAAGTACTACTTTTAAGCCAATACTCGCAAAAAAGATTGGAGACAATAACGTATAGGAAAGGGTTTCAAATCTTGAGGCAATATAATGTTTACGGTTCGTATTAGAGATAATAAGACCGGCAATAAATGCACCTGTAATATCTGCTACACCGAAGAATTCTTCTGCGCAGAATGCAAGAAGCAGACATAGTGAAAAAGCAGCGATAACAAATCGTCTGCGGTCTTTATCTGATTTGGCGGTCCAGTTTTTGAAAAGTTTATAACAGATTAAACCAACACTTCCTGAGAAAACAAAGAATCCTAGGATTTTTAATAATACAACGGTAACATTTACACTATCATCTGCTAGACTTGTAATCAGGGTCAAGGCAATTATGCCAAGGATATCATCGATAATAGCAGCTCCAAGAATCGCATTTCCTGCACGAGAGGAAAGCTTACCAAGTTCTTTTAAGGTTTCAACAGTGATGCTTACACTAGTGGCTGTTAAAATGATACCAATAAAGATATTCTGTAACAGCTGAGTAGTGGTAGCATTTATAGGAAGCAGATTGAAACGACTAAAAAGGTAGCTAACTAAAAAGCCACCGGCAAGTGGAATAAGTACTCCAAACAGGGCTAAAATAAAAGAGGATTTACCTGATTTCTTTAGTTCATGGACATCAGCTTCTAATCCGGCAGTAAACATCAGAACAATAACACCAAGTTCAGAAAGTTGCAGGATAAAATCGGTCTCATGTAGGATATTTAATACGGCCGGACCTAATACAAGTCCCGCTAATAGTGCTCCAACAACCTGTGGCAGTGAAAATCTTTTAGTGACTAAACCGAGTACTTTTGTACTAAGTAAAATTAATGCTAAATCTAATAGAAAATGATAACTCATATTTAGTTCTCCTTATGCTTATATAATAATTTTTATTGCATAAGGCACAGGTGAGGTTTCTCCCCCTTCGGACGGAAGAGATATTGTATCTTATTCAGCAGAAATTCAGTACAAAAGTAATCTATGATAAAATGAATATAGATTCTATTTCTATTTATAATCTGCTGAAGTCGAAGAATGCAGCTTAACATAAATCTATGTAAATTTTTATATTTACTGTGGAAAGAAATTTTCAGTCTTTGTTTGGCGTGTTTTTTTCGATCTTCTAATAATAGACGTTCTGAAACGGACTTTATCTTGTGGTAACTTTTCACGGGATCTTTTCTTAGCATAATAAGACTAGAACCTGAAAAAGAAGTGAACAGAGTAAACACAAACACGAACAGAAGAAAACGAGAAAATTGCTTACACAGGAATAATCGATCTATTTTTTTCAATAAGTATTTCATTTTGATTCCTTTTCGGTAAGCTCTTATTTTACTCCAATCTTAGATTTATGCAATCAGTAAGTTAAACCATAAATTGATAAAAAATACAGGAATTCTATTTTTGTGAAAAATTAATAAAATATAGTAATAAAGGGAAGTAAAGGAAAACGAGAAAAATTCTGTCCGAAAGGAATTGTAATATCCTGCTTTCTTACGTATAATAAAGAAAGTGGAATGGAAATTCGGGCTGTCATAACTTTGACATGCCCTTTTAGGTATAAAGGAGATGCAGGAATGGAAGAATTACGAATCACGTCACTGTTTGATCTGAATGAGACAATTGCAAAGGATATCTTTATGGATAATACATATCCATGGGAAGTACTTCCGAAAATCGGAGCATTTATTGTAGAGCTTGGAAAGACATTATCGTTAGAAGAATACGATCTTGCAGGAGAGAATGTATGGATTGCAAAATCTGCAAAGGTAGCACCGACTGCCTATATTAGTGGTCCAGCGATTATTGGAAAAGATGCGGAAATCCGTCACTGTGCATTTATCAGAGGAAATGCAATTGTGGGAGAAGGAGCTGTAGTTGGCAATTCTACCGAACTTAAGAACGTGATTTTATTTAATAAAGTACAGGTACCACATTATAATTATGTAGGCGATTCTATTTTAGGATATAAAGCGCATATGGGAGCAGGCTCGATCACATCGAATGTAAAGTCGGATAAGACATTAGTAACTATCCGCTATAACGGAGAGAAGATTGAAACTGGTATTAAGAAAGTGGGAGCAATCCTTGGAGATCAGGTAGAAGTAGGATGTGGAAGTGTATTAAATCCAGGAACCGTAGTAGGAAGGGATACAAACATTTACCCTTTATCCAGTGTAAGAGGATTTGTTCCAGCTCATACCATTTATAAAAAAGCAGGCGAAATTGCAGATAAGCAGTAATACAAACAGGATAAATTATAAATAGTAAAGTGAGGAAATAAAGCATGGAAGAGATTTATGAATTAATTGAAGACAGAATTAGAGCGACCGGTTATGACGGAGAAGAAGTGGATGGATTTTCTATTTACGATGAAATTAGTGATGAAATCGATGGAAAAGAAGAAGGAAGCTATATCTTTATGTCTAAAAAGACAGATGATGTATACTACGAATACAAAGTAGATGTTTATGAAGAAGCATTCAATCTTTCTTATATTGATATCCACACAGTAGACCGTGTATATCATGTGGATTTTGATGCGGAATAATAGAGCAACTATTTTTTTAAAACTAGTTTTTGGCATTTTAATGAGAAATAGAATATTGGTGTTAGAGTTATTAAAAAAGGGCTTACGTAAGTAAGCCCTTTTTTAGAGAGGAGTTCATGAAAAAAATCTGATCTATATAAATTTTAGTTGTTGTTAGGCGAAGGCAATACCCAGTGCGCGCATATGTAATTGCCTTCTTTTCGGAGGTAGGAAGCAACGTCTTTGTTGCTTCCCGTTCTTTATTTCATAAATTCATTATAGCGTTAAACTATGGCTATACTTTGTACATTCCGTGAAAAGAATGTGAACGATTCCACTATTTACCATATGCTTGGTACCGGAAGATTATGACATAAGATTTGTTAGTATCCGAGGCGTTAAGAATTCTGGTGCGAGTAGTTAAGAGGATGACGGCAGGGTTAAGAAATTTAAATCAGTGATATGTCAGGTTAGAAAATGGATATCAGGGACAGAAATCTACGGGTCAGGAAATGAAATGGTATGGAGCAAAGGGTTATAGAAAAAGACCGGCGATTTGGGCGAATAGGAAGCAGGTGAAGAGGCCCATGACGGTTGGAAGTAGGAATGCTAGGACAGTCCACTTGAGGCTGCCGGTTTCCTTTTTTATGGTTAGGAGGGTAGTGGAGCAAGGCCAGTGCATTAGGGAGAAGAGCATGGTGCAGATTGCAGTGACCCAAGTCCAGCCATTTGCTACAAATAACGTTTTCATTTCTGCCAGGCTTTCTAGTTCTAAGATGCTGCCTTGTGCCATGTACGCCATAATGATGATTGGGACTACGATTTCATTGGCAGGGAAGCCTAAGATAAAGGCGATTAGGATGACTCCGTCCAGGCCAAGAAGTTTTGCAAATGGGTCTAAGAAGTTTGCACAGTGGTTTAGAAGGCTGATGTCCCCAATCATTACATTTGCCATGATCCAGATTAGAAGACCGGCAGGAATGGCTATGATAACGGCTCTTCCGAGCACGAACAGGGTACGGTCCAAAATAGAGCGGACGATCACTTTTCCAATCTGTGGTCTGCGGTAAGGCGGAAGTTCTAAGGTATAGGAGGATGGCACGCCTTTTAGCAGGGTTTTGGAAAGCAGCTTGGTTGTTAAGAAGGTCATGGCGATTCCAAATAAAATGACCAGCGTTAGGAATAGGGAGGATAAAATGGAAGCGACAGTCCCCTTGGAAAATCCGACAAAGAACATAGTCAGGATTGCGATTAAGGTTGGAAAACGTCCGTTACATGGAACGAAATTATTGGTTAGGATGGCTAGGAGGCGTTCACGAGGGGAATCTATGATACGGCATCCAACAATGCCTGCCGCATTGCAACCAAACCCCATACACATGGTAAGTGCCTGTTTCCCACAAGCGTGACAGCATTTGAATGGTTTATCTAAGTTATAGGCAATACGCGGAAGATATCCTGCGTCTTCTAAGAGGGTAAAGAGCGGAAAAAAGATGGCCATTGGTGGCAGCATAACGGATACGACCCAGGCCAGCACGCGGTAAACGCCCAGCACAAGCATGCCATGCAGCCAGTCAGGGGCATGCAGATATTCAAAGAGTGCAGTTAGTTTATCCTGTAACGTGAACAGGGCATCGGAGAGTATCTGGGATGGATAGTTAGCACCGGTAATTGTGAGCCAGAAGATGAAAGCTAGCAAAGTTAACATAATCGGATATCCGGCAATCCGGCTTGTTAAGATACGGTCTACTTTATGATCCGTGCTGTTATAGTGTTTGGCGGGTACGTGTACGGTTTCTTTGCAGATTTTCTCAGCCGTTGTGACAAGAGACGATACCGTCATATCTTTTAAGGAATCCTTTGTTACAGATTCTTTTTCTAAGAGTTCTTTTGCAGCGTTTAAGGCTGTGTTTAGTTCGGAATCTTTAAAAAAGTCTTCCCCTAGGAATTCTTTGATTTCGTTATTTAAAGAAGAATCTTGGTCTAACAGCTTCAGGCTAAGCCAGCGGCTGTTGATTTTTTCATGGGCCATTTCATCAATGACTGGTTCTATATACGAAATGGCTTTTTCAATAACGTCAGGATAGGTAATGGAAAATGGTGAAGAGGGCTGATCGAGTACTTGGTCGACGGCATGCATCAGTTCATCCAATGTTTTTTTCTTCCGTGCAATCGTTCCGACGACCGGCACGCCAAGCTGATCTGCTAATTGATTCAAATCAATTTTAATATGTTTTTTCTTTGCTTCATCCATGAGATTGACGCATACGACTACATGTCTGGAAATCTCCATTGTCTGCAGCACAAGATTCAGGTTACGCTCTAAACAGGTGGCATCGCATACGACAACCACAGCATCTGGTTCGCCAAAGCAGATAAAGTTGCGGGCAACTTCTTCTTCGGCGGAGTGGGCCATTAAAGAATAGGTACCTGGGATGTCGATCATTACATAGTTTTGTTTTTCGGTTTTACAGTAGCCTTGCGCGTTGGTTACGGTTTTGCCCGGCCAGTTGCCGGTATGCTGATTCATACCGGTAAGGCCATTAAAAACGGTGCTTTTTCCTACATTGGGATTGCCGGCAAGGGCCACCACTTTATCATCAGGTGTCATTTTCTTGATTATTAAACCGGAGTCCACGGCTTTTATGCCGACCGAATGATTTGTCAGCCCCATATTTGCCTCCTTCTATTTTGATTCAATGATAATGGTTTTACAGTCTTCTGAACGGATTGCAATGACAGCACCTCGGATTAGGAATGCGGACGGGTCTCCAAGCGGGCTTGTTCCCAAGCACTCTACGCGAGTATTTTCTACAAGGCCGATATCAAGAAGCCGGCGTCTCATGCTGCCAGTGGCTAAGAGGGAAGTGACGATGGCATTCTCTCCCGGTTTTAGATTACTTAGATTGGAACATAAATTCGTATTCATAAACGTGCCTATTTTCTCATACATTTAGGAGAAAGAAACTTTTTTTCACAACTATATTATGATAAAGCGTATAAAAGGTTCCATTTTCAGAAAACGAATAGGAGCAGAAAAATGGACAAAGCAAATGA
>CALZIE010000097.1 GCA_945787565.1 uncultured Lachnospiraceae bacterium
CCAAACGATGGCAATAGTAATACAAAAATAGGCGACAATGTAATCTGCTATACCTATGCAGAAGAACAGGCTGGTTTCTTAGCTGGCTATGCAGCTGTTATGGACGGAAACCGCACTCTTGGCTTTATGGGTGGCGTTGCAACTCCTGCTGTTGTTCGTTTCGGTTTCGGATATATTCAGGGTGCTGAATATGCAGCGAAAGAATTAGGCCTTGCAAAAGGTGACGTTTCCATCGATTACACTTATGTTGGAAACTTTGAAGCTACTCCAGAAAACCAGGCGATTGCAGCTTCTTGGTTTAACAAAGGCACTGACCTTATCTTCGCATGTGGCGGAAGTGTAGGAAACTCCGTTATGAGTGCTGCTGAAACTGCTGGTAAAAAAGTAATCGGTGTTGATACGGATCAGTCTGTGGAATCTTCTACTGTTATCACTTCTGCTATGAAGAACTTAACAAAGACTGTTTATGATACCTTAGCTTCTTACTATGCAGGCACTTTAAAAACTGGTGTACACGAAAATCTTGATGTAGCAACAAACAGCGTGCTTCTTCCAATGGAAACGTCTGTATTTGAATCTTTTACAAAAGAACAGTATAATGCCATTTATGCAGAATTAACAGCTGGTAATATCGAAATCTTAAATCATACTGCCGCTGATTCTGCAATGGAATTACCAGTAGAACTTGTTACTGTTACAGAGCTTTAGGAATAAAGCCCTGTAACAAAAAATGCAAAGGAGTTATGAATGAGCAATTATAATGAAGTTCATGCCTTAATCGAAGCCCAGGATGAGAAAACAAAAGCATACTTAAAAAAGTATTTTAAAAATGCGCCGGACTTCGTCTATGACTCCTTACAGATTGTGCATTATCCTGCCAATCATATCTTTATCAAACAGGGCTCTCCCGTACAGACGGTCAGTATCCTTGTAAAAGGAATTGTAAAAGGTACTGATTATCCGATTCTTGACGCCATGTATGATTTTATGTGGTTTGATCCGGTAAAATCATTTGGCGCCTTAGAATATCTTAGCAAACAGTCCTGTTTCAATGCATCTCTTATGACTGCATCGAAAAGCACCATGTTACTGCTTCCTATCTCCGTTTATACAAAATGGATGGAGACGGATCTGAATGCGATGTATCTGGATGCTTCCACAACTACGAATCAGTTGTTATATGAAATCCGACGAGAACGTGTGTATATCTTTATGCAGGGCACCGAACGTCTTGCCTATTTTCTCACGCTTTACTATAAGCAGTTTGAAACAGACGGCACCTGCCATATCGCACTCACGAGACAGCAGATTTGCGATTCCACCGGACTTAGTATCCGTACGGTGAACCGAGGTATTACAACTCTTCTCGAGCGGGACTGCCTACTTAAATGTGGAAACCGCCTTGTAATGCATAAAGAAGAATATGCCAACACCCAGGCAATGTTAGGCGAGATCATATAGCAAAACGTTCTCATAGAAATCATGCAGCAAAAGTACTCGTATGTAAAATCGAATGTAGAGTTTGCAGTGCAATTGAATACGATTCAAATGGATGATTGAGTAAAAGGCTCCATTTTCTTTGAATAACAGATTGATTAAAAACAGTCTGCCTTCAGAGAAAATGGAGCCTTTTTCTTTTGGTTTCATAAAATTTTCTTTATCTTTCTTTATAGATTTTATGGAGTATAATAAAAGGACAGGATAATACAGGAAGATCGGACAGAATAATGAACGAACATTGGAAAGGAAGGAATCTATATGCTAAGAATCGGTGAGTTTGCCGAACTATCTTCCATCACCATCCACATGCTTCGCAACTATGATAAAATCGGGTTATTATGCCCGAAGCATGTACCCAAAGCGGCATTCCAATCGCGGAAGGCGCTCTTGCAATGGCTGTCTACCATGGAATCAGTGAGACAACAGGACTGCTATCCGCAGAAGTACAATTTTCTCTACCAAGAGAATATAAATCAGCGGATTCCTTCACCGTCTTTCAGATTCCGAAACGAGACATGATCTCAATCATATTCAAAGGAAGCTATTCGCAGATTTTTTTGATTAATACCGTTGTGGCAGAATGGCTGGAGAAGAATTCATTAGAAATAAACGGACAGTCCTTTACGATTTATCACAACTCTCCTGGCAACTGCCCAGATGCCTCTTCTTTCATTACTGAATTATGTTTCCCTGTTCAGAAAAAATCTTAAAAACCCTATTGACTCTCGCATAATACGAGGTTTTATCCTTTTCCTATCAAAAGAGTTTTCATTATAGGAAAGGAGTTTTTATGAGCCGAACATTATTGCCGATCAAGCACCACCTTTGCAGCGGATGCTGTATGTGGAGTGGCATCGAAGATGTATATGCTACAAGGACAAACCAGACAATACCGGAAGCATTTTTACTTGGACTAAGCAGTTTTGGAGAATCTGTCTACATTAAAACAAAGGATAAGAATAACCCATTTCTATTTAGTATCGTAGATGGCCGTACAAGACAAACATATAATAAAATCAAAGATATCCTTGGACTTCACTATCAGATTTCAGAAGGCCGGACACTATCCTATGCCTTAAAATCCATAAAACAAGAAATCGATGCCAGACGTCCAGTCATCTTAGGACCACTCGATATGTTTTATCTGCCCTACTTAAAGATGTATCATAAAAATCATATTCCGATGCACTATGTACTGATGGTCGGCTATGATGAAGAAAACGAAAGCGTGCTGATTTATGACTGCGACCGAACCGATTTAATCGAGTTTTCTACCAATCATCTTGTTCAGGCATGGCAGATTGAAAAGAATGCCGTAGGCGATAAAAACGGTTTCACACTTTCCGATCAACTTCCAAACAAATATGAACTAGCCGATATCTGCCTTAAAAAGAAAGCTGCCCGACAGTTATGCTTAAAGCCCGACTTTGTAGGCATTAAGGCCTATACCAAAATAGCAAAAGAGTTTCCTTCCTGGAAATCCTCTTTTTCTGAACTGGAATACCGGATGAAAAAGATATCTCTTTTCAAGCTAATTATGATCGATTTGGGAATCTATTATCAGAACTTGGCACAGAGTATCACCGGGATGATTGGATTCAGGCCGGCACGCTGTTTTATCAGTGCGGTGACAATATCGAATCCATAAAGAAACATATCGTTTCCTACTATTGTGATAAAGAAGACCACTTATCCGAAATACCAGATTTATTTATGGAAAACGCTCAGTATGCAAAGCATGCCTATCAGATTCTAGCCAATTAGTAAGGGGGATTTAATAATGACTTTTGATTATAAGAAAGAGTATAAAGAATTTTATATGCCGCCAAAAACGTCCGTTATTGTAGACATTCCAGAAATGAACTACATTGCTCTTCGTGGTACAGGCAATCCAAATGAAGAAGGCGGCGCCTACCAGACGGCTATTGGAATACTATACTCCGTAGCCTATACCATTAAGATGAGTTACAAAGGAAGCCATAAGATTGATGGCTTCTTTGAATATGTTGTCCCACCACTGGAAGGCTTCTGGTGGCAAGATCATGTGGATGGAATCGATTATACAAGAAAAGATGCATTCCACTGGATTTCCGTCATCCGACTTCCTGACTTCGTTACAAAATCAGACTTTGACTGGGCCGTAGAAGAAGCATCCCGTAAAAAGAAACTGGACTGTTCAAACGCTGAGTTCCTTACGATAACAGAAGGACTGTGCGTGCAGATTATGCATACTGGTCCTTTCGATGATGAACCTGCTAGTGTTGCCTTAATGAATCAGTATCTGCAGGAACATGACTACGAGAATGACATCACTTCTAACAGACTCCACCACGAGATTTATCTCTCTGATACCCGCAAAGTGGAACCTGCAAAATGGAAGACGGTCATTCGCCACCCAATCAAGAAAAAAATAATCAAAAGCTAAAAGCCTCTCCATCGAATCTGCAATGAAGTGCGTCTAACTCTATTTTCTTTTATAAGCAGATTACAAAACAATTTCTGTCTTCCTGACGACAATAAGAAATACGGCCTCCGTGTTTTTCCACAATCATCTTTGCAATGGAAAGCCCCAGGCCGGTTCCTCCGTCAGTCTTCCTTGCTTTATCGCCCCGAACGAAAGCATCAAATAAGCTCGCACTTATATCCGGATTGATTGCCTCCCCATCATCCGTAACCGTTATAAGAATAGGCTTGCCGGATGCCTTCATGGAAATACCAATCTCATGCCCTGTATTATTATATTTGACTGCATTTTGAAGCAGATTTGTAATAACCCGCTCAAATAGCTTTGGATCAACCTCAGCTTCTATCATCTCTTCTGGAATATCGATTGCAAACTCAAATCCTTTGCTTTCCATCTCATCATAATACTCAGCACATATCTGCCTTAAAAATTCGGTAAGATCGATTTTTTCCGTTTTCACTGCATACTCCGTACTGTCAAGCTTCAGCATCATAAACATATCTTCCATCAGATGACTGACGCGGTTCGCTTTCCGATCAATCGTCTTATAGACGTTTTCTTTCTCATTTTCCGGTACCAGATTTGCCTCCAATGCATTGGCATAGGATTTGATTGTGGAAATCGGTGTCTTAATATCATGGGACAGATCCAGTAACAGGCGGTTCTTCTTCTGTTCATTTTGAATCTTTTCTGCCTTTTCTTCCTCTAAGCGGTCCATCATCAGATTAAAAGTATCCTTAATCTCTGCAAATTCTGCCTTTGCCGGAAATAGAATCCTTACTCCTTCTTCTCCAAGACGCACCCGCTCCATTCCCTCACTAATTCTCATTAATGGTTTGCGAATGGTGGAGCTTAGATAGTAACTCATAAGGATACAGAGTAATAAAAATAATCCAAAGAACAAAAACACAAATACGATATTCCACGTCTTAATATCATTTAAAATAAACGTAATGTTTGTATTCACAGCAGATCTAGGCAAAATCGTAACATAATAATAATCCAGTCCATCTTCACTGCCATAAGTCATATACCCCACATAATCCATGGTACTTCCTTCACTGGCAGCAAGAAGCTCACTGAATTCCTTTTTCGTATACAGCATAGAACTCGTCTGTTTTGTCCCCCATGTGTCTATTACCTGATAATTGGCATCTAGCTTTTCAACCCAGCCTCCAAGACGTCCGATTCCTTCGATATTCGCTACCTTTCCTTCTGTATCAAAGATATCATATACATTCACACCCGGAGTTCCATTTCCCCCGATTCCTATGGCTACCGCAAAAAGGCTTCCCACAAATATTACAATCGCAAGAATGGTAAATAGAAAGAAGCTAATCATCAGTTTTGCGAAAATTCCTTTTTTCTTTTTCCTTTTCTCCAACTTTATCTGGCTCCTTTCTCAAACTTATATCCAAGCCCCTTTACTGTCTTAATCCACACTGGATTTTTCGGATTTTCTTCAATCTTTGCCCGAAGATTGCTCATATGTACCATAACCGTACTATCATCGCCCATATACTCTTCATCCCAGGCAGAATTAAAAATCTGCTGCTTTGTAAAAATACGTCCTGGACTTGTCATCATTAGTTTTAGAATCAGAAATTCCGTCTTCGTAAGCGCAATTGCTTCCTCTCCCCGATACAAGCATCCTTCATTCAAATGCAGATGAAAATCTCCTAATGTGATTACCTCTTCCTTCTTCTGCTCCACAAGATAATCATAGCTTCTTCGAAGCTGTGCCTTAATCCTTGCCACAACCTCCATTGGATTATAAGGTTTTGTAATATAATCATCCGCACCTAACTCCAGTCCCAGGATTTTATCATAATCCTCTCCTTTTGCCGTACACATGATGGCTGGAATCTTGCTTGTCTCTCGAATCTTTCGTAATACACCGAATCCGTCTAACTTGGGCATCATAACATCCAATAATACCAGATGCACGGTCTGCTCGCCAAATATTCGCATCGCCTCAATTCCATCTGCTGCCTTTAACAGTTTAATCTGCTCTTTTCCCATGTATAATTCCAAAACATCTAATAGCTCGATCTCATCATCTGCCGCAAGTACCACGTATTCCATCTATTTATTTCCTTTCTTATCTTGCAAGCCTTAGCTCTTATTTCTGGCATTCATACTGTTTTTCGCTATTTCCCACTACTATTATAACTGCTTTTGTATTTACTTTTGTAACTGTTTTTGTAATTGTTTTTATAATCACCTTTTCCCTTACTGCTGTCTTGCTTCTGCTATTATCAGCCTATACTTCTTTTGGTCCTATCTCACGATATTCTCATATAAGATTTCAGAAAGGCTCTTTGTAAAATCAAATCCATTCTTCCAGTCATTCTGAAACTCATCTAACAGTAAACACTTTGCCATCCCGATGATGTAATATTTATGAGTTCCTTCCGTATATAGCTGCATTTCATTTAAATACTGCTCCTTATAAATATCCCATCCCTTTTCCATCTCATAGACTTTCGATTCCACGTAATAAGCCATGCCTTCCACATTCTCATAGTAGTCCTCTACGGAAAGTACATCTTCTGTCAGCAGCTGCCTGCGTTCTTCTTCTAATTTCCTATACTGTAGCACATATGCTTTCTTATCGTCAATGGATGTAGCAAACACTGCTTTCTTAAGGCAATCCAGTTCCTGCTTATATAGGGACACCACCTGTGGGTTGGAATCAATGTAATCGGTGATTACATTTCCCAAGTTTCCATCTAAAGAGGAATACTCTGCTTTGATTATGTTCTGAATCTGCTCTTCGTATCTGGTGAACTGCCATGCATGCATTGCTTCATGCCAGATTGTAGCAGCCTGTTCTTCTACACCATATTGCTCAGCAGAGAACGAAGCAATATCTCCACTGCTGCCAACACTCAGTGCAGAAAGCAGTTCTTGAAATCGTTCCACTGATGGCACAATCACCTGATATTCTCCTTCTACTTCATAAGCTGTTCCGACAAATGCCTGAAGAATGGATTTTTCTTTTTCCACTACAGCTTCTCCATCTTCAGCGCTTAGTACATAATCATAAGAACCATCGTAGCACCGTACCTTATAATCTGCTAACGAAAACCCTTCAAATCCAAGTTCATCCACCTTATCCTGCAGGTTAAGGGCCTCCTTATAAATCTCTATATTCTGACTGCTTAGCCCATAACTTCCGGTCAGCACAGTCGCTGTGGCTAACACCATACCGAAAATTCCATATAAAATTCGCCCCTTCATCGCCCTTAAGCCTCCTTCTTTTTCAAAATCACTAAGAACCAGCTAATCAGATAAATCGTAAGCACTCCTACTAAAATATCATGCACCGATACTTGCTTGCCAAGTAAAAAATCAGTGGACATCTTCGCATTATTATTCAAATCTGGTATCACAGAAAGCAGATATTTTAATGCCTTTCCTCCGGCACCGCCTACTGTCCCAGCTGCAATTCCAAGAAGACTATGAAATACGCCACCGACCAACACCACCGTACTAATTACGCCTGCTGCAAATGCCGGCATAACAATGGATAGCACACTTGTCAAAAGACTTAAAATAGCAGTGCTAATTCCAGTTATCAAATAAGCTGGTATCATCCTAAAAAAACATTGCATCTGTCCTTGACCGATGCAGTAAATACCAAGTACCACAAAAAATACAAACTGTGCCATTAGAGAAATCATCAGATTCGAAAGTGCCAGCTGTCCATGATACTGAAACTGAGACACCCCGCGAATCCAGATCAGATGACTTGTCTTTCTTTCATATTCCTTCCCAATCGTTCCGATGGATAACACAATCGCCAGCACGCAGCTTACAAAATGAATGATTGTAAGAAATACCGGAAGCATCATCGTAAAATCCGTAATCATTTCCCCGTTAATCGAAAGGGACGATTCTCCCGAAGACAGAAAAAACAGCAACAGCACTGCAATCCCTCCAATAATATATAACTCCTTACGTCTTAACTTCTCTTTCACCGCTGTCATCATAATCTCCATTATGCCACACCTCCTACCGTAAGCAAAAACAACTGCTCCAATGTCTCTTCCTTACCTAATTCATTCTTCGTCCAGGTCCGAAGCAGCTTTCCCTTCTTCATAATAATCCCCCGGTCACATACCCTTTCCATATCATTTAAAATATGAGAATTCACAATAATCGTCTTACCTTCCTCCTTCAGTCTTCGAATCAGCCCCATCATCTCCGCTCTTCCCAATGCATCAAGCCCCGCTGTCGGCTCATCCAAAATCAAAAGTTCCGGATTCCCCGACATCGCCTGCGCCAGAGCAAGCCGTTGCAGCATTCCCTTCGAATAATGCCTAATCTTCGTCTTATCATCATTTAACCCCACAATATCCAGTAACTTAGAAATCTCTTCCCTTAACCTCTCTTTCCCAATCTTCTGAATCCGCCCATAATACCACAGCACTTCTTTCCCTGTAAGAAATGGCGGAAAATACGGAGTCTCCGGCGAATATCCCACCGTCACTCCATCCTCCAAGTCAATCTCTCCTCCGTCCGGCTTAACCAGCCCCAAAATCATCTTAATCGTAGTCGTCTTCCCTGCCCCATTACTTCCAAGAAGCGCAAACACCTCTCCTCTCTTCACCTCAAAACTCAAATCCTTCACAACACATTTATCCTGATAAGATTTCACCAATCCTCTGCACTCTAACATACCATCGCCTCCACTTTCTTTATGCTTTCATTCTATTCCCCCACCATTAACCTCATTTAAACCCAACCTAAAGATAACCTAAAGATAACAATCCTATGCCGTTCTCTCACTCCCTGTTTTCTCTCCTCCTTCCATTCCATTACACTCAAGTTTTTACATCCGTTGCAGTAAACAAAATAAGCCAG
>CALZIE010000098.1 GCA_945787565.1 uncultured Lachnospiraceae bacterium
GAAATGAACCGATATGAAAAGAGTAATGGATTGGCTCTTAAGTCTGGCAGGCATTATTGTTTTAATGCCTATTATGATTGTGATCGCAGTAGCCATTAAATGTTCTTCGAAAGGGCCTGTTTTCTTTAAACAGAAGCGGGTTGGAATTCATAAGTCCTATTTTAATATATTAAAATTCCGTACGATGAGAATCGATACACCAAAGGATTGTCCGACGCATCTTCTTTCGAATCCGGATTTATACATAACAAAAGTAGGAGCATTTTTGCGAAAGACAAGCCTAGATGAACTGCCCCAGCTTTTTAACATCTTAAAGGGCGACATGAGTATTGTAGGACCGAGACCTGCTTTATGGAATCAGGACGATCTGATTGCGGAGCGTGATCGTTATGGTGCAAATGATATAAGACCTGGTCTTACCGGCTGGGCTCAGGTTAATGGAAGAGATGAGCTTGCAATCGAAGAGAAAGCAAAGCTTGATGGAGAATATGTAAGAAGAATGAGCGTATGGTTTGACTTCAAGTGTATTCTTAGGACTGTGACAAGCGTTCTTAAGCAAGATGGGGTAAAAGAGGGAAGAAAATAAAAACTAAAAAAAGCAGGTTACCATTGAAGGTAACCTGCTTTTTTGCTGCACTCATGCTAATTGCAATTTGCCATTGTAATTAATATGAGGAAAATGGTAAAACGTTTTTTATAGCTTATATTATTTTGCTGTTGACTTCTTTAGTAGTGTATTCACTACAATGCCAGTCCCAATAATCACCCAGAATACCGGTGCAATTGTAATAGAAGAGTCATTTGTAATCCCACTTACCATATAGCTGATTGTTCCCATAAAGAGTGCAATCCCCACATGCACAAGTCCACTATTTAAATCAGCCTTAAAGTACAGCTTTACACAAGAAACTGCATACATAAGATAAAATACTAAGAATGCAATCAGTGACACAACACCCGTCTGTACACCCATCTGAATATAAAGGGAGTGTGGTTTTGTGAGTAACTGAAGTCCGAATCCATTGTTATAAAGTCCAACATAATCATCATGTGGGAACTCAAATACAAAGGAATCCGGTCCGCTTCCAAGTATGATATTCTCCTTTAATAGAGGAATAGAACTGGACCATAGGTAACCACGTCCGGTAGCGATGCTATCATATTTTTTAGGGAAGGCTTTTTCAAATTCTGTTTCTGGATCGAGTTTACAAAGCTTTCCGTACACATTAATATAGTAGTAACTGTTATCTTCTGTCTGGTTTGTAAAGCACCAGTCGTAGCCGTCGATATTGACAGAGAAGCTTAGTAGGTCACCATACATAACTGGGTATACATAAAGGCCTGCAAGGGCTTCATTATCAAAGGTATAGTAGGTGGAATCTTCATTGACTAAAAGTTCAATGGTATCACCGGTTTCATCCCAACAGTTAAACCAGATGGAATTGTTTTCAGTGATCATATTGATATAGAAGGTCTTTCCGTTATAGGTGATGCATGCTGCACCATCCATGGTTGCTACGTTAGAAAGCGGTGCTTCTGTGCCATTACTTTTAAAGACAGAGAGGATGCTGTTGATATAAGCATTATTGTTGGCATGGTTTACAAAGATAAAGGCGGCACAGAGCACTGCCACAACCGGAACGGTGATAAACCATTTCTTAATCAGGAACTTGCGGATGAAGAGGATTAAGAATAGGAACGCTACAATAATACTGATGAAACCAGTTTTGGAACGAGAACCGAATAAGCTTAGAATATTTGTGATGACTACTAAGCTGTAAAGAATTCGTTCACTCCATTTATGGCTGAAAAATAAAAGCACAGTGAAAATCGGAATGATCATACAGGTGTAAACACCAAGGTAGTTTGGATTGTACAGGGTGGCAAATGCCTGTGTTTCTTCGAAGGCGAAGGTGATGTCTACATTGCTTGTACCAAATAATATGTTTTTACCGAAATCAGTATTGAAAATGTTGTAACCAAATGACTGAAAGGCACCGATTAAACCAATTAATAGGGAACCGATGGCTAAAGCGTTGATGACCATTTGGACTTCTTCTTTTGTTTCGATTGTTATGTAAATATAATATACAACCAGAACATAACCAAGCAGACAGAATACATTTTCAAACTGTTCATAGATGCCGCTTACAGCAAATGATTTGTATTCAGAAAACACGGTTGAAAGGATAGTACATGCCGCATAAAGGAACAAAGGAATAAAAATTGGCTTGAATTTCAAGGTCCGTTTGCTGATGCAGGCACGTAGGATCGTGATGATAAGCAGGATGCCACTGATTGCGGTAAATGTCCACTGCTTATAGTAGAGGAAGTAATCGGCTGCTTCATCATTCTGTGAAAACCACGAATAGGAAGACAGGTTACTGTTATATGCATGATAGCGGACAATAAGTGGCAATATGCATACGATGAATAAAACTGGAAGAAGCAGAAAGGTGCTTTCCATTTTTGATCTAGAGTTAGAATTATTCGACGCATTAGTCGGGCGAACAATAGAATCAGACATAGTGTATTCTCCTTTTTGTGTTTTTGCTACAAACTTTATTATACACATTATAGAGGCTTATTCAAGCAAATAACGGTACAAAAACTAGAATATGACGGTATGTTAGCTGGATTTTTAGGAGCGTTATTTATTTTTTAAAGAAGCACTGGAGTATTTTGGGAAAGTGGTTATAATAGAAGGGAAGATACTGGGAGTTACCACGTGTTTGATAGACAAATCGTGGAAAGGCATGGTATAATACAGAGGTCTTTCGTGAGACAGGAAGTATAAGTCTTGTCTGCTTTTTAGGCACAGGGTATAAGAATACAAAATATGTGAAAAAGGAAGGATATAGCGATGAATTTTATCAAGGATATTTTGCGCGGCATTATGATTGGTATTGCGAATATCATACCAGGTGTCAGCGGCGGGACCATGATGGTTTCTATGGGAATTTATGATAAGTTGATTGGGGCAATCACGAATATCTTCAAGCAGTTTGTTAAGAGCGTGAAGACGCTTCTTCCCTATGCGATTGGTATGGGAATCGGCCTTGTAGGACTTTCTTTTGTCATCGAATACTTTTTTGAAAGTTTTCCACTTCAGACGGCAATGCTCTTTATCGGTTTGATTATGGGCGGAATGCCGATGATGCTAAAAAAGGTAAGAGGCAAGAAAGCAGATCCAATCGGATATGGTTTGTTTTTGTTATTTTTTGCACTGATTATTGGCATGCAGCTTCTTGGTGAGAATACAGAGAAAGTAATTACATTATCGGTTGTAGAAGTGGTTAAACTATTTGCTGTAGGGGTAGTGGCTTCTGCTACTATGGTAATCCCAGGCGTAAGTGGTTCTATGATCTTAATGGCACTTGGCTATTACAGTCCGATTCTTGAGACCGTAAGCGGAACGGTTAAGGCACTTTCACCATTTGATATTGGTACGATTCTTCATAATGTGGGAATTATCGCGCCATTTGGTATTGGTGTACTGATTGGCATTTATGCTGTGGCTAAAGTAATTGAGTATTTGTTAAAGAAGCATGAAAGAAAGACATACTTTGCAATTCTAGGACTAGTGTTTGCTTCTCCATTTGCCGTGCTAATGGGAATTGGAATAGGAACAATTAGTGTTATGAGTGTTGTTGTAGGTATTGTTACATTTGCGGTTGGATTTGTAATCGCTTATTATTTAGGAAGAGAGTAAGAAAAGATGAAAAAGAAGTTATTGGGTTTGCTTGGGATTATACTGGCGCTAAGTCTTGTTGGATACGGTGTGACCAGATTTTCGAAGACAGAGACAGAAAAAGAGGATGCGCTTGAGGTTGTTACTACTTTTTATCCGATGTATATTGCAGCTTTAAATATTACGGATGGAGCAAAAGGAGTGGCTGTTACGAATTTGACGGATAACCAGACCGGATGCGTGCATGACTATCAGCTTACGACAAAGGATATGAAGGCATTATCTGAGGCAGACGTCGTAATTATGAATGGCGGGGAATTAGAACTATTCATGGAAGAAGCGATGAAAGGCTATACTGACCTTCATGTGATAACAGCAAGCGATGGAATCACCTTTTTAGAGGGAAGTACTCATAATCATGACGAAGAGGGTACGGAGCATGAAGCAGAGGAGCATTCTGAGCATTCTGAGCATGAGGAAGCAGAAGATCATGATCACGTTCACAGTGATGTGAATGGTCATGTATGGCTTAATATGAGTCTGTATCTTACTGAGATTGATAACATTGCAAATGGTCTTGCTTTATATGATCCTGAGAATGCACAGGTTTATAAGGAAAATGCGACTGCCTATAAGGAAAAGGTTCAGGCATTGAAGGATGAACTTGAGACAGAACTTGCTGGTCTTTCAGGTGAGGAAGTGATTGCATTCCATGATGCGTTTGCATATCTGGCAGATGAACTTGGCATGGAAGTCGTGTATACCGTAGAGATTGAATCGGATACGGCGTTAAGTGCAGGTGAGATTGCAGAGGTTGTGAATGAGATTCATCTTCATGATATTAAATATCTGTTTACAGAAGAGCAGTATAGCGCTTCAATTGCATCAAATATTGCAGCAGAGACTGGTGCAGATGTTTATGTGATTGACTCTCTTGTAACTGGACCAAATGATAAGGATGCTTATTTAAATGGAATGAGAGAGAATATTAATACATTAAAGTCAATGCTTTTAGAGGAGGGCAGCTTTGAAGGATAAAAGCTGCCTTTTATCCTGACTGCTAGGAGGTATAGGGCAAGATGTCAGAAAAGAAAGATAGTACAAATAGGAAAAGCATTCTAGATCAGGATGATATGTTGGCTAACAATCGTATGAGTGAAAAGAAACATATGATAGATAAGAAAGAAGTGTACAAAAGAATAAAAGCAGCTCCTTGTGCAACCGGTGCAAAAATGCAAACACAGCATGGAGCGGCATGTGGGCTTCATTGTATCCGGATGAAGGACATCGGAGTGAAGGTTGGAAAGACAACGATTATTGAACATATCAATCTTCATATTCACTGCGGCAAGTTAACTGTTATCATTGGCAGGAATGGGGCAGGAAAATCGACCCTCATTAAGGCGATGCTTGGTGAGATTAAACATGAAGGTACGATTGAGTTTAAGGATATGCGAAATAATAGCCTTTCGGATCTTAAGATTGGATATGTACCGCAGCATCTGAATGTGGAAAAGAATACGCCGACTAGTGTTTATGATATGTTCGCAAGTTATATCAGCAATGTGCCGGTATTTTTATGGAAGTCAAAGAAGGTATATAAGAAGGTAAAAGAGCAGTTAGCTATGTTTAAGGCAGAAGACCTGATTGATAAGAAGGTATGTGATCTTTCAGGCGGTGAACTGCAGAGAGTGCTGCTATCGATTGCTTGCACCCCAGTTCCGAACTTACTTTTATTAGATGAGCCGGTTTCTGGCATTGACCGGAATGGAATGGAGCTATTTTATCATAATATTGAGAACCTTAAGAATAATTATGATCTAGCTATGATCTTAGTATCCCATGACTTAGAGTTTGTGGAGCGATATGCAGATTATGTGATCCTGATTGATAAGACAATCATCAAGGAGGGGGCACCGAAAGAGGTGCTTTCAAGCAAGGAGTTCGAAGAGGTATTCGGAAGCTCCAGAAAGGCATGGGTATAGAAGGAGCGGTCAATGGATACAATATATAGACTGATGGAAGCAGTGCTTCCATATGAATTTATGCAATACAATTTTATGAAAAATGCGCTAATTGCGGTTCTCATCATTACACCGTTATTTGGGATTCTTGGGACCATGATTGTAAATAATAAAATGGCATTTTTCTCAGATGCATTGGGACATTCTGCATTTACTGGAATGGCAATCGGGATTTTACTAGGAATTAGTGATACGAATCTGTCTATGATCGTCTTTGCGGTTGTTTTTGCACTGTTATTAAACCGAATCAAGTTAAAGAACAGCGTTTCGACGGATACGATTATCTCGGTATTTTCCTCTTTAAGCACAGCGACGGGGCTTGTGATTTTATCAAGAGGAGGAAATTTCTCAAAGTATTCAGCACTTTTAGTTGGTGATATATTAAGTATCTCTCCAAAAGAGATATTATTTTTACTTTTAATTTTTGTAGTGACACTATTGTTTTGGGGACTATGCTTTAATAAGCTTCATGCAATGAGCCTGAACTCTAGTCTTGCTAAGAGCAAGGGTGTACCGATTGTCCTGCTTGATAATATTTTTGTGGTGCTAATTGCACTGATTGTTATGCTTTCCATTAAATGGGTCGGCATTCTGATTATCAATGCACTGTTAATCCTTCCGGCAGCAGCGGCGAGAAATATAGCAGCAGACATGAGGGAATATCACCTGTTCTCGGTTATCATTGCCGTATTTTCAGGAATTGCAGGTTTGATTTTATCCTATTATCTAAGCCTTGCAACAGGTCCTACAATTGTAATGATTGCAGCAGTTATTTTCTTCTTAACCTTTTTAATCAGAACATTTGTAAATGAATAATATTGTTTTTTGACATATTATTAAGGAAAAATAAGAAGAAAGTAAGAAAAAAGTAAGAAAAAGATGGTAAAATGAATTGGCATACTTTTGAGCTTTTTGGAAGGAAAGTTCAAAGGTATAAGGATGGGGGATTTTGTGTGAATAATCGAAAGATATACGGGAAGATTGTAGTAAACCTGCTAATTAACATTATTTTGTTAGTTTTGGTTGTTACGGTAGGACCTAAGCTACTCTCGTTTTTCTATCCATTTGTAATTGCTTTTATTATATCTATGATAGCCAATCCTTTAGTTCGTTTTATGGAGAAAAAAGTCAAGATTGTAAGAAAACATGGGTCTGCAATTATCATTATTGTGGTTTTAGCAGGCGTATTTGGGGTGTTATATTTAGTGGGAGCGTTGCTTGTGAAAGAAGTGACTGCACTGATTGAGAATGCGTCGGATATTGCACAGGCAATGATTGATATGATGGATACGATATCGCTTCGAATGGCAAAAATATTTGCAATTATGCCAGAAGGAATCCGGAATTTCTTTGAAGGATTCAGTCAGGATGCAGAGAATTATCTATCTTCCTTTTTAAATGGGATAGAGTTGCCAAACATCCCACAGGTGAGCAGTTATGTGAAAAATGTGGCGAATGCGATTCTAATGGTGATTATTACAATACTTGCAACTTACTTTTTTATTGCGGACAGGGATAACTTAGCGGAAAAAGCGAACAAGATTCTTCCGGATTCTTTTAAACGTGGATATAAGATGGTAGCCGAGAATTTTAAAAATGCTGTAGGGGGATATTTTAAGGCACAGTTTAAAATTATGCTTGTGTTAGTTGTCATTATGTTCATTGCGTTTGAGTTTATGAAGGTAGACTATTCGTTTTTGCTGGCACTAGGGATCGCTTTTTTAGACTTTCTTCCGGTATTCGGAACAGGAGCGGTTTTCTGGCCATGGGCGATTGTAGATTTGATTACTGGCAGTTATCTTCATGCTGTGTTTATCTGTATTCTGTATCTGGTATGCCAGTTGGTAAAGCAGATTTTACAGCCAAAGATGGTAGGAGACAGTATTGGATTAAATCCATTTGCAGCCTTGATCTTTATGTTTATAGGTTATCGATTAGGGGGAGTGTTTGGCATGATTCTTGGCATTCCAATTGGAATGGTTTTAGTCAGCTGTTATGAGCGAGGTATGTTTGAACGTATTATCAAAGGGTTTAAGATTATTATTAATGATATCAATGAATACAGGAAGTATTAATTATATCAACAGGGCCATAGTCGAGGGAACAGGTCCTTTTACAAAGGAGTAAGAAATTGTAGTTGATTGCTTTTGTAACGGGGAAGATGGTAAGGGCCATCGCGGAATACAACAGAAAGAGTGGATGATCAATGAACGATGGAAAGTTAAGAACAACAAATGAAAGAACAATTAGTGTCGATGAGATTAAGGATTTATTAATTACGTACAATATTGGAAAGAAACCATTAGCAAAGCTTTTAGGATGGGGAGAGACAACAATTATCCGTTATATTGAGGGGGATATTCCAACACAGGAATACTCAGAAAAATTAAAATTGTTACAGAGCGACCCAAATTACTACTATAAGCTGTTAGTGGACAATGAAGACAAGTTAACTCATGTAGCTTTTAAAAAGAGCAAGCGTGCAGTACTTGATGTGCTGACTAAATCGAAGATTAAGTTAGTGGCACAGTATATTATCAATAAGGCTAATGGAGAGATAACAGCTCGTATGATTCAAGTTGTGTTATTCTATTCACAGGCGGTCTCATTGGCAATGTATGATAAGCCATTATTTGATACAGAATGTCAGATTACATACAATGCGATGCCTTATCTGTCACTATACGACAATATGAGAAAAAATGGCGTAAGAGTGATCGAAGTGGATGAAAAAGCATTAAATCCACAGGAAAAAGATATTATTGATCATGTGTTTGAGACCTTCCAGTGGTTTGGTCCAAAGGCAATTAAAGTAATCAATGGAAATGAGAGACAGGAACATCCTTTAGAAAGTTACCGCTTAAGCGGAAAGATTATTCCAAGAGATGTATTGAAACAGGCCTATACAGAGATTTTTGATCGTTACCAGATTAAAAAACCAGCCGATTTCCAGCTCTATATCCAGGCTCGTATGACCGAACTCCTCATCCAGAAACGTAACCTGGTGGGGTAGTGACATAAATG
>CALZIE010000099.1 GCA_945787565.1 uncultured Lachnospiraceae bacterium
GCGTGGTAACACGTGCAGCTGATTGTTACTAATAGGTCGAGGGCTTAACCAAAAAAGGTTTGTTCGAATGAAAATGGATTGAATAAACAATTATTTCAACGTGAAGATTTGATAGATTTTATTAGAAACCGCAATTGTGGTTTCTTTTTTTTATGCCTAAAAAGTATCATATCAGCCGATATTCCAAAAATAAGAAAAATCAATTGAAAACCGGATAAAATAGTTTTATAATACAAGAAAAACTGTTAAAATATGTAAAAAAGTAACCCGTTTTGGGTGAGAAGTAAAGTGAGAGGGTAACGTATGAACAATTCTTCAAAGAAAGTTATTGCTGTATGCCTTTCCGGGACGAATGATAATTATCAGTCTGTCATGATTAGTGAGTTGCTTGCAAGAGCAAAACAGATGAAGATGTGTCTTCTATTTTTTACTGCATTGGGGGATGATATTGCAGGGGAAGCCAATAAAATAGGGGAAAATAATATATACTATCTGATAAATTATAAGAAGATTGATGGCATCATTCTTTTATCTGAGACAATAAAAGACAAGCAAATTCTAGAAAAGATACAGGAAAGTGCTCAAAAAGAGAATTTGCCCGTTGTATCAATCGATTATAATTTAAAAGGATGTTATAATATACTATTTGAGTATCAGAAGGCAATGGAGAAGATTATAAGGCACTTTGTTGAGAATCATCGGTACAGAGTGTTTGAGTATGTTGCCGGAATACCAGGAAATGCATCTTCAGAAGAGCGG
Source organism: uncultured Lachnospiraceae bacterium (assembly GCA_945787565.1). Lineage (GTDB taxonomy): Bacteria > Bacillota > Clostridia > Lachnospirales > Lachnospiraceae > Lachnoclostridium. Next base: position 760 of record CALZIE010000099.1, read on the forward strand.
CTAGCTGTGTTTCGAGAGGTAATGGAAGAGTATGATTTAACGGTGGAAGAGGAACGGATTCATTATGGAGGCTACTGTGAAGAGATAACAGAGCATGTAATGGATGAGATACTAAGTTCAAAAAAGGAAATGCCGGAAGCTTTTATATGTGCCAATGACACAATGGCAATGACCGTTATCCGGCGGCTTTTAAAGGCTGGATACCGCATTCCGGAACAGGTTGCAGTATCTGGATTTGATGGTACAAAAGAGGGAATGAACTATGTGCCGTCTCTGACTACGGCCTGTCAGGATTTTAAGAAAGCAGCTGCACTGGCGTTGGATATTCTATTTAATGTATTTCATCATATTACAGAGAAAACAATGCATTATGTGCCGTTTAAGATTCGATATGGGGAAAGCTGCTGTCCATATCGAAAGAGAACACAAGGGAATGCAGGTCTTTCAGAGATGCTTTATCGAAGACTTTCCGAAAATGAACGCTTTACAAATGCAATGGTACAAATGTCTGCGCAACTAATGGAATGCGAGAATATTATGGATATGACAGATCGCATTACGGCGTATCTGCCTGTAATCCATGCAACAGAAGTATGGCTTTGCCTGATTCCGGAGTATAGGAGAATCAAAGAGGTAAAGGGTAAGAATAAGCAGGTGTACTATCAGAGCGGATATCCAGGTGGGATGCTTGGATTTATCTATAAGAAAGACGGCTCTCAGTACGCCAAAAAGCCATATGCAGTCAGCGATATGATTCCGGATCTGGAAGAGAATGTGGAGAAAGAGGAAAAGATATTCTTTTTACCATTACATATGTTAGATAAGGCCATTGGATACATGGCAGTTACATTTGACGGAACGGAAGCAGACTATAGCAAATTTTATGCTTTTTCTATGGCACTTAGCAGTATTATTGAATCCATCAGACGAAGCATGGAGCAGAACCAGAAGATGGAACAGATGCGGGAAAAGTATTCTCATGACTTGCTGACTGGATTATTGAACAGAAGAGGATTTTTTGAGAGGGTTACAACAATCTATGAGGAATGTGCTCAGAATGAAGAGCATTTAATGCTGATTTCGATTGATTTGGATGGATTAAAATATATCAATGATACATTTGGACATGCAGAAGGCGATCGGGCGCTGGTGGCAATTAGCCAGGTGCTCAAATCAATATCACAGAAGGATGAGATTTGTGCCAGATTTGGGGGCGATGAGTTTATTGTAGCTGGACGAATCCCAAATGATATTGATTATATAAAGGAATACAATAAGAGATTAAAGACGGCATTACGAGTTTATAACAGTGCTTCTGATAAGCGCTATAAGATTGAAGCAAGCTGTGGTGTATTTTATGATATACCAAGCTGCCAGAAGTCTGTAGATGATTTTATTCGGGAAGCGGATGCCATTATGTATGACCAGAAAGAGAAGAATCGAAAGTATCGCAGTTATGTGAGAGTATAGATCATAGAATGGAACGAGGACATAACAACATAGAACGAGGACATAAAAGGATACAACGTGGATAGAAAAAAGATGATAGAAACAAAATAAGCCTCCTGCAGTAGAATGCAGGAGGCTTATTTTGTTGTGAGTGGAATAGTAGGATTTAGTCGTTGAACATTGGAGTGGATAAGTAACGATCACCGGTATCTGGCAGGATAATTACAATCTTTTTGCCAGCGTTTTCTGGACGTTTTGCGAGTTCAAGGGCTGCATATACAGCAGCACCGGATGAGATGCCGACTAAGATGCCTTCGTTGTGAGCAATCTTACGACCAGTTGCAAAAGCGTCTTCGTTGGAAACGGCAATGATTTCATCATATACCTTAGTGTTTAAGGTTTCTGGAACGAATCCAGCACCAATTCCCTGGATTTTGTGAGGACCAGCGTAGCCTTTTGAAAGAATAGGAGATCCTTCTGGCTCAACTGCGATTACTTTTAAATTTGGATTCTTCGATTTTAAGTATTCTCCTGTGCCGCTAATGGTTCCGCCGGTACCAATACCTGCTACAAGGAAGTCAACATCGCCATCTGTGTCTTCCCAGATTTCAGGACCGGTTGTAAGGCGATGAGTTTCTGGATTGGCAGGATTAGTGAACTGACCAAGGATTACAGCACCATCGATGCTGTCCTTTAATTCTTCTGCTTTTGCAATAGCACCCTTCATGCCTTTTGTTCCATCTGTCAGTTCTAGTTTTGCACCATATGCTTTTAAAAGATTACGGCGTTCTACGCTCATGGTTTCTGGCATAGTGAGGATAACCTGGTATCCTTTAGAGGCAGCAACGCTTGCAAGGCCGATTCCGGTGTTTCCGCTTGTTGGCTCGATAATAGTAGAGCCTTCCTTTAAGATGCCTTTTGCTTCCGCATCTTCAATCATCGCTTTTGCAATTCTGTCTTTTACGCTTCCGGCTGGATTGAAATATTCCAGTTTCGCGATGATGGATGCTTTTGCACCTTCTGCTTTTTCTAAATTTGATAATTCCAATAAAGGAGTATGTCCGATTAAGTCTGTAATGCTTTTCTTGATATTTGCCATTGTTATTCTTCCTTTCTTTTTTGAATGATGCGGAAGGATTGAAAAACATAAACCTATAATCCTACTGCATTACTATGAATTGATATTAGAATACCACGGAAAGAAAACGTTGTCAATGAAATTATGAAAAAAATAGAATAATTTGGGTGGAGCAGTTTCAACAATTTTTAGTAAAAGGACTTGACGAAAATAGTCGAAATGTCGTACTATATGATGTGGTTTTTAGTAGAAGAAATACAAAATGTATTTCTTCGGTACATTTTTAAGATAGAAATAGAGAGAATAAAAAGGAAAGACATCCTTTTTCCAGTCTGAATTGTTTATCAGTATGTATCCAAAGGCCATCAGGAAGGAAGGGGAAGATTCGATTGAGAAAGTTAAATTGCATATTACTAGAGACAACCATAGAAGGAGACATGGTAAAGAACACCCCGGTGCTTGATCAGGTTTTGTCACTGTATTATGAAATGATTGATGAGGTGCATGGTGAACTGCTTTTAGTATCCAGAAATCAAAAACTATTAAATCAGATTGAAGCCAGAAAAGCTGAAGGAAATGAGATTCTTCATGTAATCCTGAATGAAAGCATTGAAGGGACCAGTCTTTCTTATGTCAAAGCTGGCTTATCGAATATAGAGCGAAGAAAAGCATTAAAACAGTATTATATGCTTGCAGAATGCAGTCAGCCATATCTGCAGAAACAGACATTACTGAATTTTATTAATTCTTTTGTAGCAAGTGAGAGAGGAATCGGAACGATTACTTATAAAGGCGAATGTTCCGGACCGGTGATTTTTTCTGAAAAGTATGTGAAGAAGATTATGTCAGAATCTGATATGGTAAGCATTGAAGAAATGATTCGGTCTTATGAACACGACTGTTACTGCTATGAAGTAAGCAATATGGCAGAATTAAAGAAATATGCATAGCATGTGATGCAACGAAGCTGTTGTACAACAATACGCCGAAAGACGTAATGTACAGCAGCTTTTTTGCGTTTTTTTATATTCCATTTTTCAATTTAGGAAGCAAATTTATAAAACAGATTTTTGAAGAAGGTTAGAAAACAGATTGAACAAGATTCATAAAATAGATTCATGAGACAGATTTATGAAAAAGATTCATTTAGAAGAATGCCAGGAACGATAGAACGCTAGTGCACTTTGTTTGGGAATATTAAAAGAGAAGCTATCATAAAGTAGTAATAGCTAAGATAAAAAAAGAAGAAAAAGTAAAAAATAGTAAAAATAATAAAGAATTATGATAGAATAGAAGGATGGGAAACGTAGATCGTCAGGAGGATGCAGATGCAGATAAAAGCAATGTCTATTCGGAATTTTAAATCGATCAGAGGAATTACCATTTCAGATATTGATAGCGCATTTATTATCGTCGGACGCAATGGAACCGGGAAGACGGTGATTTTACAGGCTATTTTAGCTGCAACCGGAAAATATCAGCCAAAACTCTCTGATTTTCAGGACCTTACGAAAAAAATCGAGATAACCATGAGGCTTACCATAACCCAGGAGGACCTTCAGTTATTTTATAAGCAGGGAAGAGTAAGTACGAAACGGGAGTATGGTGAATGGCTGACGGAGTTTTCCGAAAGGCTTCCAAAGTTTCAGGAAGGTCAGATTTGCTTTACCTATGTGGCAATACCAGGCGGGGCAGTTTTCTATGAAATGGAGGGAAGCGGGCAGAACAAGTACATAAAAGAAATTTTGCCGAAGATTCATTTTATCGATCACAGTCGTGATGTAGAGGAGATTGAAAATGATATTTTTTACGCACAGGGAGAATCGGTACTTGCCGGTCTAAGGGAGAATGTGTGCATCCATGATTCGGCGAAAAGGTGTGATAACTGTTTTTTATGCATGAGAGAAATCATGAACAAGCAGCCGGAGGAAATGTCAGCATTTGAAACGGCTAAGATGTTAGAATATAAGCTTTATAAACTAAATATGGATTCCTTTATGGAAAAGCTCAACCATTTTTTCCGAAAGAACAGTACAAGTGCGGAACAGATTTGTTACCGCATTGATTTTAATATTGATGAGATTTTTTCTTTGAAAACCTTTTTATACAATAGCAGCTGTAAGGTTAAAGGGGATATCGCGATGATGAGTGCCGGAACGAAAAGCATCTATATTCTGTCGCTTTTAGAAGCTTATATGAATACGGAAGGTGGCATTCCCTGCATTATTATGATAGAGGATCCGGAAATCTATCTGCACCCGCAGATGCAGAAAGTTGCAAGCGAGATTTTATATCGTCTGTCTAAGAAGAATCAGGTGATTTTCTCCACGCATTCTCCAACCCTTATCTTCAACTTTAATTCCAGGCAGATTAAACAGACCATGCTGGATGAAGAGTACCATACCATTGCTTATGAGAATATGGATTTGGATGAGATTTTAAATGATTTAGGCTACTCGGCCAATGATCTGATTAACGTAAGCTTTGTATTTATTGTGGAAGGAAAGCAGGATTATAACCGGCTTCCACTGCTTTTGAAGAAATATTACGCAGACAGCTATGATGCAGCAGGAAATCTAAGACGAATCGCAATCATTCCTACAAACAGCTGCACGAATATTAAGACGTATGCTAATTTGAAGTATATGAACAAGTGTTATCTGAAAGATCAGTTTCTGATGATACGGGATGGCGACGGGCTGGATGCTGGTGAATTAAAAGAAAAGCTGTGTAACTACTATGATAGAAGAAGGAAAGAGGATATGAATCATATTCCGCGGGTCACCCCAAAGAATGTATTGATTTTGAAATATTATTCCTTTGAAAACTATTTTTTAGATCCGGCTTCTATGGTGAAAATCGGGGTAATAAAATCCGAAGAGGAGTTTTATCAGACACTGTTTTCTCATTACACAGAGCATCTGTATAAGTTAGTAAGTGTAAAGAAGATGCAGGCAAAGACCGGACTTCAGATTCAGTCGGTAGAGGATTTAAAGGAACAGATGGAAACGGTTAAGATTTATGTAAGAGGGCACAACCTGTTTGATATCTTTTATGGCAAATATAAAGGAGAGGCGGAACAGAAGATTTTAGAGCAGTATGTCAGTGTGGCACCGAGGGAGGTCTTTTCGGATATCCTGGATGCCATTGATGGTTTTGTTTATTTTGACAGCAGAAAAGCTTAGAAAAAGGAATAAACATGTTTATTATAATGTCAAGAAAAGAAAAAATGGATAGAATTGCAGAATGCTATTGATAGAATTGAGATAAAATTTCGATAAGTTTATGTTTTATTGATTTCACAGAAGGAATATGATATAAAGGAGAATGAATATGAGATTTCCGGAGAAATTGCGACCAGGAGATACGGTTGGTCTTGTATGTCCGGCATCCGGTGTGACACCGGAACGAGTGGAGGCATGCGCTGCGTTTGTAAGACAGATGGGGTATTATGTGAGAATCGGGAAAAGTTGCAAGAAGAGTTATCATGGTTATCTGGCGGGCAGGGATGAAGATCGTGCGTTAGATATTAATGAAATGTTTGCAAGTCCAGATATCAAAGCGATTTTTTGTATCCGAGGGGGAAATGGAACGGGACGGATTATGAATCTGCTTGATTATGATATGATAAGGAAAAATCCAAAGATATTCATTGGATACAGCGATATTACCAATCTCAATATGGCATTTTATCAAATGTGCGATATGGTTACCTTTCATGGCCCAATGGTTTCTTCCAATATGCTAGAACATTTTGATTGTTATACAAAAAAGTGTTTTTATGATGTGCTGAATATGGAAGAAAAATATGAGTTTGTCAATCCCCCAGAGAAGAAGATTGAGGTCATCGCACCGGGAAAAGCAGAGGGAAGGATTATCGGAGGAAATCTTTCCTTATTAACCAGTATGATTGGAACATTCTATGCACCGAATTTTGAGAATACCATTTTATTTATTGAGGATATCTATGAGCCGGTATCCAGCGTGAACCGGATGCTTGATCAGCTGTTCCATGCCGGAATCATGCAGCAGATTAATGGGTTGCTGATTGGTTCTTTTGATGAGGCTGAGAATAAAGACGATCCGGAATTTTTAGTGCCGGATCTGATGAGAGAGTATTTTAGGGGATTTGATAAGCCAGTAATAGCCGGAATTTGCTGTGGGCACTGTTTCCCGACAGCGATGCTGCCGCTTGGGGCGCGATGCGAAATTGATACGAATGAGAAGAAGATTTTATTCCGAAGATAGTATGGAGGGAGGTATTCGCTTGAGCAATAAAGATAGCATAAGCGGCGGCTCAGAGGACAAAGTCATTCGGGTTCCGATTGGAAGTGTGATTACAGGCATGATGACTGCAAGGGATGTGTATTCTAGAAATGACCAGCTTATCTTGAGCTGCAATACAGTGTTAGATGCTGGGATGATCGCAAAACTGATGTTTTATGCCATTGAAAGCATAGCGGTTTACGAAGTTAACAGGGAAGAAAACAAGGAAACCATATTTTCCAATAAGATTAAAAAGAGTCTGGAGTTTAGGGAATTTAAGAAAAGCTATGATATAGCAGTGGAAGATGGCAAGGTAATTATGAATGACCTGATTGAATGCCGGGGAAAGAAGAATACCTCAGTTCTAATAAGGAACATTCAGGATATTATAAGCAACTGTTCAAGCAATACCAATGTATTTCAGATGCTGCACTGCATCCGTGACTATGATGATCCCACTTATATGCATTCGATTAATGTGGGAATTATTTGCCATGTATTTGCGGAATGGCTACATATGACCGAAGAGGAAAAGGAAATCCTGACATTAAGCGGGATGCTTCATGATATTGGAAAGATTAAGATTCCAAAGGCAATCATCAATAAGCCGGAGAAGCTGACGCCGGAAGAGTATGAGGTCATTAAGACACATCCAGTTATCGGCTATCAGATTTTGAGTAATAATGATATGGATGACCGAGTTCGGATGGCGGCCCTTTCTCATCACGAGCGATATGATGGAAAAGGGTATCCGGACGGACTTGTTGGAAATGAGATCAACTATTTCCCAATGATTGTAGCAATCGCAGATGTATATGAAGCGATGACCAGCAACCGGATTTACCGGCCAGCAGTGTGTCCATTTGATGTAATCCATCAGCTGGAACAGGAGGGATTGCAGCAGTATGCACCTCAGTATCTGATTCCTTTATTGGAGCGAATTGTAGAGACATACATCCATCAGACGGTACGTTTAAGCAACGATATGATGGGCGAAATCATTATGGTGAATCAGCATGCGCTTAGCAAACCAATCATTAAAGTGAAAAGCGATCTGTTGGATCTGTCGATTCATCGTAGTATCAAGATTGATGCGGTTCTATAATAATAAAAAAGGAAAATGTACTCTCGGAATCCTGAGTGATTATTGAATATTTTTATTGATATGGAACCT
>CALZIE010000100.1 GCA_945787565.1 uncultured Lachnospiraceae bacterium
TTTGCTGGGCTTGCCGGATTATGAAAACCTACCACGTGCATAAACCGCCAGAAATAACGTAAAATAAACATATTGACAAACCATAGCTGGTCATTCATTAAATCACCCTGATGCCCATGCAGCACTAAAATCTCCTGTCCTGTCTTCTTCTGTTTTAAAATAAGCGATTCAATGGGTTTAATTCCTTTAAACAATTCCACATTCCGTTCCTGGTATTCATCATAAAAATAATCGTAATGTGCTTTTACATATAGTTTATTACGCATATAAATATTATGATTTCCATAAATCATGATATAGCGTCCGGCGTCATAGAATTTCTTCATAATCGTGAAGATATCCGTATGTGCTACCCTAATATGCTTAAAATGGGGATACTCCCATAAATCATCTCCGTCGCCATTTTCAATATAAGTAAATCCCTCCCGGTAATAATACCGAAGAGCACCTAACATGAGCGTCTGATTTCTTGTGAATTCATCGGAAATGGAATCATCCCCACGATGAGAATCCGAGAAGAATATAATCTTGGAATTTTCATCAAAATACTTTATTTTCGCATCATAGTATGCCTTTGTCAGCCTTCTGCTTGTATATGCCATAACTATCGCCCTCTACTAATTTTTTCATTTTCCATCAATAAAAGTATCTGCATTTATAGTAAAATTACTACTAGAATCAGGCTGTATAAACTCATATTCATCGTTGTAATCGTATCTGCATAATATAACACCACTTTTGCACCAAGACCATTCGTTCCATGCAGAATAAAACCGGATACAATTCCAAGAACCAATACAATCATGACAGCAATTACCGCAATAATGCCAAACTTTGCGGCTCCCATCTTTCTCCTTTCCCTGTGTAAAAATGCGTTCCATATCTTCATAAGTTAAATTAAACTTATACCCATATTCCGCACCTCCGGTAGCTGTTTCCTTGTATTTTAACGAAATACTATGTATAATAAAACAAATCAATCCTACGTACTTTTTTTAATATCCTCCCTTTTATCCACAGGATAAATATGAAGTAATGGAGTGGATTTTTTTAGACCTTGCAGAAGAAATGAAAAGGAGCTGTAAATGGAACTTATTATAGATGACCGGACCATTACCGTAAACGTCCAGTATGGGAAACGTGAGAAGATGGTCCTTGATGTTACACCCGAAGGGCTTGTCACAGCAAAAGTCCCAAAGAAGACGACGGAGGCAGACATTCTTGCCTTCGTAAAAAAGAATAAAAAACAAATTTTAGATGTTTATAAACGTTTAGAAAACCGAGTTGTTATCACAAGACAGAAAACCTATGAAGAAGAAGAAAAATTCCTTTATCTTGGACATGCAGTCAATCTAAAGGACCTCTTAACCTCCGTTCCAGAAAGTGAAGAAGAGATTCGTGCTGCCCTAAAGCAGTTTTACACTACCAAAACACGGGAGTATGTAAAAGAGAGAGTACGTCATTTTGAATCTATCATCGGTGTCAAATCTTCTGGCCTTACAATTGTGGACTCCCCGAAATCATGGGGTACCTGTAACTCTTTAAAAGAGTTAACATTCAATTATCGTCTCTCCATGGCCCACCCAGCCGCAATAGACTATGTCGTGATTCATGAGCTATGCCATATTCTACACCTAAACCATGATCGTTCTTTCTGGCGTAAAGTTGGACTATACTGCCCGTCTTACAAAGATTTGGAAGCCTACTTAGCTCAATTTGGCGGCGTCATGACAATCTAAAAACGCATCAACTAGACAATTTTGCATTCTAAACAACAGACAATGCTTTTTAGAATATATTACTTTAACGAACAAAGTGGCTTCGCCACTCTAGGCTCCGCATATCTTTTTTTCTCAGGGCGATGTCACTTTGTCGCGCCGTAGCCGCAGGCGGAGTGCGCATCCCTCGGAGAGTTTTTGATTCATAGGGAATTGCAGAGCAATTTCCTATGAACCAAGAAAAGCCTGCCAATTATCCTCTGCCAGACAGTATCATTTACTATCTGACAGAAGATAATTAGCAGGCTCTTTCTTTTATATATCTCGTTACTTAAAACGTATGATCTGCCTAAAAACATGACATATCTTTCTGCTTTCCTTCTAATATGTATTATCGGATCATGTTCCAAACTTCTTCCACTTCTTGCTTTTCTTTATCCTTATCCGTTAAGACCTGTTTTTTTTTTGACTTCTTATTCTTGCCATCTGTATCGTTATGGCTGTAATAATAACTATAGTATCGATCCTTTTTCGGAAGTACCACTTTATTTAAAACAACACCAAGAATTCTTGAATTTACCTTCTCAAGCTGCTCAATGACTTCCTGTGCAGCACGATAGCTTATGGCATTATTCTCAACTACCACAATCGTTCCATCACAGATTGGTGCAATAACCGCACTGTCAATTACATATCCAAGAGGTGGTGTATCAATGATTACATAATCATATTCACTCTTTAAGGTTTCAAGCATCTTTCTAAATGCGTCACTTCCTAATAATTCGGCTGGATTTGGTGGAACCTTTCCTGCAAAGATAATATCCATATTGGGAATGTTCGTTGCATTCACAACATCTTCCATCTCTCTTTGACCAGATAAATAATAAGAAAGTCCTACTGATGTATCGGACACTCCATAACGACCTGCCATAACGGATTTTCTTAAGTCTGCATCAACTAAAATAGTCTTCTTTCCATTTTCTGCAAATGATCTTGCTAAATTAAAGGATACTGAACTTTTCCCTTCATTCTGAGTAGTGCTTGTAATCAAAACAGTCTTTATATCACTTCCACAAAACTGAATATTGGTACGAAGCGCCTTATATGATTCATTGGAATGCTGATCTAATTCCGTAAGTCTCTCAAACTTAATTTTCTGCATGATTCATGCCTCCTACTTATTTATCGTCTTTGTTTATTCTTCTTTCCACGATGTCCCTTATTCTCTTCCATAGGAATTACACCGATAGTTGTAACAGCAAGATATTTCTGAACATCCTCTGTTGATTTCACGGTATCATCTAACAGATATAATACACATACGATGCCAGCTACTAAGAATACTCCAAGAAGACCGCCAATCATAACATTTTTTCTTAGACTTGGGCTTACTGGATTTAAAGATACCACACCCTCTTCTACTGCATTCGGCTCTGCCATATCCATGATCTCAGAAATCTTCTGAGAAGCTACCTTTGTAATCTCATCTGCCATCTGTTTTGCTATGTATGCATCCGGATATGTAACCGTAATCTCTAAGATACGGGTATCCGTCGGATTGCTAATTGACATACAGCTAAGAAGCTTTTCATGCGTCATATTAAGTCCTAGATTTGCAATAACCTGCTCTGTAACCGTACGGCTTTGAATGAGCACCATATAATCTTTTGTCAACTGGGTTCCAAGCTGTAAATCCGATAACGTAAGAGAGGTAAGATCTGCTGACTTGCTAACTACATACATTTTGCTTGTAGACTCATACTGCGGTGTCAGTAATGTTTTGGTAGCCACACCTGCACCTGCTGCCACAATAAGCCCAATCAGAATCATTAGCCATAGCTTGCTTTTCAATACTGCAAATAACTCTCTTAAATCAATTTCCATTTCATCTCTTTCTGCTGTGTTCATATTACTTCTCCTATCATAATTATTTAAAAGATAATGGATCTTTTATTCAGATTTCTTAAGAGCATACCCTATGTTTAAAAATAGTATCGTGCCTAATATAACTCCGGCTATTATAGTGTCTCTAATCGAAAAACCTGTTTCTTTGATAATCAGTACACTTTCTCTTTCATCAGCTGTGACATAAGAATCCGTTTCAATCTTCGCATTCTCTGTACTTTGTGCAGTATCTTCCTTTTCTTCTTTTGCAGTCTGTTTTTCTTCATAGCGATCTGTCTCTTTGTTATTTTCCACTTCCTGTTCTATCGGCGTTGGACTTTTCTCAGATATAGTCTCTTTGCTATCTCCTTTAGCTTCTTCTTTCATCTGCTGATTTGGTTCTTGTTCTACTTCCTTCTTTTCCATTGCATTATCAGACTTTTCTTCCTCTGGTGCTGCCGCTTCTACTTTCTGTGCATCACTGCTTTCCTTTACTTCATACAGATATCCAGACAATACTCCAAGCTCTACATTAGAATGAATCTTTGCAATCTGACTTTCACACTGGCTAGCGGATAAGTCCACACCGTCCCGACTTAGATAACTCTTTAGCTGTTCTACATAACTGTTGCTTACACGGTACGTCTTTCCTTCATATGTAAACTCTTGTTCTGCTGCATTAATCAATTTCTGTTCTGCCGCATTAATCTCTCCTGCATGAATTGTTTGTACTGGTGAAAAACCAATACAAAGTAAGAACAGACACCCACCACAAAAAACTATATGCTTATTCATATTTTTTCCTCTATCAACTTGTTTAGAGCCCCTTATTTATTCATTTACCTCCTTCTCTCTTTCGTTTTTCGTAATTCCTCACCTGTTCGTTAATGGCAATTATTATCTTATATTGTCATATTTTTACATAGTGTAATGATATAGCACCATCCAATTTTTGTCAATATATCATTTGTAAATTAATTCCTTTTCCCTGTTTTCATTTCTATATTTTTTAGTATTGTAGAAACAAAGAAAGCCTAGATGATAGCAGCAGGACGTGTCTATATCAAACACGCCCTGCTGCTATCATCTAGGCTTTCTATCATTCTTTTCATTCATTTCCCTATAATAAAAACTCATTGTTTTCTTTATCTATGATGTAATAAGCTTTTTATGAAAAAAGAAAATCCTTTCTTTTTTTCAGTCTGTTCTTCCAAAGAGTCTTCTATTCCTCCTAAAGATAATATCTCCTTATATTTTTCTTCAAATGGAATTGCCTCGCTTTGTATGAATTCAAGAACTTCTGCGTACTCCTGCTTGTGACTTAATAATTTCCGCTGTTTATCTACATCTGCTGATACTACAATTGTAACAAGCTTATGTAAAAACTGGTCTCCGATCACGGTCTCAAAAAACTCTGGACGGAGACGTAACGCCTCATACATAGCCGATGCATTCTCCGGGGTATTCAAATTATAGAGCGCCATGCAGCGCTTGATTCTTTGCAGATCACGGATCCCGGCATTATACTCTTCCTCAGTTATGAAATTAAAATTACCTACTCTCCATAATTTCTCCACTACATGTCTCCTTTTTGCAACGGCATGAAACAGACATCCGTCACCTTTTATGTACTTTAGGATTAATTCTCATTATTTTCTCTTTGGAATATTCATTCATATGTATAATTGATGCTACTATTTTCTGTATTAATATGTCATTATATAAATTATATTATCAAATTTTAGAAAAAAAAGCAAATTCATTTTTCTTTTTCAAAAAGAATGTTTATAAAATAGATTACCGCACCCATTAGCGATAGGAAGTATGCCTTCTTTTACATAATGGGTACGGTATCTTTTTTCTATTCTTTTTCTATCTTAGTTGCTGCTACGCTGCAAGAGCAGGTTCCTCTACCACATTTTTCAGCCATTTTCTAGAACGAAGTCTTCTTATAACAAAGAAAATCTTTACGATTTCTTCTGTGCAGATTAGGAAGAATACCTGTTCTACTGTAAATCCTAATACTGCTGCTGCCACAAATGCTAATGGAACTGCATAGAACCAAACGGTACAAAGCTGTAAAAGCATTGTGAATTTTGTATCTCCACCGCCTCTAAATACCCCGATAATCATAACTACCGTAAAGAAACGAAGTGGTGCAAATACAGCCATAATACGCAGTACATTAATTGTTGCAGTTATTGTTGTTGGCTCAACTTTAAAGAAACCAGTAATAAATGGTGCGAGAATTGCCACACAGATTCCGAGTATGATACCCGAAAGAGGTGCTAAGAAAGCAATCTTATTCGCATAATCATGCGCTGTCTCTTCTTCGCCGGAACCAATCTTATTTCCTACCATAATGGCAGAAGATACACCAAGGCCGGTTGCAATTACAACAAACATGTTATTTAGCGTGGTAGCGATCTGCATCGTAGCTACCGCATTGGTTCCAATCCGAGCATAAGCCATAGAGTAAGCAGTCATACCAATACTCCATACAAGCTCATTTAAGATAGCAGATGTGGATACTTTAAAGTATCGTCTGATATCTGGCATTCTATATGAGAACATTTCTTTTATTCCTGCTGCTACCCTGTTCTTCTTTCCATATACACAGTAAAGCACATATGACATTTCAATTACTCTGGCAATTGTGGTTGCAATCGCAGCACCTGCTACTCCCATAGCTGGCGCTCCAAAGTTTCCAAAAATAAATATCCAGTTTAAGAAAGCATTTGATAATACCCCGATCAAACTGCCGAACATCGGTACATTTGGCTCTTCTGTACTTCTAAGAGCGGTTGAGTAACCTTGTGTAATATTGGTTAACATCGTTGTCAAGGATACAATTCTCATATACTGTGCTCCAAGAGCGATTACTTCTGCATCCTTTGAAAGAATGCTCATGATCTGCTCTGGAAAGAAGAGTCCACACATACCAAATAAAAGTGCAGTGATGCCTCCGACACTTACATTGATTCCAAGCATCTTCTTAATATTACCAAGATCTTTTTTCCCCCAGTACTGTGCCATAAATACGTTTGCACCTGCATTCACGCCACTGATGGCAAGAAGGAAAATAAAGAAATACTGATTTGCCAGACCAACGGCTGCAATTGCTGTTTCTCCAAGTTTTCCGATCATTAAGTTATCAACCAGGTTTAAGGACGATGTGATAAAGTTTTGCAGTGTAATAGGAATTGCAAGTGTAATCAGTGTGGATAAAAATACACGGTCCTTTACTATATTCCGAATAAACTTTTTCATTTCAAACCTCCATTTTATTCGTTTTTGGGAAAAACAGGAATTAAAACACAGTCAGGCTAAAAAACAGCCTATTTCTGCGCAAAAAAATAGAGCAAATGGGTTGTTATAGCCGCCCATCTGCTCTATCCTGTTTGTTCCGCTCATTTTGAACTGTTTTTCTTCTCTCTAACAGCTCACTGATAAAAAATAGTAACGGATTTTTCGTTATTTGTCAATCCCTTTTTACTCGCCTGAACCGATCTAAACTTTTTACTGAAATAAAGAAGAATCTCCGCCCATGCCAGATGTGATGAATTCACCAATGATATCACCGCATGCAGCATCTGTAAAAATATCAGGAGCA
This sequence comes from uncultured Lachnospiraceae bacterium, assembly GCA_945787565.1. Taxonomy (GTDB): domain Bacteria; phylum Bacillota; class Clostridia; order Lachnospirales; family Lachnospiraceae; genus Lachnoclostridium. Next base: position 7,216 of record CALZIE010000100.1, read on the forward strand.
ATATTCACAATTGTGAATGGGTTGGATTCTTCTACAAATTTGATTGCATTTGCTTCAACAGAGTTTGTAGCATCTAAGAAACGAACTCCGTCTTCCACTTCAAAATCCATACGGTATTTCTTTACTTCTTCTTTGGTCATGCCAGTTTCATCTTTTACGTTTTCAACTGCAACTAAGTACACTTCTTCCTCATTCTGAGTTATGTTTAACTGTATGATATTTCTATTAAAATATTCACTATACTGTTCCTTGATTAAATTATGAATACTTATTGTCTTTTCCATCCTGTAACCTCCTGGTGGCATTTATTTTTATCCCAGGATTAATTATAACAGTTATTGCCTCAATTTGCACGAACATTATGAAAATAATGTCGATTTCTAATATGTACCAATTTCTATGTCTGTGGTTCCATTTCCGTTAATTCCGTAAGTGGACGGAATGTATAGCCCATCTCCTCCCACTTTGTCAGCAGCTCATCTAAGATCTCTCCGTTGGTTTTTGAAGTGCTGTGAAGTAAAACAATGGCACCTGGATGGATTCTGCCTAACAGCTTCTTAAACGCTTCTTCTTTTGTTGGCTGCTTATTCTCATACCAGTCCACATAAGCAAGACTCCAAAAAATCGTCTTATATCCAAGCTCTTTTGCCATCTCAAGATTCTCAATGCTATAAATCCCCTGTGGCGGACGATATAACTTAACAATATCTTCCCCTGTCACTTCTTTATAAATGGCCTCCAGTCCTTCTATCTCCTGCCTAAATGCTTCCATCGTCGCTATCTTTGACATATTAGGATGATTCTCCGTATGATTTCCAACGGTATGGCCTTCTGCAATCATTCGCTTCACAAGATCAGGGCTTGTTCTTATATAATTGCCTACCAAAAAGAAGGTAGCCTTCGCATTATGTTTCTTTAAGGCATCTAAAATCGGAGCTGTGTTTCCATTTTCAAAACCGGCATCAAAGGTCAGATAAATAACCTTTTCCTCTGTCTCATTGATGTAATATGCATCGTATTTCTTCAATTCATCTGCAGTTGCATTTGCAACCGGTGCCGCCCCTTCCTTCTGAAATGAAAGTCCCCAGTTTTCTCCGCTTGAAGATGTCTGCACTACGCTGTCCTGTACAAGCTGTATTGTCTTTGCAATGCCTGCACCGGCCAAATACATCAGTGCAAATAGCAAAATAATACCTACCGCTTTCTTCGCATCTGCTTTTTTCATAAGCTCTCCTAATTGACTATTAGTACAATATATTAGAAGAATCCTGCTTCATTCCAATAAAAAAAAGATCTGAAACTTCTTTCAGACCTTACTAAGCTGGGCTACAAGGATTCGAACCTTGAGATGCTGGAATCAGAATCCAG
>CALZIE010000101.1 GCA_945787565.1 uncultured Lachnospiraceae bacterium
TGGTGTGGAATGTGCAATCAAGCAGAATCCAGATATGGAATTAGCTGCAGTATTCACACGTCGTGCACCAGAAACCGTTTCAATTTTAACAGAGGGTGCAAAAGTATATCATGTTGATGATGCAGTAAGCATGAAAGATCAGATTGATGTTATGATTCTTTGTGGCGGTAGCGCAACAGATCTTCCAGTTCAGACACCAGAATTTGCAGCAGCATTCAACGTAGTTGACAGTTTTGATACTCATGCAAATATTCCTGCTCATTTTGATGCAGTTGATGCAGCAGCTAAGAAATCTGATAAAGTTGCAATTATTTCTGTAGGCTGGGATCCAGGTATGTTCTCTATCAACCGTTTATATTCCAATGCAATCCTTCCACAGGGTTCTGACTATACATTCTGGGGCAAAGGCGTAAGCCAGGGTCACTCCGATGCAATCAGAAGAGTAGAAGGCGTAGCAAATGCAAAGCAGTACACAATCCCTGTTGATGCAGCATTAGAAGCAGTTCGTTCCGGTAAGAATCCAGAACTTACAACACGTGAAAAACATACAAGAGAATGTTTTGTTGTTGCAAAAGAAGGCGCTGATAAAGCAAAGATCGAATCTGATATCAAGAATATGCCAAACTACTTCTCTGATTATGATACAACTGTTCACTTTATCACAGAAGAAGAATTACAGAGAGATCACAGCGGTATTCCTCACGGTGGTTTCGTAATCCGCAGTGGTAAGACAGGCTGGGAAAATGAAAACAGCCATATCATTGAATACAGCTTAAAACTTGATTCTAACCCAGAATTCACAGCGTCTGTATTAATCGCATATGCAAGAGCTGCATACAGATTAAACAAAGAAGGCAACAATGGCTGCAAGACAGTATTTGATATTGCACCAGCTTACCTTAGCGCACAGTCAGGTGAAGAATTACGCAAGCACTTACTGTAAGAGCAAGTTTTCAATATAAATACGTAACCAAATGATGTATTTATAAGTTAATAAATAAGGCGGATGCCAGATATTACGATAAATGTCTGGTATCCGTCTTTTTGTTTATAGATAGCAGCGCCAAAATTGATTGATATTCGGGATAAGAAGATAGAATAAATGCGGCTACGATGTAATTATTTATGGAATGTAATGATATCGTGGATACAAATTCAATAATGTTTTTTGTGGAAAATTATAAAAAATTGACATTTTATACAAAAAATAGTACAATAATTAACAATTACACATGAGAAAAATACATTCATGATAAGTAAAATGTATAAAGCAGATGATACGTAACATAAAAAATGCCACATCAATGGAGGATTTATGGAAATTATAAAGAAATACAAGAGCTTGTTTGTAGCTGCCTTGATTTTTTGTATTGCTGATGTCTTTCGAATGAGGGTTTTATTTGGAACGATGCCTTATATAGAAGTAAGGACATTAGCGGACTGGCTCGGAATAGCAGAGCTTCTGGCGGCGGTGCTGATGGTGAAAGAGACTGCGGGATTAGCGAAAGCATCGAAAAACCGGTTTTACTATATACCATTAGTTTGCTACTGTTTGTACGGATTTTATTTTGCAACGAAAGTGTTTGTAGTTAGTTCTTTGCTTTATCGCATATCGGGAAATGATATTTTAAGATATTATAAGATGTATGTGCTTCTCGCTGAGCTCTGCATTGGAATCAGAGTGTGGTATCGTGGAAAAGAGAAAAAAATTAGAAGAGCTGGAATCTGTCTGATAGCAATCAATCTTTTATTATCGTTTGCGTTACGGTTTTCCTATGGAGTGAGCTGGATTGGTCAGAAATATACGGTTATAGCAGGTATTGTATACAGCATTTTGTCTGTTAGCGCACACTTACTTGTTGTGGCAGTATGGGAAAAGCTAAAATCTCTTGAAAAAGAAGAAGGTAAGGATAAGGATTCTAATGAGAAAAATGTAAGTCGAAAAGGATCCGTGAAACCAATCACATCCTGTATTCTGGTTACAGCCTTGCTGCTAAATGGGTGCAGCGCCGTAGAGAGACGGACAAGCGAATTATCCGTATCACAGGATGAGATAGAGGAACCTGCTAATAATGATTTTTTTAGTGATGATGGCAGAAAATTAGAGCAAAGAATAGTGGAATACATAAATACCGTATCCAAAAATGACTACAACGGAAGCGTTCTGATTACTTATCAGGATATGACATTGTATGAAGAAGCATTTGGATATGCCAATGCATACGCATCTCTTGAAAGTGAGAGATATAATGGTAAGGATCAGCTGTATAACATTGGAGGAACCACAAGACAGTTTACGGCAGCAGCCATTCTTTTATTACAGGAGCAAGGACTTTTAAATCTGGATGATACTATAGATCAGTATATAAGTGATTACCGTTATGGTAGTGAGATTACGATTCGTCAGCTGTTAAACCAGACATCTGGAATCATAGATTATACGGATGCAATGGGCAAAGTAACCGATATTTTGCAATATCTATATGGACAGGATTTGTTTGGAATTGCAAAGCATATTGATGGCAGACATTCAATCGTGCGTCTTATCAATTCCTTCCCTCTTCAAAGTACGCCGGGAGAGGTAAATGAAACATCGGCAAGCAATTATTTTCTGCTGGGGATGATTATTGAGCGGGTTTCAAAAGAGGAGTATTTTGATTATATCAGCCAGAATATATTAGAGCCATTAGGCATGGAAGATAGTACATTTGATATTAATCGTTGTAGCGCTTATGCATATGATGGGCAGAATATAGGAATGATTTATTCCCCTTATTTTACGTATTCGGATACAGGATTTTGCTCCACAACACAAGATATGCTAAAGTGGCAAAAGGGACTATTTGACGGGAAGATACTATCCGAACAGAGCCTGAAACAGATGCTTACGATGAATGAGATAAGTGAGATGGGATATGGATGGCGTGAAAATGGAGAAGGCTATTATTATCTTACTTGTGATAACGGATATTACACGTATCAGTATGTGAATACAGAAAAAAATCTGCATGTTACGGTACTGTTTAATACGTTTGGCGGAGTTGGCATGAAGGTTTTGATAGATATGACGGATTATATCGTGGATTATCTGGATCAGGGAGGTGCCGTATAATGAAAGAACGAAACTATTTAATGAGTAACATAAAAGCATTTCTGATTTTCACGGTTGTATTTGGACATTTTTTAGAGCTGAACGGATCCAATGAGGCAATCGATTTTATAAAAATTTATATATACCTCTTTCATATGCCAGCCTTTATCTTTATATCCGGCTATTTTTCAAAAGATCCGGGGAAATGTCAGAAGAAAGCATTCTGCAGTTATTTTATTCCGTTCTTATTTATGACATTCATTTATTGCTTCTTTTATCCATTCCTGACCGGAGGAAGCATTACGTTCCGTCTAGTGAACCCAGTATTTGCAGCATGGTATGTACTAACAATCTTTTTCTATAAAGTATTTTTAAAATATATACTAAAGATAAAGTACATTCTTCCAATCAGCATTGTGTGTTCCTTAGTGGCAGGAATATTTGAGTTTATCGGAAAAGATTTTTCGCTTTCCAGAGTAATTGCATTTCTTCCAATCTTTTTATTAGGGTATTATTGTACTCCAGAGATGATTGAACGCATGAGAAAAGTAAAGAAACGTGTGCCAGCAGCCATACTGATCCTGATTGGGATTGGTTTATTCGTATTCAATCATTTCTTTCAAATATCCTATAAGGTAACACTTCAGGCTGAGCCATATCATGATATTGGCATTGGAAATGTAGAAGGAATGGTAATACGTTTTATCACGTTAAGTTTAGCGCTTGTATTTATCATAACATTTCTTATGCTATTCTCAGATAAGCAAAATAAGCTCACTTATATCGGTGATAATACAATGGCTGTATATGCACTGCATGGAATTGTTTATGTATATTGCAAGCATCAAGGAGTGTTTGATAATTTTACAACACTGACCGGAATAATAGTCGCACTGCTTGCAACAATACCGGTTGTATTCATTTTATCGTATCCGAAAGTAAATCAGATTTACATGAAAGGAATTAATCTGTTCGTGAATTTAGAAAACAAAAAGCTATATGGAAAGAAAAAGCATGTAGAAGAAAAAACAGCATAAGCAAACGGTTAGAAAAAATATATCCTTAATCATGTGTCTGATAAAATCAAGGTATTGATTGTCGTTAAGTGTAAGTAAGAATCCGTTCTATCCTTAGTGACGCCGTCCATGATAATACAATGTTTTATCGTTAAGTTTTGTTGTATTTTGGATATCCGAAGTAGATATCGGTTGAATTTTCATGAAGTTTATATATGTGACGCAGAGTTCACTCATTTTTCACCAAATGTTCACAAAGACAGATAAAAAGGGAAGGAATGAAACTGAAATAGTAAAAGAATCTGAAAGAAAAAGAGAATTGTAAAATTTTAGTAGAATCATAGAGTGAAAAGCAGTATAATTAGAGAAATGATAGGTTTCTGTGATAGAAAGGAAGATAGCGATGGGAAAAAAATGCAGAGTAGTATGTATGGGGGACAGTATTACAGCGGGCTTTGGTCTTGGGGATGATGCCAGTGTTTATTATCCGTCCCGTCTCCAGCATTATCTCGGAGACGGCTATCAGGTGTTTAACCAGGGTGTCAGCGGATGCTGTGTGACAAATGTCTTGGTAGGCAATCAGGTGGCCGGCTATCCTTATGTAAGGCAGGAAAAATATCGGGATGCGCTTGTATTAAAAGGCGATATCTATGTGATCATGCTTGGGACGAATGATGCCAAGGACGGGGAATACGAGGATAAGAGTGGATTTGATCCTCTTGATAATATGATTTCCTATCGAGAAAACTTCCTGCCATGTTATCAGGACATAATCGATGATGTGCGAGAGGTTAATCCGGATTCCATTATTTATATTGTCAGACCAATCCCGATTATGGACTGCAAGATTTATACCAATCACAATAAGTATCTAGAAATGCTTTTTCCATATATGAGGGAACTTGTTTTAAGTAATCGGGGACTTCGAAAGATTGATTTATATCGGGCGTTTATGGATGTGGGATTTAAGGAAAGAGTGGATTTATATCAGGATGACGGACTGCATCCGAATGAAAAGGGCGCTGACCTGATTGCAAAAATCATTGCAGATGAGATGATTCATCGATGCAAAGAGGAAAAAATATCGACGATCGCACAATAATAAAAAACATAATTAGAAAAGGAGAAGAAAGGATACAGCTATGGGGGCATACTTATTTATTCATTTCAAAGAAAAGACAACACCGGATGGAGAACAGATTTATTTTGGATTAAGCAGAGACGGATTCTGCTGGGAACAGGTGAATGACGGAAAGCCAGTTTTATGGAGTGAGAAAGGGGAGAAGGGCGTAAGGGATTCTTCCATTATCCGAGCAAAGAATGGAAAGTTCTATATCCTTTCCACCGATTTATCCCTTGCCAATAACTTTTTTGGAAAGTATGAAGGAAAATGGGATAAGGTAGGACGAGAAGGCAGTAAATGCCTGATGATGTGGGAGTCAGATGATCTCGTTCACTGGTCTGAACAGAAGGAATTGGAGTTTGGTGATGAGAATTTTGGCTGCCTGTGGGCACCGGAAGCCGTATATGATGAGAAAGAGGGCGATTATCTGATTCATTGGTCTTCCTCTCATGCATCCAATGATTTCGGACCAAAGTCCATCTTCTATGTACGGACCAAGGATTTCAAGGAATTTACAAAACCGGCTGTGCTTTGTTCGAAGGAAAACGGACCGATTATTGATTCCAGTATTTATGAGGAAGACGGTGTATTCTACCGTTTCTTAAAGAGTGAGGCGAATCCTTCCGCTGTTATCTTAGAGAAGGGGGATAGTTTGACCGGGAAGTATGAGCGAGTGAAGGCATTTGACGAGGAGATGGCAAAGCTTAGACAGGGCGTATATGAAGCACCGACTGCATTTAAGCTTCCCGATGGAAAATGGTGTCTGATGCTTGATTTTTACGGATGTGAGAAGGAGAAGATGGGATATGTTCCATTTATCGCAGACAGCTTAGAAAGTGGAAGATTCATTCGTTGCGATGCGAGATTCCATTTCCCATATGGATTCAAGCATGGAACTGTATTAGAGATTTCGGACGAAGAATATGATCGGGTGAAACGCCATTTTCCAAATACAGAGTCCGGAATGATTCGGATTTAAGGAAGTAAAAAGAATTGGGAAATGAGAGGGGATATTTAGGAAACAATTACATAAGTATAAAAATATTATAAATACCATTATGTACCACTTTTTCTTTTCGTTTCTCTCATGTATACTATAGGCCAAGTGATTTCCATCACTTGGCTTTTTTGATTCATAGGAAATTGCTTTGCGTAACGGAGAAATCCAAGGCAGTATTATAAGGAGGAACGGATGAAAAAAAGATTATTAGCAGCTGTACTTTGTCTGATGCTTGTGATGCAGCCGCTTACAGCGAAAGCAGATAATGCGACGGTTGTCACAATTGGTGTGGACTTAACAGACAGCCAGAAACAATTAATGTATGAGTATTTCGGCGTAAATGAGAATCAGGTAGCCGTAATTGAAGTAAATAATGACGATGAGAGAAAATATTTAGAAGGCATTGCGCCAGATAGTCAGATTGGCCGTAAGACATTCAGCTGTGCGTATATTGAGCCAACGGAAGCTGGTAAAGGTATTAACGTAAAGGTTGCGAACTTAAACTGGGTTACTTCCTATATGATCGCGACAACACTTACAACAGCTGGTATTTATGACTGTAATGTCGTGGTAGCTTCTCCATTTATCGTGTCTGGTACAGGCGCTTTGACCGGAATTATGATGGCATTTGAAAGCGTGACTGGTACCGAACTTGAAGAAGAGAAAAAAGAAGTAGCTTCTGAAGAACTTGTGTTAAATGGTAATCTGGCACAGCAAATCGGAAATGATGAAGCTACCGTTATTATCACAGAAGTAAAAGATACGATTATCGGTGAGAATATTGTGAATGCAGAGCAGATCGAGCAGGTTATTATCGATAAGAGTACACAGTATGATATTTCCCTAACTGATGAACAGGTGTCCATGATTCTTGGAACAATGGAAAAAATCGCAGGTTTAGAATATGACTATGAAGCAATCAAAAGCACGTTAAGCAAGATCGGGGAAAGCGCAGCAGAAAAGCTTGGCTTTACAACCGATACGGACACGGAAGAAGCGGATGGTCAGGCAGCAGAAGAAGTACAGAACTTCTTTGCTAAAATAGTTCAGAAGGTGAAGAATTTCTTTAAAGGAATCGGAGAATGGTTCAAAAACTTATTCTCAAACCAGAATGTAGCAGAGGAAAATGGTACAGACGAAACAGAAGAAGATGCTACAGAAAGCTCTGATCTTGGTATTCTAGAGAACACCAATGATGCACTTCTTGGTGAAGGTGCCATTATCGATGCAACCGATGAAAGCGTAATCACACAGCCGGAAACAGATACGGATTCTGAAAATAATGAGGCAGCAGAGGAAGGCGAATCTACAGGAAGTACTTTGGATGATGTAATTATTTCAGAGACGACTGATTCTTTCAATGGTCAGGAAGGTGAAGCGGAAAACGCTGATACCGAAGATGGTACGGTTGAGGGAAATGTGGATGCAGAATCAGAAGACAGCCAGAATGGAACTGTGACAGATGAAGCTACTGACAGTCAGAATGGAACTGTGACAGATGAAACTACTGAAAGTCAGAACAGCACCAATCAGGAAAATGATACAGAAGAACAGACATCAGGTATTGTGGTGCAGCAGGAGTCAAGTGATTCCTACCAGACAGAAGAACTGACTGGAAATGCACAGTAGGGAAAGCAAACCTACTTATTTGGATGGTAATGGATGGAAGATATATTTTTGTATCGGACCGTCAATACTATAATAGATAAACAGCAAAAAAACGCATAAGAAAAGGAGAAAGAAATGAAAGCAGATAAGACAATGTTAATCGGTGAGTTAATCCATATGGATCCACAGATTCCACAGATTTTAATGGAAGCAGGAATGCACTGCCTTGGATGCCCATCTTCTCAGATGGAATCCATCGAAGATGCCTGTGCAGTTCACGGCATGGATGTAAATGCTCTTTTAGAAAAGATTAATGCAGTTCTTCCAGAGTAGGAAGATTTGATGTCCTGACACGGGGATTTAAGGGGATGCTGTCTCTAAGCAGGGGACCTATATGTTTCCCATGTTCAGCACAAGCTCGGACAAATGGGCGAGATTTCACGACTATCAGACACTAAATAATGTGTCTGCTATTCATGGAATCTCGCCCATTTGTTCGCCTTGAATGCTGTACATCGGGAAACATATAGGTCCCCTGCTTAGAGACAGCATCCCCTTAAATCCGCACATTAGGACATAAAAATTTATAACTTTATATTTCAGATGAGCGAATGGATAATATAACTTTCGATGGCATCGGTTCTTACTTGGATAGCTTTTTTTCGTTTTACATCTTCTTAAAAAAGGGGATATATGTTAAAATAATTTGGTT
>CALZIE010000102.1 GCA_945787565.1 uncultured Lachnospiraceae bacterium
CCTTATATATTTTTAATGTCCCTTAACGGACCTTATTTTACAAATTCATTAAACGAATAATGCTCTCTGCTGTCTTTTCTGCATTTTCCTGGCCTTTTGCTAATGCATCGTCAATGCTGCAAACACCTTTCATAATTCGTTGCCTTCATGATCTAACAACTTGCCGCCGAGTGCCTGTACCATACCTGCACCGTCTTCATTTGTAGTGCTTCCTCCGATTCCGATTAGAAGTTTCTTCACTCCTTTATCAAGACACGCCTTAATCAACTGTCCTGTGCCATATGTAGTTGCTATTAATGGATTTCTCTTCGCCTAAGGAACTAACTCAATTCCGCTTGCGCTTGCCATTTCTAAAACACCGATTTCTCCATCACCTAAGATGCCGTACTGTGCTTCCACTTCTTCTCCTAATGGTCCCGCAACCGTTGTAGTAAATACAGTTCCGTTTGTAGCATCTACTAGAGACTGCGTGATTCCTTGATAAAATCTTTTTTCACTTATATTAGTCTCCTTAAGCCTTACTTCAGACAATCACTACTAAGTTTACAGTCCTGCCATCCAGGGCCTGCCTGCCACTGCTATCTAGAATACTACACTTTCTCCTGCAATCCTATTGATGATATAACGTTTCTTTTTGTGCATTTACACAATGCTGTTTATATATGGAAGTGTATTCAAATTATGTAAATCCTGTTTTGTATAAGAAGAAAGCCGGGAATGATACCTGATATTTGTATCGGTTGATAACCTAAAAATATCAGATGCCATTCCCGGCTTTTTCTGATCAATATCTATTTTTCATTTCAAATCATGAGATTCTATTCTCAGGAATCCGTATCTGACGAAGTGTTTACCTTTCCTACCATAAGCGGAACAACCGTGAATATGACTAAAATAGCAAGAAGGATATATGCCATTCCATTCGATGCTGCAAAGCCTGCAGGTCCTGCCGTGTCAATGACACCGAGTACCTGAAGGATAATTCCGACTAAACCAATAATCGAACCTCCGGCAACAAGTCCAGATGAAAGGCTGATACCGTTGCTGACACGTGCTTCTTTTTCTTTCTCAGATTTACATAGTTTTTCAACTAAAACACGAATTAAAGCGCCAACTAAAATAATAGATGTTGTTGCGATTGGAAGATAAAAGCCGATGGCGATTGTCATAATCGGAAGTTTTAATAAGAATAAAACAATACCAATAATGACTCCGACAATAATCATATGCCATGGAAGCTCTCCTGACATAATACCTGCTGTTAAAGTAGAGATTAAGTTTGCCTGAGGCAGTGCAAATGGCACATTATCGCCGTTCATAGCTAACTGATCAGAAAGTAACAGGATAACACCTACTACGACAACTACACCTACAACTCCTGAAATCAGGAAGTAACGGTCCATTTCCTTCTTTTCGCCACCAACAATAAAGGCAACTTTCTGTGATTGAGAATAGCCACCAGCTACCGATATCGCAGTAACGATAAATGTTCCGAATAACAGAAGGGATTTGTTATCTTCTGTGCTAATCCATCCCATAATTACGAATACAAGCGTTACGATTACTAAGGATGCAATTGTCATACCGGATACCGGAAGATTTGATGTACCAATGGTACCTGCTAAACGTCCGGAAACAATAACAAAGAGCAATGATAAGAAGAATGATAAAATGGAAATCACAACTGCCATCAGGATATTTCCGCCAGATGCAAAGAAACCTCCGACAAATCCAATAACAATGGCTGCAATCAGCATAAATGTAGTAAAGGAAGATCCTTCTGCCTTATCATCAGATTTAGCGCCAACTGTATCACGAATAGAAACAATAATAGTAGGAATCAGCTTAATGGCACCGATTAATCCGCCAGAAAGCATCATGCCCGCACCAATGTATTTTACATAGCTGCCTGCGATATGATTAACCTGCATCTCATTTAACGCTACACCTGCATTGTTCCATATATTTTCTCCTGCATTTGCAAACTCGGAAAAGTAGGCAATCAGTGGAAGTACTGCGAAATTCGCAAGAATGGAGCCTGCAAACATAGTAACAGAAACATCTAATCCTACGATGAATCCAATTCCGACTAGTAATGGATTTGCTTCAATCTCAAACTTCCATTTATAAAAACGCTCATTTACATAGCTGACAACATTATTTGCCAAATTCAAGAAGGAACCTGTCACAACCGTGATCAGTCCGCCTACTCCGAATCCGACACCCATGTACTTCATGGATTCACCGGCACCTTCGGATGCAACAAGCGTTTCAGAGATTGCAAGAGATTCTGGATACATCAGTTTTCCATGTTCCTCTACAATCATGTTCTTATAGACAAGGGAACTGATTGCCATACCGAATAAAACACCACCTACGGCAACAAGGAATCCTTCCCAGAACGTAAACTTGGCGCCAATTAGAAGAACTGCTGGTAGCAAAAAAATAACACCGCTGGCAATTGACTCGCCACCGCTTGACATACCCTGTACCAGGTTCTTGCTTAGGATGCCCTTGTTCTTCTTAGAAAACAGTGCAATCAGACCGGAACCAATAATAGAACCCGGAATACCCGCGGCAACAGTAAGGCCTGACTTCATGCCAGAATAAGCGGTAGATGCTGCGAATAGGATAGCCAGCAGAATACCAATGATTACGATTGCCACGCCGCCGCCCTGTCTGGATCCGCTTGAAACATAAGGCACATAATCTTTGCCTTTTACACCGCCATACGCTTCTTTGGACAGTTTTTTGTGCATATTCATCCTCTCCTTTTCTGTAAAAGTTAATTCAATTTTGTACAAGTATTGGATGATTAAAGTTTCATAGAACTTATGATATAGTTTCCGTGCAAACTCTTAATTTTATGTATAATTCCGACGTTTCTTGACTGGATAAAACAAGAATTCTCCCTTTCTTTTTCATGTTTTGGAAGCCTTATCGTTAAGTTCAATCCAAAAATCATGCTTTACCATTTTCCAATCTAACCCTAGTGCAGATGCACTAGATACATGCAATTCCTGCAAATAAATTCAAACACAGAGGAATGCTTGACTCCTTTTTCATTAAATGGTAAGTTTGTAACAGAGAGATTTTTTTATTATAATTCATTTAGGAGGTTTTTCTGATGAATGTTAGAAATCTGTTAGTGACATTTGATTTGAATTATATGGCTCCTTTTAAGGTTATGTTAAGTTCTCTTCTTATCAATAATCCAGAGGAGCGAATAGAAGTATGGCTTTTACATAGTGGGATTCCACAAGAGAATCTTTCCGACTTGGAAAGTTATTTAAAGAGTCGGGATGTCGTACTGCATCCGATTTTCATTAATCGAAATCTATTTGAAAATGCACCAATTAAAAAACGTTATCCGCAGGAGATGTACTACCGGCTCCTGGCTCCACATCTGCTGCCGGATTCGTTAGATAAGATTCTGTATCTTGATCCTGATATTCTGATTATTAATCCGCTCCGTGATCTGTGGGATATGGATCTGAAAGGCAATACCTTTGCCGCCGCATCCCACACAAACATGACCGAAATTCCAAATGACGTGAACCGGGTTCGGTTAAAAACAACACATGACTATTATAATACCGGCGTCATGATGATTGACTTAGCCAAAGCCAGAGCCTTAGTAAAGCCAGAGGATATCTACCGTTATGTCGAAGAATCCTCTATCCGTCTTATGCTCCCTGACCAGGATATCTTCAACGCACTGTATGGAGCAGACACTTTAGAAATCAATGACGTCATCTGGAACTACGACGTCCGCAATTACTCCGACTATCTGTTTCGAAGCACCGGCATCCATGATATCGACTGGGTTATGGAAAACACGGCAATTCTTCATTTCTGTGGCCGTAACAAGCCATGGAAACCAGGCTACTCCCGTCGTTTCGGGCTTCTCTACAAACACTATATGAGTCTTTCGAAACGCTATTAATACGATATTCTTTTACGTGTATTATTTTTAAGATGCCAATTTTTCAAGGCATATCTATTCTTTAAGACATATTCATTCTTTAAGGCATGTCTACCATTTAAGATATACCTATTGTTCAAGACAAATAAATGGCAGAAAAGCCTCTGATGAATAGACCACAATTTTGTGCCTACTCATCAAAGGCTTTCCTGCCATTTATACCTTACATTCTCTCTTTTAAAATCTCTTTGATCATTTCAATCTGGTCGGAAAGGCTTGCTAAGGAAAGCACGGCCTGGCCGATCTTATCATCGCCTTTTACGAGTTTGTTCTTCTGATAGATCTGTTTAATCTCCTCGTAACGTGCCCTCTCTTCCTCTGTCATGCAGCCCACAAGTTCCTTCCACTTAAGCAGGTTGCTTTCCGCGCCTGTCGTCAGTGTCTGGGCATCATTCTCATAGCTTGCCACAATCTTCTCAAACAGCTCTTCCTCATTCATCACCGGTACCACCTTCTCTGCGATCTTATTCATATTACGATACGATCCCTGAAGCTTAAATGCCGGCTCGCTTCGGTATTCATCTGCCTGAGCAGCGGAATAGATATATTCTAAATTCACCTTTAATACAATATCCCTTACTCTTAAAAGCTTCTCTAGCACACTTGTATATTCATTCAGCTCATCCATCGAGTAGCTTCCTTCTAAGGATACCTGTTCTCTCTTCGCTCCCTTTGCCAGTTCAATCATGCCATACAGATCCTTCTGGCTGCTGTTCGTAAGCTTCGAAAGAACCGGATTGGAAGTAAGACTATTTTCAATATAACTTAATTTAAATGCCTCTTCATTCTCTCTTAACATATCGCCCAGATTATATACATCCGCACGGTTTGCAAGCATATCTGGTATCTTAAAGGTCTCGCCGCTTTCCGTATATGGATTTCCGGCCATTACGACTGCAACTTTCTTTCCTCGTAAGTCATAAGTCACACCGGTACCTTTATATACACCTTCCATCTTTCGCTGTCCATCACATAAAGAAATGAACTTCTGCAAGAATTCCGGATTACAATGCTGAATATCGTCCAGATAAATCATAACATTATTCCCCATCTTAAGCGCAATATTTAACTTCTTCAGTTCTTCCTGAGCCCCCGTATTATTTGCTTTATCCGGATCTAAGGAAACAACCTGATTGCCGAGCGACGGTCCGTTGATCTTTACTAAGATAATGCCAAGTCTGCTTGCGATATACTCCATCAGTGTTGTCTTTCCGTATCCAGGAGGTGAAAGTAAGAGTAAAAGACCCATCAGGTCAGTTCGCTTATTCTCACCGGCAACCCCGATCTGCTTCGCAAGATTATCGCCAATTAACGGAAGGTATACCTTATCAATCAGCTGATTTCTTACAAAGGAAGTCAGTACTTTCGGCTTATAATCATCTAAATGAATCTCTTCTTTAAATGCTTTGATTAACTGTTTCTTCTTTTCCTGGAAGACCATAAAATCGTTTACATCTTCTTTTGCAAAATGGTCTAGCTTATCCATAAATGCAGCATACATAAACGTATAGTTTCCGCCTTCCACCTGCTTATGGCTTCCGATTAGGCCGTTTACCGTCTGTCTGGCATCCACATAGATTACCCTGCCGATATTTTGCTGTCCCTCTAGTAGAAGAACAATAACCTCATTCTGCACGCCTGCAATTTCAGTCTCCGTTAAAGAGCTATACACCATGCCTGCTGGAGCATTCAATTTTGCCGGTTGCGCCATAATGCCCATTTTATAGGCATTGAGGCATTCTCTTAGAAAATAATAAAGACCTTCTATATCCTTTCGGTTATTCTCGATTGATGCCGTAAAGGAATCCAATCTCTTATTATCCCGCATAAAGGCATAGAAACTATCATAAATGGTTTTTGCCTCTTTGCTGACAACAAAACCTTCCCCTTTCATCAGTTCCAGACAAAGATAAGATGCTGCCTCTTTGATGTCACCATCCTTTAGCATCTTAAGTTTTTCATTCGCTTCTCTCATCTGTTCCATCAGCATTGGAAGATAACTGTCTAGCTTTGGAGCAGTTTTAAAAAACATACTGACTTTCGCTAATTCCGCTAAACGTCTTTGCAACAGTTCCTTTTCCCCTGCTTTTGCAAAATACGTCCAGTATAGTCTTGCAAATGCCCTGCATTCATATTTGTAAATCAGAAGATCAATCTTTCCATGTACATCCAGAAGTGCTTTTAATATCTTAGCCGCATCCTGATCATGAACACCTTTCGTATATCCTTCCTGATAACGGGATTCCATAAATGACTGTACGATTTCTGCTAACTGTGCTTCCGATTTTGTAGAAAGCACTTCCACGGCAGGAATGTTTTCTTCTCCGTTTTCTGCTGCCTTAAAAATCTGATATGCCAGATATTCTCCCCGGTAAACCTGATCGTTTTCGGATACCACACTCTGACTGAATACATGACGGTATCTCTCGATTCCCTCTTCTTCAATCTTCTCCCAGA
Organism: uncultured Lachnospiraceae bacterium; assembly: GCA_945787565.1. GTDB lineage: Bacteria > Bacillota > Clostridia > Lachnospirales > Lachnospiraceae > Lachnoclostridium. The sequence continues at coordinate 6,443 of CALZIE010000102.1, forward strand.
AATCCGTTCCGGTAATGTGATAATAAAGTCCGTCATCCTTCTGTACGATCGACAAATCAACCTGGTTTGTATTGACAGAGAAATGATGCTTTCCAAACTTGATGATATTCTCACCATCTGCGTACAGCTCATTCCTGTCTTTCAACTGCCTGATTGCACCTTCACTGATTGTCTTCAGACGTGACTGAATCTCATCTGCCTTAACGCTGTCTCCTAACTCTTTTAAGCTTGAAACAACATCCCGGACTTTCTCTACCATCAGATCCGTTGCCAGATAACCGTTGATTTCTTCTAGCTTGGAGAATCCTTTTAAACGATTTGCGATTCCACTTAAGATACGTTCTGCAGAAGCAAACAGACCAGTGATTCTTTGATTGATCTTCTCCAAGATGGTCTGCTTCCTGCCTTCAAATGCATTGTATACCTCTTCTCGCTTTTCCCCGATCTGCATAATATAATCCGGGAATTCCGCAAATCTGCTTTCCAGTTCCTGAATCATGACCATGACCTTATTGACGGAATCCTCACATTTCTCTACCGTATCCGAAAGGTCCATATAGTTGATTACCGACTGACTTAACAGCTTCATCTGGGCATAGAACTGCGTGGTCATCTCCTTCTTGTTCAGTTCTTCTAAGCGGTTTGCAAGTCTTGCCTTTGCATTATTAATAACAGAGAATAACGCAGATATCTTCTCGATGATTTCAGTTGTCATCGTCGGATCCTCAATCTTAAAGTTGCCAACAATGTCAATTAAAAGCTCTAGCTCTCCGGAAGTCTCATTCATCCGTGCTTCTAATTCTTTTCCTTCCTTTGACTTGCTGACATTTGCAATCTCGCCCTGAAGATTTGCCGCTTTTTCCTCATATGGCTTTAAGCCTTCCGGAGCCAGAAGGAAGTTTACACACTGACTGGAGAACTGCTCGTTCTTCTCCTTCACGCTTGTATCTAAAGCATCTACTACAGAAAGATCGGTATAACGAAGATCCCGTAATGAAACAATCTTACCGCGAATATTTCGAATAGAAGACAATGCTTTCACATAATCATCGATATTCTCAAAGCTGCCGTATGTCAGATTGCTTAACAGTTCCTCGGCCTCACCTTTTACTTCCGTGATCTGCTTTGCCGCAGAAGCCTTCAGTCTCGTTACTTTTTCAAACTCGCCAATCGCAAATGCTGAAGTCTCTTTAATGGCAAGCAGAACTTCCCGCAGATTTCCGCTTTCCTCATTGTCTAACCAGTAATAAGAGTCCGCAATGCGTTCGCATTCTTTTACAATATCCACATAGATGCTCTGATAGCCGTCACCTTTTTTTATCAGTCTGCAGATGCCGCTTAAATCAGCCATTGCATGTACAATATCTTTATTGCCGATTTTATAAAGAAGGGAATCTTTCTTTCCTTCCATGACATGATTCTTTCCCACAAACGGTGTCTTCCAAATCTGAATCATATGGTTCTGACTCGGTTCATTCTCCTGCTTAAACAGAATCATTTCCCCATTACTAAAATGAGAATAACCGCTGCAGACGATTGGCGTTTCAATCTTCTGAGCAATCATGTTATAGGAATAGATAAAATACACACCTGTATCGATATTATAAAAGATATACTGATAATCCTCCCCATTGGAGGAACTTACCTGTTCATCAAAAATCGCATTCTCTGCCTCAACATCAAAATTCTTGTATTCCCCGTCTTTCAGATAATATCCTTTTGGGAATATAATGCCATGATGTCCTGGAAGAAGCACACACGTATCCTTGATTGAATCCGCCCTTACTACATTTTTAATTTTATTATTGTAAATAAAATAGCGGAATTCTTCTTCTCGGTACGGCCGAACCTTTAAGATAACCATGTCCTCTAAATCCGCATAGTAAATCTCCGCATCATCCAGTGTCTGATCCGGATCATCCACCGGCTCGGAATAAATTCCTTTGCCGGTGTTTGTATTATCCTCTACTTTAATAGTCAGATCCCCGTTTACCGTCTCCACAAATACTTTATCTAAAATGGAGATATGAGGGTGGATACCGCTTCTTTGATCCTCTCTAACAGCCTTTACAAACTGCAACTGGGAACTGTT
>CALZIE010000103.1 GCA_945787565.1 uncultured Lachnospiraceae bacterium
ACTTTATTCTCAACGAATTTCAAGGTTGTTTCACTGTTCAGTTATCAATGTGTTTGCTGTTCTCACAAGCAGCTTGTCCATTCTATCATGTTTGATTTATGTTGTCAAGCTTTTTTTGAAGTTTTTTGTTTTTCAGATTTGTTCAATCTTTCGAAACAGCTTCGTTAGTTTATCACAAGTTTTTGATCTTGTCAATAACTTTTTTCGAAGTTTTTTGACTTCTTTTTGAATTGTCTGTACAATTCGTATTGTAAGTTCAGCTCCATGCTTAGCATGGCTTTCTCTTTTGTTTTCTGCTCATTTACAAAAAACAAAGAACGGAGAAAGAGGGATTTGAACCCTCGCGCCGCGTGAACGACCTACACCCTTAGCAGGGGCGCCTCTTCAGCCTCTTGAGTATTTCTCCACATCTGAATTTGAAATCTTATTCAGTTCTGATCGGCTGTTGTTACCTCGCCAATGCAAGACTTAGTATATCAGAGGGAAAAGTCTTTGTCAACAACTTTTTTGTATTTTTGTTATAATTTTTAAATTTTTCTTATTATTACTTGCAATATAAGCAATAATAAAGCCTTTTCCTTCTCTGCCACAATAAATAATATATGCAAAAATTCTGAAATTATTACTGTTATCTCAAACAATGTCCTATTAAAAGGCTCATGATTCCTACTGCAGTGTTTTCATTTCTGTCCAAGCATCCTATCGAAACACTGCAGTATGCTTTCTAAATCATATAGTCATTCTCTGATATTTTTCTCTGGCGTTCTACCAGATCTTCTAGTGTGATACTGTCCACAACTGAATTGACTGCATTATTAATCCGTTCATAAACAAATGCAGTCGCACAGTTTCCATAACGGCTGCAGTCTGTCATCTCTTCTTCGACACATGCTACCGGTGCAAGGCTGCCTTCGATTAAACGCAGTATGCTTCCTACGGTATACTCCTTTGGCTCTTTCGTTAATCGATATCCGCCCTGTGCTCCCCTTGTACTTTTTACAAAACCGGCTCTACTTAACTGTGTAATGATCTGTTCTAGATACTTATCAGAAATCTCCTGTCTTGCCGCAATGCTCTTAATGGTAATATACTGCCCTGTATTATTAAGAGCGAGATCTAACATCAGACGAAGCGCATAACGCCCTTTTGTTGAAATTTTCATATCATCCCCGCCTTTCTTCTCTTCGCTTTAGAAAGAAACATCTATTTACTCTATATCTAACACAAATGGATTCATTCGTCAATATAATTCATATCAGTTTAGTATGGATATATACTATTTCTCCCATCTTCTACACAGTACTCTCCTACTGCCGTCTCATATAGGTTATTCCCATAGCTATCCGCTACTACAATAACCGGAAGATTCTCAACCGTCAGCTCTCTGACTGCTTCTGTTCCAAGATCCTCATAGGCGATTACTTTAGCTGCCTTAATGCATTTAGAAAGAAGTGCTCCTGCACCTCCTACTGCGGCAAAGTATACGGCTCCTTCCTGTTTGATTGCTCCAAGGACGGCTTCATTACGCTTGCCTTTTCCAATCATGCCCGTCAGTCCAAGCCTTAAAAGATCTGGGGTATACTTATCCATTCTGCTGCTTGTGGTCGGTCCTGCCGATCCAATTACCTGACCTTCCCTTGCTGGTGTCGGTCCTAAATAATATAGAATCTGATCCTTAATATCAAACGGTAGTGGCTTTCCTTCCTTTAATGCCTCGTACATCCTCTTGTGAGCCGCATCACGGGCCGTATAAATGGTTCCAGTAACAAATACATAGTCACCAGCTTTTAACTTCTTTACATCCTCCTTTGTTAAAGGAGTCTTTACCAACTGATTCATTTTCATTCCTCCTATATTGTACGAGTGATATGACGGTTCACATGACAGCATATATTAATTGCAACCGGAAGTCCTGCAATATGGGTCGGATATGTCTCTATATTTACCCCCAGTGCAGTAACCCGCCCACCAAGACCACCTGGACCGATTCCGCTGTTATTAATCCGTTTTAAAAGCTCCTCTTCCATTTCTTTAATATGAGAAAGGGTACTTCTCTCATTTAAGTTCCTGGTAAGAGCCTTCTTTGCTAATAAGGCACACTTTTCAAATGTACCACCGATTCCAACTCCGACTACCATAGGCGGGCATGCATTCGGACCTGCCATCTTAACGGTCTCAATAACTGCATTCTTTACGCCCTCTTCTCCATCAGCCGGTTTAAGCATTATAATACGGCTCATGTTCTCGCTTCCAAATCCCTTTGGTGCTACCGTAAGTTCAAGCGTATCTCCTGGAACAAAGGAATAATGGATGACACCAGGTGTATTATCCTTTGTATTCTCACGGATTAGAGGATCTCCTACCACGGACTTTCTTAAGTACCCTTCCCGGTACCCCCTTCTAATCCCCTCATTAATGGCATCCTCTATAAACGCACCTTCTATATGTACATCCTGACCGATCTTAACAAATACGACCGCCATTCCGGTGTCCTGACAGATTGGAATGGATTCTTTTGATGCAATCTCCATATTGGTCACAAGCTGCCCTAAAATCTGTCTTCCAATCTCTGACTCCTCTTTCTTTATGCCTTCCTCAATACGGCATCTGACATCATCCGCCAGACGGATATTCGCTTCCATACACATCTCTTTGATGTTCTCTGTGATCTGTTCTGCCTTTATAATGCGCATGTGTTTTCTCCTTTTCTATGAATGCTCTAATGATAAAACAGGTAAAAAGATATGCACCTTTGTTTTCTTTCATACGGTACTTATAAACAGATTTAAGAACATACCGGTGAAAAGTCGTATCTTTTTTCCTGTAAAATGTGCAAAACAATAAAAGAATAAAAACCGCCCCACTCTTCGCTACAGACAGTATCCCCTGTCTAATAGCCAAAGAACGGGACGGCTTTTATAGGCCAAATGGGACCGATTTCTATTCTTCCTCAGAATCCTCAGAATCCTCTAATGCACGGGTTACTAAATCGTTGATTTCTGATTCTTCTGCATTATCTGCAAAATCTTCCTCTGCATCAACACCTTCATAATCCGCTTCGTCTTCAGAATGTGCTACTGGAAGGTTCTCTTCCTGTAACTCCTCTTCTAATTTCTTTAATACGTCTTCTTCTGTTGCCGCACTGCTTTCGCGTACTTTAGTAAATCTTGCAACTCGAATATCGCTTTCGGTATCAATATTGATTAATTTAACACCGGAAGTGATTCTTCCAAGCTTGCTGATGCTATTCACGCTAAGGCGGATAATAATGCCTTCATTTGTGATAATCATAATCTCATTATCATCATCCACTAGCTTAGCACCAACCACATGTCCGGTCTTTTCGGTGATCTTATAACACTTCACACCCTTACCGCCACGTCTCTGAACACTAAACTCGTCTAAGTTTGTCAGCTTCCCTAAGCCATTTTCAGAAACAGTTAACAGATACTGACCCTGTGTATGCATCTGCATGCCTACCACTTCATCACCATCTGAAAGGTTCATACCGATTACACCCATTGAGGTTCTTCCAGTACATCTTACGTCTTTTTCATTAAAGCGGATGCACATACCATCTCTTGTTACAAGAACAATATCCTTTTCGCTGTTTGTAGTCTTAACCTCAATCAGTTCATCATCTTCTTTTAAGCTGATTGCAAGAAGACCAGTCTTACGGATATTCGCATATTCTGCCATTCTTGTCTTTTTAACAATACCGCCCCTGGTCGCCATAAACAGATAACGGTCATCTTTGTATTCCTTAATTGCGATGATGGCTGTAATACGTTCTTCTGGCATAAGCTGAAGCAGATTTACGATAGCAGTTCCTCTTGCTGTTCTTGAGGATTCTGGAATCTCATATGCTTTTAAGCGGTATGCACGACCCTTATTCGTAAAGAACATGATATAGTGATGAGTCGTTGTCATGAATAAGTCTTCAATAAAATCCTCATCAATGGTCTGCATGCCCTTAATGCCTTTTCCACCACGGTTCTGGCTCTTGAAGTTATCAACGGTCATTCTCTTGATATAACCAAGTCTTGTCATTGCGATTACCGTTGGTTCATCCGGAATCAGATCTTCCATGGAGATATCAAACTCATCAAAACCGATGGATGTTCTTCTGTCATCGCCATATTTATCACGAATTACGGTAATTTCTTCTTTGATTACGCTAAGGAGCTGTTTTTCATTTGCAAGAATTTCTTTAAACTCTCTGATTTTTTCCTGTAAATCTGCAAACTCACCTTCTAAACGTTCTCTTTCAAGTCCGGTAAGAGCACGAAGACGCATATCGATAATCGCCTGTGCCTGAACATCATCCATTCCAAAGCGTTCAATTAAACGTTCTTTCGCAATGGCACCATTCTGGCTGGAGCGGATTATGCTAATAACCTCATCGATGCTGTCAAGCGCAACTAATAAGCCCTCTAATATGTGAGCACGCTCCTGTGCTTTATTTAAATCATAAATTGTTCTTCTTCGAACAACTTCTTCCTGATGCTTTAAGTAGTGCTTTAACATCTCAGGAAGAGATAGGACTCTTGGTTCATTATCCACTAATGCAAGCATGATAACACCAAAGGTATCCTGTAACTGAGTATGTTTATAAAGCTGGTTTAACATGACATTGGCATTGACATCACGACGAAGCTCGATACAAATACGCATACCCTGACGATCGGATTCATCTCTTAGCTCTGTAATACCATCGATTTTCTTATCCCTTACAAGCTCAGCAATCTTTTCAATCAGTCTTGCCTTATTTACCATGTATGGAAGTTCGGTTACAACAATACGATTCTTTCCATTCTGCATTGGTTCGATATCAGTAACGGCACGTACACGAATCTTACCACGTCCCGTACGGTACGCTTCTTCAATTCCTCTTGTTCCAAGGATCATCGCACCAGTTGGGAAGTCTGGACCTTTTACGATCTGTAACAGATCTTCTATGGTTGTCTCTTTATCTTCCACTTTGTCATCAATGATTTTAATTACGGCGTTGATTACTTCACGCATATTGTGTGGAGGAATGTTTGTTGCCATACCTACCGCAATACCGGATGTTCCGTTTACAAGCAGATTTGGGAATCTAGCTGGAAGAACTGTTGGTTCTTTTTCTGTCTCATCGAAGTTTGGTACAAAGTCTACGGTATCTTTGTTAATGTCCGATAACATCTCCATCGATATCTTGCTTAATCTTGCTTCTGTATAACGCATTGCGGCTGCACCATCACCATCGACAGAACCGAAGTTTCCATGACCGTCTACTAAAGGATATCTAGTTGACCAGTCCTGTGCCAGGTTAACAAGTGCTCCATAAATTGAGCTATCACCATGAGGGTGATATTTACCCATTGCATCACCGACAATACGGGCGCACTTACGATGCGGCTTGTCTGGCCCATTATTTAACTCGATCATCGCATACAGGATTCTTCGCTGTACCGGTTTTAAACCATCCCTTACATCCGGAAGGGCTCTGGCTGCGATAACCGACATGGCATAATCAATATAAGATGTTTCCATAGTCTTTTTGAGGTCGACATCGTGCACCTTGTCAAAGATATTCTCGTCCATTCTTTTTCCTCCGCTGTTTTACTATGCCACAAATGAATCTAAAATACTTAACTTTGTTCTAAATTAACAGAAGTTTTTTGAATGTATTTTAGATTCTTTTAAAGTTTTATGGCTTGTTTTAAAATATTTTCTTATGACTGCTTTTGTATATTTATTCGTTTTAGATATCTAAATTCTTAACATACTTCGCGTTGGCTTCAATGAATTCTCTACGAGGTTCTACATTGTCGCCCATCAGTGTGGTAAATGTCAGATCCACTTCAGAAGATCTTTCCTCATCCATTGTGACACGAAGAAGGACTCTGCGTTCCGGATCCATAGTTGTTTCCCATAACTGTTCCGCATCCATTTCACCAAGACCTTTATAACGCTGGATCTTATTGTTCTGATCACGGCCAATCTCTAACAGAATGTTGTTTAATTCCTCATCGCTGTATGCATACCAAACTTTTTTGTTCTTTTCAATCTTGTAAAGTGGTGGCTGTGCTAAGTATACATATCCCTGCTTGATTAAATCCGGCATAAAACGATACAAAAATGTTAACAGAAGGGTACTGATATGAGCACCATCCACATCGGCATCGGTCATGATAATGATTTTATGGTAACGAAGCTTGGAAATATCGAAATCATCATGGATACCGGTACCGAAAGCGGTAATCATCGCTTTGATCTCGTTATTCACTAAAATCTTATCAAGACGGGATTTTTCCACGTTTAAGATCTTACCACGAAGTGGAAGAATCGCCTGTGTCGCACGGGATCTGGCTGTCTTTGCAGAGCCACCCGCGGAATCCCCTTCTACGATGTAGATTTCACAGTTTTCCGGATTTTTGTCCGAACAGTCTGCTAATTTACCTGGAAGACTCATGCCTTCTAAGGCTGTTTTTCTTCTTGTAAGATCCCTTGCTTTTCTTGCTGCATCACGGGCACGCTGTGCAAGAACCGCTTTTTCTAAGATAATCTTTGCAACAGAAGGATTCTGTTCTAAGAAATAAGTTAACTGTTCACTTACAACACTATCCACAGCACCTCTTGCTTCGGAGTTTCCTAACTTCTGCTTTGTCTGTCCTTCAAACTGAGGCTCTGCAATCTTAATGCTGATAATTGCAGTCAGACCTTCTCTGATATCTTCACCGGAAAGGTTTGGCTCATTATCTTTTAAGATTTTATTGGTTCTGGCATAATCATTGAACGTCTTCGTTAAGGCATTCTTAAAACCGGTATAGTGAGTACCACCTTCTGGTGTCGTAATATTATTAACAAAGCTATAGCAGCTTTCGGTATAGGAGTCATTATGCTGCATCGCTACTTCCACATACACATCATCTCTCTGTCCTTCGCAGTAGATAATCTCTGGATAAAGAGAATTCTTATGCTTGTTTAAGTACTGCACATATTCCTTAAGCCCACCTTCATAGTGGAAATCCTTTGACTGCTCCTGGCCTTCTCGTTCATCATGAAGTCTGATCTTTAAGCCTTTTGTTAAAAATGCAGTCTCGCGAAGACGCTGTTTTAATATATCATACTCGAAAATGGTTTCTTCAAAAATCGTTGGATCTGGAAGGAAGGTTACTGTCGTACCGGTTCTTTCTGTTGTTCCGATCACTTCAAGAGGACTCACTACCTTGCCTCGCTCGTAGCGCTGCTTAAACATCTTCCCATCTAGTTCTACTACAACTTCAAGCCAGGTTGAAAGGGCATTAACAACAGATGCACCTACACCATGAAGACCACCGGATACCTTGTATCCTCCACCGCCAAACTTTCCGCCTGCATGCAGGATTGTAAACACGACTTCTACTGTGGATATCCCTTTTTTCTTGTTAACTTCTACTGGAATTCCTCGGCCATTATCCACAACTGTAATCGAATTGTCTGGATTGATAGATACGTCGATTGTATTACAGTATCCCGCCAGGGCCTCATCCACTGCATTATCCACAATCTCATAAACCAAATGATGCAACCCTCGGCTGGATGTACTACCAATGTACATACCTGGTCTTTTTCTTACAGCTTCTAATCCCTCCAAAATCTGTATCTGGTCAGCTCCGTAATCCTTGCTCATATCTATCCTCCTATGTCAAACTAAACATTAGTAAATGCTATCTTTACGTTCTTAAACTTTATTTTCCTGCCTAAATACTTCACCATTTACGACTTTATACACATTATCGGTTGCACTTCTCACTGTTACAAACTCTTCAAGACCTGTACATGTGACAATCGTCTGAATATCTGCAATGCTGTCTAATAACTGGTGCTGTCTGTGTCTGTCAAGTTCTGACAGCACATCATCAAGTAAAAGAATCGGCTGGTCTTTTACCCGTTTTTTCACTAACTCAATTTCAGCAAGCTTTAGTGATAACGCACTGGTACGCTGCTGTCCCTGAGAGCCATATTTACGAATATCGATCCCATTGATCTGGAATTTCAGATCATCTCTGTGAGGTCCGATGCTCGTGCTTTTTAATATAATATCACGCTCTAATGATTTTCCCAATCTGTCCACAAATTGTTCCACATCCGTGTTTGGCTCATAAAAAATCTCCAGTGTTTCTTTCCCGCAGGTAATCCTGCTGTGGAGATCTTTTACCACATCACGGAGTTCATCCACGAATTTCTGACGTGAATCCACAACCTGTTTTCCGTATTCGATCAGCTGCTCATCCCACACATAGATTGTATCCAATAAACTTCGGTTGAAACCTATCTGTTTTAACAAATTGTTCCTTTGATTGAGCACTTTGTTATAGTTCATCAGGTTGTGCAGATAAAATCGGTCAAGCTGACAT
>CALZIE010000104.1 GCA_945787565.1 uncultured Lachnospiraceae bacterium
TCATCATTACCTGGAATTACGTAATCAAGTTCTTCTGGATCACAGTTAGTATCAGCGATACCGATAAGTGGAATACCTAATGTATGAGCTTCCTGGATACAGATTCTTTCCTTCTTAGGATCAACTACGAAGATTGCATCTGGGATGTTCTTCATGTTCTTGATACCGCCAAGGTTCTTTTCAAGCTTATCCCATTCTTTCTTTAATTCGATAACTTCTTTCTTTGGAAGTACTTCGAATGTACCGTCAGCTGCCATAGCTTCGATTTCTTTTAATCTAGCGATACGAGACTGGATAGTCTTGAAGTTTGTTAACATACCACCTAACCATCTTTCGTTTACGTAGTACATACCGCAACGTTCAGCTTCAGATTTAACTGAATCCTGAGCCTGTTTCTTTGTACCAACGAAAAGGATGTTACCACCGTTAGCTACGATGTCTTTGATTGCATAGTAAGCTTCGTCAACTTTACCTACAGATTTCTGTAAGTCGATGATGTAGATACCATTTCTTTCTGTATAGATGTACTCAGCCATCTTAGGGTTCCATCTTCTTGTCTGGTGACCGAAATGTACACCAGCTTCAAGTAACTGTTTCATTGAAATAACGCTCATGTTATTGTCCTCCATTTTTGGTTTATTCTTCCGTATAGAATATTTACGTGCAAACCGGTTTCTCTGGGCATAAAAAAAGTGCTTCTCTCTTTTTTAACCACTGAGACTTCGGCACCATGCACTGAAAACTATACGTGATTTTTGACTCTAAAAGTTTAACATATATTTTTTCATATGGCAAGTACTATTTTAAAAATAACACTTGCAATCTACTGGCAAATCTTTCACTTTATGAATTCTTTTACTCTATTAATTTTTTTCACTCTAGCGAATCTTTTGTTTTATGAAATCATTTGCTTTATGAAATCGTTTGCTTTATAAAATCTTCTACTCTGCCATAGCTTTTATAAGGCGATTTCCTTCTTACGATTGTTTGACTGCTTTCTGCCTGTTGATAGTATCGGAATTTTTTTTCATTTTATACGTAAAGGAGTCAGGCTGCCCTGACTCCTTTGTTCAAAAATATTCTTTACATTTCCTAACGTCGTGTTGTTATGATCTCACAGATTTCTTGATAAGTAGAACCCACTTCAATCTGATAGGTTCCTACATGCATTTTGTTTGCATAACGTTTTTCAGCCATATACTGTTTGAAGTCTTCCACATCCGATATCAGACCTGCATTGTAGGCAGCCCTTGCAAATTCTGCTCCTAACATGCCATTTTTTACTTCTACGATTGCATATTCCCTTACAGAACTTGTCTGCTCATTTTTTTCTGCTTGTTCGTCCTCTTTTGTTTGGGTTTCTTTATCTTCTTTACTATCTTCCGTTTTCTCTGCTGTTTCTGAATTATCTATGGTATCTTCTGCTTCTGATTCCGACTGTTGATTCCCACTTTCTAATTCTTCCTCAGAGGTTCCGAACTGATCTTCAAGATTTGAGGATTCCTCTTGAGAGGTTCCTACGTCATCCCCCATAGCGTCTGTTTTATCCTGTCCCTCTTCGGTATCTTTTCCTGCAATTCCTACAATACCTTGTAAGTTTAATTCACTGTCATCGTCTGTTTTCGTTCCATCCAAGACTTCTAGACCATACTGCTTTGCTGCTTCTAAGATTTCTTCCTTCGATAGCTCCGCCTGCTTTGAGGGGATTCCTGCAACTAACATGCCTCCCGCGATAATCATCATTCCAAGTCCGATACCACGCATATAATACTTTGCTTTCATTTTCCTGACTCCCTGCTAATTTCCATATAAATCAATCACAAGCTTTACTTCGCTTTGCCCAAGGGAAAGCTTCTTTGCAATTTCCATAACAGAGAGTTCCTGCTTATGAAGGGCAAGGATCTCTACAGCTTTTTCATGGCCGCTTTCCTGATTTTTGTCCGCATGCATTGTCTTTTGACCTGCTTTATGAAATGGGTTCTGCATCTTTAAGTTCATATGAGGAGATTTGTGCATTCCACTCCCGCCTGCTTCTTGTGTCTTCTTTGGAAGATTCTCTGCTGCTTCGTTTTCTGCTTCTTCTCCTGCTGCCTTATATACAGTCTCCTTCTTTTGCAGATTTGTGGTATCTTCACTAATCCACGATGTTCCAAATGAAGTATCTGCCTGAATCTGTTTTGAAAGCGCCTGGTTTACCTGCTTTAACGCTTCCACTCGTTCTAGTGTACTCTTCATCTCATCTTCTTTTTGCTTTAACATGTTATATAAGAATACTACTTCTTCATTGTTATTCTCAATCTTTGCTAATAAATCTTCTGAAAATTCATTTACTGCAATAATCTTTTCATTGGAAATGCGACCCATCCGGTCTTCTGCTTCCGATAAGACATTCGCTGTCTCTTCTTCCATAATGGTACGAATATGCTCTTTGATCTTATCCTCTTCATAACCAGACAAGCTTCTGCCTTCTATACTACTTAGTGGGACATTCACCACTTCCTCTACCTTGTCTTCTTGCATAAAGAAACTTGCGGTAAACAAAAGTGCTCCCACAATCAGCAGAATTATTAATACTGTTGTCATACTGCCTGTAAATCCCCTTTATATTCTGATATCAATTGTACTGCCTGACGGCTTCTTTTGTTTTTCATCCTTCTTTTCTTCTTTTTTCTGCTTCTTATTCTGCTGTCGAAAGAATGGATTGTTTCCTCTTTGGTTTGTATCATAACGATACTCCGGATTATCTGTTTTACCGGTTTTGATAACCGACTCTGCGTTATGCTTTACCTCCTGTGATACCTTCTCCGAAATCTGGACCTGTTCATGAATTGGCTTTTGTACTTCGTGTTGTTTGACAAAAGATGCTTCCTGTGATTTTGGTGCCATTGATAATAGTTCAACTGGTGATATTGCCATAGTATGCTCCTGTCGTGCTAGAATTTGATTCTGCTATCTAAAACCTTTCCCCTTCCTAAAGTAGCAGGAAGGGGAAACATTTTAGTATGGTTCGATTACGATATCTGCATTTTTCTTTACGAATCGACTGTAAACAACCTCTTTTCGAACGAAATATGCCACGTTCGAAATAATCAGCTTGCATCCCGGATAAATGGTATCGTGCACTTTAATATGTGCTCTTGTGTTTTCTTCTATAATTGCAGTCAGATCAGTAAGACGTTCTCTAATCTCTACTGTTCTCTGCGTCAGAAATTCTTTCTGCTTGGTTGCTGTCTTTACATACATAACTTTGTCTGCTGACAGCTTTTCACCTGCTCTTACCTTTTTTGCATACAGAACAAGCATTTTATTTAAGTTTTCTAACTGCTCTGGAATTTCTAACAGTTCTCTTTCTAACTTTCGGTACTCTTCAATGCGATCCGGATCTGCCCCCACTTCTAATAAGGTCATGGTCCCCATTGTGGAACCTGCAGTCTTTACCTTAATTCTGTTTGCGGAACGGATTTCACCACCTGTGATAAAACCTCGTTTTCCATCTACGTTGATTTCCCCTTTTGCAGAAACTTTACTATGTAAAATGGAGTCTGTCGATACATACCCGCCTGCCTCTACTGTTGCATTCTCAATAAACTTGGCAACAATGTTGCTGCTTGCCTTTAAGATTCCCTTTGTCATGCCCTGGATGCCTCGTTTTAAGATAATCTGGCCACCTGCTTCTAACACAGCACCTTCTACTACCCCGTCAACGATAATATCACCCGTTGCTTTTATCTTATATCCGGTTCTTACGCTTCCTTTTACATGTACATTTCCATCATAGTTTATATCACCGGTTGATACATCCACATCCGCGCCTACTTCGAATACGTCGGATACAAATACTCGTCCGTCTACTAAGGAAGCGTGTCCATTTACTTCAGAATAGATAGAACATCCATCTTCCGATTGCTTGATTTTCTTTCCAAAACGAAGAATCTGCTTGTCAACCTTCATTGGCATCAGCACATTTCCGCATACATCGATACCAGGCTTTCCTGGATCAGCTGGTTCTAAGGTTGCTAACAACTGCCCCCTTTCCACATGGGAAATGGTATCCAAATCATGGAAATTCACAGAACCATCTTCATTCTTCTTTGGAAGTCTGCTTGGGTCCGTATTAAAATAATACGTGATTTTGGCATGATGTCCTTCTGTTGCAGGCATTGCTTTTGCCAGTTCATACTCTGTACAGTAGGTACGGTTTTCTAAAAACTCTGCAATTACATCTTCCGCCGCTCCAAACTTAACCCCTGCCTTTACCAGGTCATTGATAATTTCTTCACGAGTCATCAGGCTCCCACCGGTAGTCGGAGGATAGAATCTTCCGACTGCCACCTGGCGTCCTTCCATAATGTCCACCTTTACCATCTCATTTTCCGGAAGAATCTTTTGTCCGGATATCTTGATTTCCAGTGGTTCTGTCAAAGAATTAAGAGCCTTAGAAAGCTGAATCTTATCGTAATCTACTTTAATCTTGTTTAAGTACCAATCTACTTCTGAAAATAGAAGTTTTTCTCCTGCTCCGCAAACAGGATATAGTTTTAAGTAAATACCATCATCTTTAATCTCTGCCTGAAAGTACGCATTTTGACTCATATTTGCCCCCTATAGTCCTGAAAAAATATCCATGTTGCTTCCCAATTTCATTCTCATCTTTTGCAATGCCTTTGTATGTAACTGGGATATTCTTGATTCTGAAACTTCTAAAACTACACTAATTTCTTTTAGCGTAAGGTCTTCATAATAATATAGTAAAATAACTTTCTTCTCTTTTTCTGTCAGATGATCCAAAGCCTTTAGCAAAAGCGCCTTCAACTCTTGCTTCTCCACCACTCGCTCCGGCTGTACATACTCAGCTGAACAGGCTGCTTCCAAATTCTCTTCTCCCTGTTCCATATACTCATTTAAAGAGATCAGGTTCGATATCTTTGTCTGGTTCTGCCAGGTTTCAAGCTCTGTTACGGATATTTCAAGCTCCTCTGCTAACTCTTCATCAGTTGCCATCCTTCCGGATATCTGTTCAATTTTCTGATAAGCCGCATCGAGACGCTTCTGTTTCTGACGCAGGGTACGGGGTATCCAGTCCATCTTTCGTATCTGGTCTAGTATTGCACCACGAATACGCAGGGAGGCATAGGTTTCAAATTTCACACCTTTGTCATAATCAAATTTATCAATCGCATCAATCAAGCCAAAGATCCCATATCCCACTAAGTCATCGTATTCTACGTTATATCCAAGATAGATGCTTAATCGTCCTGCAACGATTTTTACAAGTCCTGCATACTCAATGATGATCTGTTCTCTCAGCTCACTTGTTTTTTTCCTGCTGTATTCTTCCCAAAGCTTTAACTTTTCCTCTGCATTCATAGGCCTTTACTCCTGTACTGTATCATTTAATTTTTGGCCAAATCGTTCCCATCTTCTTGTGGTAGATTTTCATCGTCTGTATCATTGTCAAAGTTATCTTCTGTTCTCTTCTCCGCTTTCATTCGCTCACGCTCTGCCTTAATATAGGCTTCTTCTGCCTCTGCATTCATCTTCTCCAAGATTCTGCCTACAATCAGTCCTGCAAGGTAAAAAATAAGCAGTACAATCAGAACTATCTTTAGCATTTCTAGCAAGGAATAGGAATTCACAATACATAAAATGCTGGCAACCGTTCCTGCAAGCAGAGTAATAAAAGCTGGAATATTCTTATTCTTCATGTTTGTCTTAGTTCCTTTCGGATTATATCACTTTATTGATTTTTCCAACGGATTTTATCATAAGTTCCCCATTTTTAGGATCGAACACAATGGTTCTCCCATAATTTTCTCCGGTATCTTCCGCTAAGATTGGGATTTTTAAATCGTTTAAGATTTGCTTCACTGCTTCCACATTCCGGCCGCCAACGCGAAGCATATCATTATTTGTTTTAAATGCAAACATCTGCGCACCGCCCGCTATTTTTGCGACCAAAGATGCTCTAGATGCTCCGACAGCCACCATCCTTTTTATAAGTTCTAAGATGCCGGTATCCGCGAATTTTGCTATATTCTCATTGTTCTTGATTTTTGTACTGTCCGGCAGCATAACATGCACCATACCGGATATCTTCTTGCCCGGATCATAAAGCACAATGCCAACACAGGAGCCTAACCCAAGTGTCGTGATTGTATCTGGCGGAAGACAGATATTTAAATCTGCCATTCCTACCTTTATTACTTGACTCATATATTCACCTACAGCCCTAATGATTCAAGAATTGCTGCATAAGACTTTAGTGTCGGTATTAGAATAAAATACCCGCTTACTTCTGTGTCTTTGTCACCAAATTCTGTTTCTATTAATAATGCATTATCACTTATTCTTCCAAACTCGATGGCTGGAACACTTAAGATTGCCCCCGCCATGTCCATTGCAAGATAAGGGACACTCGATGTGATTGTCATATTCGTGAGAGTTGACAGGGAGGAAAGATACGCTCCGGCAATAATATTTCCGACTTCTTTTAAGGCGGACATTTCTAATCCAGCCATATCCTCCTCTTTCATTCCCATTCCCTGCATCATCATCTCTATGATTTTTTTCGCTGCATCTTCTTCCAGAATGAACATCATCATGCCTTCTATGCTTCCTTCTAACTGAAGAAGAATTCCTGCCACGATATTTTCTGCTCCGCCAATGACATCCGGCAGCTCTTTAAACTCCAGAAGATCGACTTTAGGCACTTTCATATCCACTTTTACATTCAGCATCTTTGATAAGGCAGTCGTTGCATTCCCAGCTCCGATATTTCCAATCTCTTTTAACACGTCAAACTGTATGGAATCCATATGATCCAGTTTTACTTCTTCCATAAGACATCTCCTTTTGCACCCTGTGCTTTCATACCAAAACAAGGGAGTGCTATTTTTTTAGCATTCCCTGTTTGTGGCCCCCTAAATATGGCAGCCTGTTATTTATTTTTATTCTGCTTCTCTTTCAATAATTACATTCTGCAGATTTAATAAGGAGATTAAACCGTCTCCATGTTTACCAACGCCGGAAAGGAAGGCGGATTTTTCATCTCCTGCATTTGCTGCAACTTTATCGATGGATTCTTCCCCGATTGTCACAACTTCCTTTACTTCATCTACAATAATGCCGATTGCTGACTGTGGTTCTAATTTGATGATTAAGATTCTTGTGGAATTCTTGAATTCATCCTGTTCTAAACCGAACTTTAATCGTAAGCTCATAACCGGGATAATCTCACCACGGATATTCATAACACCATTGAAATAAGGCTGCGCCTTTGGCACTCTTGTAATTCTCTGCATTCTTACAATATTGTCAACATACTGTATATCAATTCCGTATTGTTCATTGCCGAGTGTTACAACAATGTACTGTTTTGCATCACTCTGTGTTATCTTATTTGCATCCATTGTACTTTCCTCCTATACCAAAGCGTTCACATCTAAGATTAACGCGATTTCACCATCGCCTAAGATTGTAGCACCGCTGATCATCTTGCTGTTGTTGATATATTTACCGATGGATTTGATAACGATTTCTAACTGTCCAATTAAGTTATCCACTACAAGTCCGGCTAATTTATCGCCTTTCTTCACGATAACAACCGTTAAATCAGATCCTGTATTTTCTTTCTTTTCTACATCAAGCATTTCATCTAAACGTACAAGTGGAATTACATTTCCTCTTAAGTGAATTACTTCTTTGGACTGTACGAACTTGATTTCATCCATAGAAACGCTTTCGATTGTTTCAATGCTTCCTAATGGAATCGCATATTTTTCTTCTCCAAGCTCTACCATTAACGCCTGAATGATGGCAAGAGTAAGTGGAAGACGAATGATGAAGCTGCTTCCTTCGCCAAGTACTGTCTTTGTTTCGATGCTTCCGCCTAATGTCTCAATCTTAGTCTTAACAACATCAAGACCTACGCCTCGACCGGATACATCAGAAATAACAGCTGCTGTGGAGAAACTTGGTGTGAATAATAAATCGATTGCTTCTTTTTCAGACATTGCTTCTGCCTGTTCTTCTGTAATCGTTCCTCTTTCCACCGCTTTGCGTTTTACTTTTTCTACATTGATTCCGGCACCGTCATCTTTTACTTCGATTACTACGTTATTACCTTCCTGGTATGCATTTAAGAAGATAGAACCTGCTTCTGGTTTCTTTAATGCGATACGTTCTTCATTGCTTTCTAAGCCATGATCCGCTGCATTACGAAGAAGATGCATTAATGGATCGCCGATTTCATCGATTACTGTACGGTCAAGTTCAGT
>CALZIE010000105.1 GCA_945787565.1 uncultured Lachnospiraceae bacterium
TGGTAGCAGGTGAGATTCTAAAGAAAAATTCTCCAGAGGCAATTAAGAAGATGGTATTTCAGGTGATGGAGAAATCATCTTATAAGGAAAATGCCGAAGAATTAGGAGAGAGCTTTAGAAATGCAGGAGGAGCGAAAAAGGCGGCAGATGCAATTGAAAAGATGATAGCAGGGGCTGTACCAGCACCGAAGGAGAAGAAATTAGAGCAGCTTTCAGAAGGAGTGGATCCTAAAAACACCTGATCCACTAGCAGAAAATCCACAAATAATATAGGAAATTTGAGTCACGAAAAAAGGGCTATAAAAATTATTTTTATGATTTTTATAGCCCTTTTCCTTGTAAGAAATTAACATAAACGATATAATACTAAGGTACCTAAGCCAAAAGATGAGAAAGAGCAGGAAAAGAAAAGTAAGATAGAGAAAACTGTCTCAAAGCTAGCGTAAATTCTAACATAAAAAGAGAGAGGAAGATAAGAATGTTAAAGTACGTCAAGAAATACTGGCTGTATGCACTGATTGCTCCTTTGTTTATGATGGGAGAAGTAGTGATGGATCTTTTACAGCCTAAACTTATGAGCACGATTATTGATGAAGGTGTGCTTGGTTTATCCAATCAGGGTGTGGGAAATCTGCAACTGATTATACATACTGGCCTTATTATGATTGGAATCGTAATTGTGGGAGGAATCTGTGGAGTATTATCAGGTGTGTTTGCCAATCTCTGCAGTCAGAATTTTGGAAATGATATCCGTAAGGATTGTTTTAAGAAAATCATGTCCCTGTCATTTGAGCAGGTCGACCGTTTTTCAACAGGTTCCCTGGTAACCCGTGTGACCAATGATATCACGCAGGTGCAGAATCTGGTGATGCAGTGTATTCGTGGTTTTGTCCGTACGACTATGCTATTTGTCGGCGGCATTGTATGTCTGCTGTCCTTGAATATCAATTTCGGTGTGGTACTATGTATTGCACTTCCTGTTGTCTTATGTAGTGTAATCTTCTTTATCTTAAAGGCGAATCCCAATTTTAAGATATTACAGAAGAAGTTAGATAAGGTAAATGGTGTCGTTCAGGAGAATGTGGCAGGTGCTCGTGTGGTAAAGGCCTATGTAAAGGAAGAGTATGAGAAGGAGCGATTTGGAAAGGCAAATGATGAACTTGTATCCACACAGCTTCGTGTTCTAAAGCTATTTTCCTATATGACTCCAATTGCAAATATTGTACTCAATATCTCAGTAGTAGCAGTCATCAAGATCGGTGCCATTGAAGTGCAGGGAGGGACGGCAACTCCGGGTAATATTATGGCTGCCATTACGTATCTCTCCCAGATCATGCATGGTGTCATGATGCTTTCCATGATTTTTCAGACCATTTCCCGTGGAAATGCTTCTGCAGCACGTTTAAAAGAAGTATTAGACTGTGATCCGGTGATTAAAGATGGAAGAAATGAAAATGCAGAAAATAAATATAGAGTAAGTGAAGAGATAGAAAATAAAAAGGGAAAAGTTGAATTTCGTAATGTATCTTTTTCGTATCCGGGAAGCAATCAGGATATGGTTTTATCGAATATTAATTTAACGATACAGCCTGGAGAGACGCTTGCGATACTAGGAGCGACTGGAAGTGGAAAGACAAGTCTTGTGAATTTAATCCCTCGTTTTTATGATGTGACAGGTGGAAGTGTACTGCTAGATGGACAGAATGTAAAAGACTATCCGTTAAAAGAACTTCGGGATAAGGTAGCAATCGCGCTCCAAAAAAGTGAGCTATTTTCCTGCTCCATTGAAGAAAATATTTTATGGGGAAAAGAGAGTGCAGACTTAGAGGAAGTGAAAAAGGCAGCAGGCATTGCTCAGGCAGAGGAATTTATCCTAAGACAGCCGGCTGGCTATGATACCGTTGTTGCAGAAAGCGGAACGAGTTTATCTGGAGGACAGAAGCAGCGAATCGCAGTAAGCCGTGCCATTTTAAAGGGAGCCGAAGTCTTAATTTTTGATGATTCTACAAGTGCGCTTGATTTAAAGACAGAGGAAAATTTATTTAATGCACTTAATAAGGAGTATAAGCATGTGACCAAGATTATTATTGCACAGCGAGTGGCTTCTGTTAAGACAGCAGATCGTATTGCCGTAATTGAGAACGGACAGATTGCGGCATGCGATACCCATGAAGCATTATTACAGAGTAGCCCGATTTATCAGGATATCTATAATTCACAGCTAAGAAATGGGGGTGAGATTCATGAGTAACCCAAAGGAAAGTGAGAAAAAATCCGTAGAAACTACCATGAAGATACCAGGTATGCGTGGGCCGAGAAACTTTCAGGAAATAGAGAAGCCAAAGGAAGGAAAGAAGACGATACGAAGACTGCTTGGATATTTTAAAGCAGAGAGAATCTTAATTGAAGTATTGTTAGCTGTTGTTATTATTGTAGTATGTTCTTCTGTTTATGCCCCAAGCCTTCAAAGCAAGGCAATCGATATGATTGCAGCCGGATCTTACGAAAAGCTTCCATCTGCGTTGGGGTTTATGTTAGTGGTATATGGAGTTTATTGTGGGGGAACGCTCATTCAGAACCTGCTTAGTGCCACATTAAGCCAGAAAATCATAAAGAAGATGAGGGAAGATCTGTTCGCGAAGATTGTCTATCTTCCAGTAAAGTATTTGGACAGACATCCGCATGGGGACATTATGAGTCGTATGACAAATGATGTGGAGAATATCTCGAATACCATATCCCAGTCATTAAGCACGATGTTATCTGGTGTGCTTACGATTATTGGAACCGTTGGAATCATGCTATGGTATTGTCCTCAACTTGCATTGTTATCCTGTACCACCGTTCTTTTAACTATCTTTGTCACCAAATATTTGTCTAAATTTATGCGTACGTTTTTTAGAAAACGTCAGGTATTGTTAGGACAGTTGAATGGCATTGTAGAAGAGAAAGTAGTAGGTTACAAGACCGTGGTTGCGTATAATAGACAGGATGCGGTTATTGAGGAATTTGAACAGGTATCCGATAATCTGAAGAAGACCGGAATTATTGCCGAAATTTTAGGCGGCTCGATGGGACCATTGATGAATGTCATCAACAATACTGGATTTGTGATTATTGCAGCATTTGGTGGCTATTTCGCAATCAAAGGAATGGTATCCATCGGTGTTATTTCTGCTTTTATTGTCTATGCAAAGCAGTTTGGACGTCCGATCAATGAGATTGCGCAGGTATATGGGCAGGTTCAGACTGCTGTTGCAGGTGCAGAACGTATCTTCTCCATTTTAGATGAGGAATGTGAAGATCAAGGTGGCACAAAAACAATGGAAGAAGCAAAAGGTGTAATTTCCTTTGAACATGTCAATTTCTCTTATACCCCGGAAAAACAGGTCTTGTATGATTTTAATCTGGAAGTACGTGCAGGTCATAAGGTAGCTTTAGTTGGTGCCACTGGAAGCGGAAAGACAACGGTAGTTAATCTGCTGATGCGTTTCTATGATATTGATAGCGGGTCTATTTTCATTGATGGTGTCGATATCAGGGATATTTCCATGGAGGAATTAAGAAAAAATATAGCGATCGTGCTTCAGGATACGGTTCTTTTCTCCGATACCATCCGCAATAATTTAAAGTATTCAAACTTAGAAGCGACCGATGAAGAAATGATTCAGGCAGCGAAGACAAGTAACTGTGATGCAATGATTGCTCATTTTAAAGAGGGATATGATACGCGCCTTACAGAATCCGGGGCCAATCTGTCACATGGACAACGACAGTTATTATCGATCGGGCGGGCCTTTTTAGCAAATCCAAAGATATTAATCTTAGATGAAGCAACGTCAAGTGTGGATACGAGAACCGAGAAACATATCCAGGATGCGATGGTCCGCTTAATGAAGGAACGCACCAGTCTAATTATCGCACACCGCCTGTCCACCATTCAGGACGCGGATCTGATTGTAGTAATGAATGAAGGACATATCGTGGAAACCGGCAATCATGAAGAGCTGCTTTTGAAAAAGGGCTATTATCATGATCTATACATGACACAGTTTGCAGGAAAAGAGACCTAATAAGGCACCAATTTACAGGCAATATAAGAGTTTTGATATTTATATTGAAAAAGTACCATATTTTGCTATAATAAAAGGATAAGTCATTATAGAATTCACGGAGGATAAGAGGATGGTTATTACAAAATACTCATTAATTGGTGCGGTTCTTCAATCGTATCCATCTGCAGCAAGCTGCCTGGAAGAGATGGGCATGCACTGTACAAGCTGCCATATGCCACTAAGAGAGACTTTAGAGCAGGCTTGCCTAGTTCATGGAATCGATGTAGAGGAACTGGTTAGCAAGTTAGATCAGCATATCAATGGCTAAACCCAAAATAAGCCTAAAAAACCTGCCAGAGGATCAAAATCCCGCTGGCAGGTTTTTTGATTTGTTAGATAAATTTGTTTTTTTATCCGTTTGAGTTCGCTATGTTGCATCGTATTTAAGAGAACGGGAAAGTGGATTGCTTTTGTATATAAGTATCTTGCCTTACTGATATGGGTTGGTATGAAAACTTTGAAAAATACGTGTGTTTTCACTTGCATTCGTAATGATTTTTCGAGATATGACATGTGGAAAACGTTTGCGATAAGCCCTTTCCACAAAATCGGCCATTTGCTGATAAAGCTGGGCGCTGTTACTTACATTTGGATTATAAAATGCGACCACATAGAACAGGTTTGGATTGTGACTGTCTTCGTATACATCGGCTCCTAGATGATATTCCGGGAACCTCTGATTTAATTGTCTGGTCAAAGCATATTCAAAGGTTTTGTAATTGTAGGCATATTTGTTCCGGACTTCTACACATACAATTTCAATACTCATACAGTTTGTCATAGTAAATCTCCAGTAAACGAATATATTCACAGTTAGTATATGATAAAATTTAAGGATTGCCTCATGATTTTAGAAAAACCATGAAGGGAGGAAAGAAGCTAAAATTCAAGGTTTTTCTGCTTCTTATATTGTATTTTGTCAGTAAAATTAGTATACTGAAATGAAGATTTCAAGTAGTAAATCATCTCTGCAAAAGCTAGAGGGTTTTATCGAATATGTGATAAGGCTAAGAAAAAGAAAGCAGTTTATAAGGAGGTGGCAAAAATGAATGATTACAACGTAAAAGAATTGACCGAAATGATTGAAAAGTTCTGTTCCGATCGGGAATGGGATCGTTTTCACAGTCCAAAAGATTTAGCCATCGGCATCTCAACCGAGGCCAGTGAATTGTTAGATCTCTTTCGTTTTAAGAATGAAGAGGATATTGAGGAAATATTCTATGATAAGGAGAAACGCACTCGCGTAGAAGAAGAGTTAGCAGATGTCTTTTTCTTTGTGCTTCGTTTTGCTCAGATGAATCATATTGATTTAAAAGAGGCTCTTGAGGCGAAGCTTGAGAAGAATGCGAAAAAGTATCCTATTGAGAAAGCGAAGGGAAGCAATAAAAAATACAATGAGTTTGATTAAAAAGCCTGCATGCTTGCAGTTTAAGAAACAGGAAGGAATTACAGAATGCAGATAGGAATTACAATACCACTACAGAAACAGCTACGATTACAAAAGCCCCCATATGGTCTGCCAGAAGATTTATTTTACTGCTGGGAAGTTCATGTGATCCGTTATCAGGGAAAGAATACGCTTGTGGCGGTAAATGCGAATAATCGTTTCTTTGTCATGCTATCCGGTATGAAGAATACAGACTGGGCTAACATGAAAAAGAAAGTCGAAGAAGCCATCGAGGCAGGATTTGCGGAAGAAGGCTATACAAAAGAACAGATTGACCGCTATTTTAATCTGGCAGGAGAGGCAGAAATCACAAAGACACATGGAAGAAAGCCCGTTGCCGGATTAAACCGCGCCATTGATTATCTGACATCCATTCCGGAAGAGATCAATCACGAGGAGGCGTTCCAGCCATTCCATTGTAAAGAAATCAACCAACGTGATTTATGCTCCCCAGCAGGATTTCGTGAATACGGATATCCTTCTGAATTTCTGAAAGCGGATATGATCCGAACAGGAGTACTATAAAGAAGAGACGCAAGAAATTTATGACATCAGTTTATATATCAGAAATTGCTATCTTTGTCTATGCAACGGTAATGGCAGCACTTACTGTATATTTTGAACAGCAAGAGATAGACAAGGAAAGAAGGAAAGAAAAATGAAACAAAGAAATCAGGGCATTGCCTATATTATTGCATCCGGTTTTTTCTTTGCGCTTATGACGTTTTTTGTGCGCTTAGCAGGAGATTTGCCTTCCATTCAGAAGGCATTTTTTAGAAATGCAGTAGCTGCGGCAGTTGCTATTTTTTTAATCGTACGAAGTAAGGAAGGATTACAGCTTAAGAAAGCCAATATCCCAACCCTTTTTCTTCGTAGTTTATGCGGGACAATCGGTCTGATCTGCAACTTTTACGCAGTCGACCATATGAACATAGCGGATGCGAACATGTTAAATAAGCTGTCTCCATTCTTTGCAATTATTATGTCTTATTTTATATTAAAAGAAAAAGCGAATAAAGTGGAATGGATGGCGGTCATTATCGCCTTTCTTGGTGCTCTATTTGTAGTAAAACCATCTTTTAGCATGGAATTCGTTTATGCATTAATTGGTGTGGCTGGAGGCCTGACAGCCGGAATGGCATACACCTTTGTAAGAAAACTTGGGAAGATGGGAGTAAAAGGACCAGTCATTATCATGTTCTTTTCGGTGTTTTCCTGTGTATCCGTTCTTCCATTCCTTATAGCATCTTATATTCCAATGAGTGGAAAACAGCTATTATACCTATTAGCGGCAGGTGGCTTTGCAGCAGGAGGACAGCTTTGCATCACAGCCGCGTATACAAAGGCACCTGCAAAGGAAATTTCCGTATTCGACTACACACAGGTTGTATTCGCAGCACTCCTTGGTATCCTGTTCTTAGGGCAGATTCCAGACATCTACAGTATTATTGGTTACATCATCATCATAGGAGTGGCCATCTGGAAATGGTCCTATAACATGCGTAGAGACAGGGCATAAGGGTGGCACGAAGCTCATAAAGAATAAAATGAGAATAATTACCTTAAAGAGAAAAGTAACTTTAGGGAAATGGATAACTAAGATAGTAAAAATAAGAGTAATAGAAATAGAAAGAGGAACGGTTTCATGGTAAGAGATTGTAGTTTAAGTGAGATATCAGATGGAAAGTATTATGGCGTAAATGATATGGTAAAAGCCGGGTGTGATGACTGTAAAGGATGTTCGGCGTGTTGTCATGGGATGGGGGACTCAATTCAGTTAGATCCATATGATATATATCGTCTGACAACCGGATTAGGAAAAACATTCGAGCAATTAGTAGCGGATCATATAGAATTAAATGTGCAGCAGGGAATCATTCTTCCAAACCTTAAAATGTCCGGTACAGAAGAAGCCTGTACGTTCTTAACAAAAGAAGGCCGTTGCAGCATTCATGCTAACCGTCCAGGGATCTGCCGTATCTTTCCGTTAGGAAGATACTATGAAGAACGTTCCTTCCAGTATATTTTACAGGTTCATGAATGTCCAAAGCCAAACAAAACAAAAGTAAAAGTCAGCAAATGGATTGATACAAAAGAAATCTCCAAAAATGAGCAGTTTATCAATACATGGCATTATTTCATCAAAGATATGCAGAAAGCCATCCAGTCCGTAACCGATGAACAGCAGATTCGAACCATCAGCCTGTATATCCTAAATCAGTTCTACACCAAACCATATACAGTCGATCAGGACTTTTATACCCAGTTTGATGAACGAATGGCTCAGGCAAAATCCATTTTTACATTCTTAGCCTAAGCTATTTATTTGTTTGTATCATATACTGAAGCGTGTTTAAGCATGATATCCAATAATGGAGTTGGAATAATCATATGATGCAATATAAACTAACGATATGTTTATCAATAGAATAATTCCAATACTCCAATATTCAGAAGAACCCACAATCTGTATTATAAATGACAGACTAGTGGGTTCTTTCTCTATGAAATACTTTAGTCTAAAAATGATGAATACAGATGTATGCTCCAAAATATTATTGCATCAAGCATAAAATATTTCATCCATCTTCCCAGTAATCAATTTCATATCAAGCTACTGAATTTAATTCAATCCAATAAACATAAACGAATCAGTAATATTACTTTATATTTTGTTCAGATCTCCAAAGCATAAATTCATTAT
>CALZIE010000106.1 GCA_945787565.1 uncultured Lachnospiraceae bacterium
CTTAAGGTAAATGAAAGTGCCCTTACAGGAGAGAGTCTTCCCGTAGAAAAAAAAGACTGTGATATAAAAGAGGATGTACCACTAGGAGACCGCATCAATATGGTTTACTCCGGTAGCTTTGTGACCTACGGAAGGGCCAAAGTCTTAGTTACTGAAACGGGAATGAATACCGAAATCGGAAAGATTGCATCACTTCTAAAAAATACGGCAGAGCATAAGACACCGCTTCAAATCAGTTTGGACTCCTTTGGAAAGAAGCTTTCTTTTATTATCCTTGTAATATGTGCCGGAGTTTTTCTTTTGAATATGGTACAGGGGCAGTCGGTAATCCGTTCCTTTCTATTTGCGGTAGCACTTGCTGTGGCAGCGATACCAGAGGCGTTAAGTTCTATCGTTACAATTGTCCTTGCGTTTGGAACGCAAAAGATGGCAAAGGAGAATGCGATTATTCGTAAGCTCCAGGCAGTGGAAGGGTTAGGAAGCGTTTCGATTATCTGTTCCGATAAGACGGGGACACTGACACAGAATAAGATGAGTATAATCGATCTGTATTATAATCAGGAAAGCAGAAAAGCGAAGGATAGTTCGATGGCAGATTCGATGGTTAAGAAGCTGGTGACGAGTTCGGTATTATGTAATGATGCAGCTATTACCAAAGAAGCACAGACCGGAGATCCTACTGAAATCGCATTTGTAAGCCTTAGCGATAGCTTGCAGAAAGGAAAGACGAAGAAAGACAGTGCTACCGAGATAATCAGAAAGAAGTATCCAAGAGAAGAGGAGATTCCATTTGATTCAGATCGGAAGCTGATGTCAACGGTTCATACAATAGACGGAAAAAGAATTCTGATTACAAAAGGTGCAGTGGATGTATTATTACAGCGTTCGGAATGGATCGAAGAAAGAAATGAGATTTTGGCTCTGACAGAAGAGGGGAAAGCGAAGATACAGAGTCAGAATGAGGCATATTCCAAAGAAGGTCTGCGTGTTCTGGGATTTGCCTACAAGGAGATTGATAAGCAGCCAATTTCCATAGAAACGGAAAATCATCTTGTGTTTCTTGGCATGATGTCAATGATCGATCCACCAAGAGAGGAATCAAAAGAGGCAGTAGCGGAATGTATCCGTGCAGGAATCCGTCCGATTATGATTACTGGTGACCATAAGATTACCGCAGCCGCGATCGCAAGGCAGATTGGCATACTGACAGACGGATACCTTGCAGTGGAAGGATCTGAGATTGATGGTCTGTCTGATGAAGAGCTTCAGGACTTTGTGGAATCGGTAGCAGTTTATGCAAGAGTTACTCCAGAACATAAGATAAGGATTGTACGGGCATGGCAACAGAAAGGAAAGATTGTCGCAATGACCGGGGATGGTGTTAATGATGCACCGGCATTAAAGCAGGCAGATGTGGGGGTAGCAATGGGCATAACCGGAACAGAGGTTGCAAAAGATGCTGCGTCCATGATTTTAACAGATGATAATTTCGCTACAATTGTAAAAGCAGTAGAAAATGGACGGAACGTATACCACAATATTAAAAAATCCATTCAGTTTCTCCTATCGGGAAATATGGCAGGAATTATGGCTGTTGTGTATGCATCTCTTGCTGGGCTTGCAGTACCATTTGCACCGGTGCATCTCTTGTTTATTAATCTTTTGACGGATTCGCTTCCTGCAATTGCGCTTGGATTGGATCCTCATGCAAAGGATGTGATGGAAAGCAAGCCAAGGCCGAAAAAGGAGTCGGTTCTTACAAAAAGGCTTGTGCTGGATGTTGTGACGGAAGGTGGTATTATTGCTGTGATGACAATGCTTGCCTACTATATCGGATTGGAGCATGGTGAGGCGGGGACAGCAGGAACGATGGCATTCTCTGTGTTATGTTTGTCAAGACTTCTACATGGATTCAGCTGTAAATCAGAAAAGCCAGTTCTGTTTCATAAGGAAATGGTAAATAACCGATTTTTATTTGGAGCATTTTTTATTGGTCTTATATTTTTAAATGCGGTTCTTCTGATACCGGGATTATGGCAGGTGTTTCAGGTGACAAAACTAAGTCCTCAATTATTAGGATGTGTATATGGGCTGTCACTAATGAGTTTGATTCTTGTGCAGGTGGCAAAGAAGATAAGAGAGTAAAGGCAAGTTTGAGTTAGTAGGTAGGGAAAACAGTAGGTAAAAAAGAAAAAATTAAAGTAGAAAGAAAATCAGAAGTAAGAAGTAAGAAGTAAGAAGTAAGTGTAAAATGCAGCAGCCTTTCAGTTGAATCATAAGTACTGAAAGACTTGCTGTATTTTTTATGTCAGAGATTTTGATAGTATGCTAAAAAAGAATACAAGAAAGATCAAAAAGATGAGTAATAATGTATAAAACTATATAGTAAAATATTGACAATTTTGTAAATAATGTTAAAATAAAACTAAAAAAACAAAAGTAGTTTTTACAGTTTACATACAAATTAGGGGGAGCACAGAATGCAGGAGCGTATTTTAACAGCATGTATTGAGGAATTAAAAGAAAATGGAGTGAAATTCACCATGGATTCCCTGGCAAAACGTCTTGGAATTAGCAAGCGTACTTTATATGAGACAGTCCCTTCAAAAGAGAAGGTAATCAGCCTTGTAATTGAGCATGTGTTCGCAGATGTAAAGGAGAAGCAACAGGCTGTTTTTGAAAACCAGAGTTTGTCCACAGCTGAGAAACTAAAGCTGCTATTTAATGTAGTGCCAGCTTATGTGGATGTTTTAGATTATCGAAGGATCAGTGAAATCAAAAGAAGTTATCCTAAGATGCATGAGAACATTTTAGAACATATTGAAAGTGACTGGGAACCAACGTTAAGACTTTTAGAGCAGGGAATGAAGGAGGGGGTGATAAGGTCCTGTAATCTGGTTATTTTAAAGATGCTCTTATGCGAGACTTTTGAGCAGCTGTTAAACGGAGATGTACTGATCCAAAATGAGATTTCCTATGAGAATGCATTAAAAGAGGCAATTAGTATCTTATTAGAAGGAATTTTAACAAGAGAAAAGGAGGGATGATAATGAATCATACGGAGTCTGTATTCGGGAATCAGATTAAGAAAAGCGTAATAAAACGCGCAGAGAAGAAAAAGAAAAGCTATATAAGAAAGTTTGGTGACGACAGCAAAGTTACCTATCATCTTGCAGAGCAGGAAAATACAAGCATTGGTCCGTTCTTAGGAGTAAAGAATATAGTGATTGAGCAAAATAATCCCAAGCAATTTTCACCAGACTGTGAGAGGGGAGTGATTGTAGGAAATATTCGAATGGGATTTGGACATTACCGGATTTCAATAGCAATTGCATCCGCAGCACATGCTCTCGGTTATGTTCCATATTGGATGGATTTGAATTCTTATAAACAGACAACTGGCGGAAAGGTAATTCAGGCACAGAACAATCTGTATTCCCTGGGCTCTCGAATATCCGGGAAGAGCAAGCTATTTAATCACTTGGTATGGGAACCGATGAACTATGAAGGGTTTCGGAAGTTAAGTTACAACGCAGGTGACCAGAAGAATGCAGAGCTTATGACCGCTGTGTTTAAGGAAGTGCCAAAGGATATGCCTTATGTGGCGACCCATGTATGGCCGGCACAGGCAGCAGTGCATGCTGGCATGAAACATGTGGTGAATGCGATACCAGATAACTGGCCGATGGCCCTTCATCTAGCAGAGGGAAGTTTTCATACGGTACAGACTCATTCGTCTTTTCTTGGTTACCGGGTTTTAAATGGTATGGAGAAAAAGAAAGTATTAAAGCCGATGCCAAAGAATGCAATCTGTTATGCAGGCCATTATGTGGATCATGAGCTTGTATCTAATATTGAACATGACTGTAATTTGCGTGTAAAACGAATGAAAGAGAAGAGACCAATGCGGTTTCTGCTAACAATCGGAGGTGCAGGAGCGCAAAAAGAGATATTTGCGGCGATCATTAAGGAACTGCTTCCACGAATAGAAAAAGGGCAGGCTGCTCTTTATGTAAATGTAGGGGATTATAAGAATGTATGGGAAGAATTAAAAAATGAGATAAAAATGCTAGAGAAAGCGATGATTCATTTCGATAATTGGAAGGAGACTTGCGATTTTGCAGAAGAAGCGATAGAGGGTGAGGTTAAGGGAATCCATGCTTTCTATCATGCAGACATCTTTCAAGCTGTTTATACGACTAATCTATTGATGCGCAGTACGGATGTACTTGTGACAAAGCCAAGCGAGCTGTCCTTTTATCCGGTTCCAAAGTTGTTTATTAAACGAGTGGGAGGACATGAGATGTGGGGAGCCATCCATTCAGCAGAAATTGGAGACGGTACCTTGGAATGCAGGGATATCCCACATACGCTTCAGATGCTGGAATGGTTCTTAACGGATTCCTCTTTGCTAGAATCGATGTGTGAGAATATCGTAAGAAATAAACGGATGGGCATTTATGATGGAGCTTATAAAGCAGTTAGAATGGCGGTATCAGATCGAGATAAGAGAAGATAAACAATCAATCTGAAGGTAATAGAGAACGGATTATAAAATGGAGGGTTTATATGAAGTCATTACAAAAAGGGAAGATGTGGTTATTTGCAATAGGACAGCTTGGATGGGCAATTCTGTCCGGATTAATATCAAATTGGCTTGTGTATTTTTATCAGCCGGATGAGACTGCAGTCTTAGCGGGAAGCTTTTACTTCCGCAAGGACTTGTGATTTTTGGGGTGTTTACGGTGATAGGCGGGGTTACAGCGCTTGGAAGAATTTTTGATGCGGTGACCGATCCGTGGATCGCTTCGTTATCGGATAAGTGTACGTCAAAGGATGGAAGAAGGATACCATTTTTAAAATGGGCTTCCCTTCCGTTAGCAGTTAGCACGGTGCTTGTATTTTGTGCTCCCATAAATATAGTCAGTAATTTCAATGCGGTATGGGTATTGGTATTTGTGATGCTTTATTATCTTTGTATTACGGCATACTGTACGCCATATGCAGCGCTGATTCCAGAATTGGGACACGATCAGAAGGAACGGCTGAATATTTCTACCGCGATTTCACTGACATTTATTGTAGGAACTGCAGTTGCCTATGCAGCGCCGGTTGTATGGGGGCTTTTTGAAGAGTCATTAGGACGAATGGCAGCGATGCGCCTTACTTTTTCTCTGTTTGCTACTGTTGCATGTATCTGTATGATGGTGCCAGTATTTGCTATAAAGGAAAGAGACTATGTGCATTCCGAACCAACGAAAGGAACCGCGTTGTCTTCTTTGATTAAGACATTTAGAAATCGGGATTTTCGTATTTTCGTCGGTTCCGATATCTTATATTGGATTGCACTTACGATGTTTCAGACTGGGCTTCCATTCTTTGTGACATCTTTACTTCGTTTAAATGAGAGTATGTCCACTGTCTTTTTTGTTGCTATGACAGCATTATCCTTAGTTTTTTATATTCCAATCAATATGCTTGCCAGAAAGGTTGGCAAGAAGAAAATCGTTTTAGTAGCATTTTTACTTTTTGCTGTATCCTATCTGTATACGTCATTTCTTGGCAGTTACATTCCGATTAGCCCGGTTGTACAGGGATTTATTCTTGTGGTGGCAGCGGCAGTGCCAATGGCGATTTTCGGAATCCTTCCGCAGGCAATGGTAGCAGATGTGGCGGAGAGTGATGCTTATCAAACAGGTGAAAACAGGGAAGGTATGTTCTATGCAGCGAGGACATTTGCATTTAAGCTTGGACAGAGTATCGCCATGTTATTATTTACTGCGGTTGCGGCATCCGGTGGCAATGGGGCATCGGCTTATCGTCAGATTGCAAGAATCGCATCGCTATTCTGTCTGCTTGGAGGAATCGCCTTATTATGTTATAACGAAAAGAAAGTGACGGAGCACCTTCACTGATGTACATAGTGATTCATGAACACTGGACGTGTTTTTTCTGAAAACAAGTAGAAATATAGTGGATGTGAGTGAATTTAATCAATGAATAATTCCTGCAAAACCGATTTCGCATTTGACTCCAGTTTTTGGAATCTCTATAATAAAAATTGTGAAAATCAATAATATTTTAAAGAGAGGCGTATAAGGGATGAAGTTCAAGCGATTGCTAACTGTACTGTTAGCTGCGATCGTCATGGCATCGCCAAGCTGCTTAGTTTTCGTAAATGCAGCACAGACAGAAAGTAGCACAAAAGAAGAATATGCGGTTGGGAAGGTTATAAATGGTTTTAAGCTAACAAAACAGTCGTATAGCAGTACGTATCAGTCGAATGTACTCACATTTGAGCACGAAAAAACAGGAGCGAAACTGGTTTGGTTTCAAAATGATGATATCAACCGAGGATTTACGATCAGTTTCCGGACACCAGCAGAGAACGACAAGGGAATTAGCCATATTATCGAACATTCGACAATTGCAGGCAGTGAGAAATATCCGGATAAGAACTTGTTCTTCTCGGTGTCAAATAATACGTATACTTCTTTTATTAATGCTATGACATCGCAGAATTATACGATGTACCCGGTTACTTCCTGCAGTGAGGAACAGCTTTATAAACTGACCGATATTTATTTAGACTGTGTATTTAATCCAACCCTGCTTACCGAAGAGAAGATATTCGAAAGAGAAGCATGGCGCTATGAACTAAGCGATGCATCTTCCGAAATCGTACAGAATGGTACCGTATATAATGAAATGAAAGGCAGTCTGTCGGATATTACTACTATGGCTTATTATAATGCCATGAAGACCATTTTCGAAGGAAAAGATCAGGGGACGGTTTCAGGCGGTGTTCCGGAAGAGATTCTGAATCTAACCTATGATGAATTAATCAGCACGTATAAGAAGAATTACCATCCTTCAAACAGTATTGTCCTTTTATATGGGGACATTGACTGTGAGAACTTCTTGAAGCTGATTGATGAAGAATATTTTTCAAAATATGAGAAGAAAGAAGTAGTAATTGATCGTACGGAGACGAAAGAATCAGACGAGCTTGTAAAGGCATCGTATACATTTCCGGCTGCAAAAGGCACAGATACAACGAATAAATCCATTATTGAATACTGCATGACTTTGCCGGATTTAATAAAGATAGACAAAACGGATTTTGCAGCATTAAGCATTGCAGCAAGTGTTCTTAATTTAGAGAATGGAAGCCTGATGCAGGCATTAAAGGCAAGTGGCATTGCAGAAAGCTACAGTATCTCATTCGGAACGAATACGTATCAGCCTGTCTTTATGGTTATTGCGAATAATGCAGATGAGATGAAAGCAGATGAATTTTACACATTAGCTAAAACAGAGATCCAAAAAGCAATAAATAATGGATTTGATAAGGAGTTAGTGAAGTCCTATATTAAGTCTATGCGTTTTAGCGAGGTACTTGGTAATGAAGGTTCCGCCGGGCTATATGCTATGATACAGGCAGCTGTTATGAATTGTCAATACGAGGATGCAACGCTAAATATAACGGATTATTATTATAGCATCGAGCAGAAACTTGATGACAAATATTTAGAACAGTGTCTAGCTAAGTATGTACTCGGAAGTAAAAGACAATTCCTTATTACAACAACGCCGGTGGCAGGTCTGCTGGAAAAGAATAACGAAGAGCAGGCAAAGAAGCTTGCGGCCTATAAGGCAGATACAGCAGATGGTACAGCATACAAAAGAGTTTAGTGAGTGGAATAGCCAGGAAACAAGTGAAGAACTGATTGATTCGCTAAAAGCAGTTTCCGTGGACGAGCTTCCGGTTGAGGTAAGCGAATATGCTACAACGGATCAGGATGTTTACGGGGCAAGAGTCGTGACGACAGAAGCGGAAGTAAGTGGTGTAAGCAGGACTGGCGTGTTCTTTGATCTGTCTCACTTGGATAAAGAAGAACTATTATATCTGCAGCTTTATAATACGATGATTTCACTTGGCATGCCGACAAGTGAGTTGACAGAAAATCAGGTGATTGCCAATCTGATGAATTTAACTTACAGCATGCAGATGAGCCTGACAGCTATGGAGGATTATGAGACAGAAGAGATTTATCCATGTTATTATGCCAGCTTCTATGCGATGAGAGATGAGTACAAAGATGCCGTGGATTTCCTTACTGACGTATTATTGGATTCGAAATTGGAAGACGGTGAAACGTATATTACAAGGGCGATTGATGCTGTTAATGCAAGTTATGTAAGTGCACTTGCAGATCCTTTGACACTGGCGATGTACAGTGCAGCAGGGTATACGAATCTGG
>CALZIE010000107.1 GCA_945787565.1 uncultured Lachnospiraceae bacterium
ATCTCCTGAACAGATCAGGGAATATCGTGGTACTTTAACAGAGCCAGGAAAGAACAGTCCATACCGTGACCGCAGCATTGAAGAAAATCTTGATTTATTTGAACGCATGAAGAATGGTGAATTTGCAGACGGAAGTATCGTGCTTCGTGCAAAAATCGATATGACTTCTCCAAACATCAACTTAAGAGATCCAATTATTTATCGTGTTGCAAGAATGACTCATCATAATACAGGGGATAAATGGTGCATCTATCCGATGTACGATTTCGCACATCCAATTGAAGATGCGATTGAAGGCATTACTCATTCCATCTGTACCTTAGAGTTTGAGGATCACAGACCATTATATGACTGGGTAGTACGTGAATTAGAATATGAAAATCCTCCAAAGCAGATCGAGTTTGCTAAGATGTATTTAACAAATGTCGTGACAGGTAAGAGATATATTAAGAAGTTAGTTGAAGATGGAGTAGTAGATGGATGGGATGACCCTAGACTTGTAACAATCGCAGCGCTTCGCCGTCGTGGTTTCACTCCAGAATCCTTAAAATTATTTATGGAATTATGCGGTGTTTCCAAGAGCAATTCTTCTGTGGATTATGCAATGCTTGAGTACTGCATCCGTGAAGATTTAAAATTAAAACGTCCTAGAGTAATGGCAGTTCTTGATCCAATCAAGTTAGTAATCACCAATTATCCAGAAGGCCAGACAGAGTATTTAGATGCGGATAACAATCAGGAAAATCCAGAGATGGGAACTCGTCAGATTCCATTCTCACGTGAATTATATATTGAACGTGATGACTTTATGATTGAGCCTCCAAAGAAATATTTCCGTTTGTTCCCAGGCAATGAAGTACGTTTAATGAATGCTTACTTTGTAACATGTACGGATTACGTGACCGATGAAAATGGAAATGTAACAGAAGTACACTGTACCTATGATCCAGAAACAAGAAGTGGTTCCGGATTTACAGGACGTAAAGTAAAAGGAACAATCCACTGGGTATCTGCTCCACATGCTGTGAAAGCAGAAGCAAGATTATACGAACAGCTCGTAGATGAAGAAAAGGGCGTATACAACGAAGATGGTTCTATGAACCTTAATCCAAACTCCATTACAGTTAGAGAATGTTTCGTAGAGCCAAGTATAAAAGGTGCAAAAGCATATGACAGCTTCCAGTTCTTACGTAACGGTTTCTTCTGCGTAGACTGCAAAGATTCAACCGAAGATCACATGGTATTCAATCGTATCGCCTCCTTAAAGAGCAGCTATAAGCCAGCTTAAGGAGGAAATCAGAAAGTGGCTAATTTATTTTCAGAATTAGAATCACTTGGTCTTGGTAGGTTGAAAAACATGGAGGTTTATAGTAACGATGTGCCAGCGTCGAAAGAAAAATCCAGCGAAGCTAAGAAAGAGACAGTTCAGATAGTAGAGAGTGATTTGCTATTTGATAAGACATATACATGTCCTGTATGTGATAATCAGTTTAAAGTCAAAACAGTACGTGCGGGAAAAACGAAACTTTCGGGGGCAGATACGGATTTGCGTCCGAGGTATACACCTATCGACTCACTTAAGTATGACGCAATTGTTTGTCCAAAGTGTGGATTTGCCGCATTAAACCGATTTTTTACCTATGTATTGCCCACTCAGTCCAGGTTGATTAAAGAGAATATAAGTGCCTCTTTTAAAGGATTAAAGGACAGCGGGGATATTTATTCTTATGATGATGCGATTACAAGACATAAACTGGCTTTAGTCAATGCTATCATAAAGAAGGGCAAGCTAAGTGAAAAAGCATATACCTGTCTAAAGATAGCCTGGCTGATTCGTGGAAAGACAGAGACATTAGATGCTGGAACAAAGGATTATACTGGAGTAGTTAACACACTTAAGAAAGAGGAAAATGAATTTATTGGAAAGGCATATCAAGGTTTTGCAGATGCTTTTTCAAAAGAACATTTTCCTATGTGTGGAATGGATGAAATTACGACAACCTATCTGGTTGCTGATTTAGCAAGAAGATCTGGAAAGTTTGATGAAGCATATCGATTTATTTCCAAAGTGATTATTTCTCGTCAGACACCAGAACGCATCAAACAGAAAGCAAGAGATTTAAAGGATCTGATCACGGCAGATATGAAACTAGCCGAAGAGCAGGCAGGAAAATAAATAAGAAAAAGGCTGTTACCAATCAAAGATTGTGGCAGCCTTTTTCCATAGCAACTGTAGGGATTAGAGCTAGAAGATTATTAGAAGAGGACAGGAGGAAGGATATGAAAGAACAGTTATATACCATTCCGGTAAATGAAGCGTTTGAAAAGGAATGCGAATGCCCCGTGTGTGCCATGTATCGCTCCCTTGAACAGGGGGCTATCGAGTTCGTCATGGGACCAAGCTATATGGAAGACGATGTACGAATGGAGACGGATCAGAAAGGGTTTTGTGAAAAACATTTAAAGCTGATGTATCAAAACCAGAACCGTCTAGGGCTGGCACTTATGTTACATACTCATATGAAACGGACGATTGCAGATTTAGAGAAAATCTCTAGCAAAGATAAGCAGGATAAAAAATCGGGCCTTTTTAAGAAGAAAGAAGAAGGAAGTCAGGTAAAGGCATATGTGGATGCAATGAATGAATCCTGCTATGTATGTGAACGGATTGAACGCATTTTTGCCCGCTATATTACAACCATTTTTTATCTGTATCGTACGGATGAAGAATTCCGAAAGAAGTTCAAACAATCCAAAGGAATTTGTACCAAGCATTATGGTTTCCTTTACGAGGAGGCAGTAAATCAGTTAGGAAGCAAGGAAGTGGCAGAGTTCCGTAAGGAATTAAATGCGCTGTACCTTGAGAATATGAAACGAGTTCGGGATGACTTAGAATGGTATACCGATAAATTCGATTACCGTTATAAGGATGAGCCATGGAAGAACTCGAAAGATGCCGTTCAGCGAACTCTGCTAAAGACGAGTGGCATCTGGGAAGATGAACTGGAGTAAAGATAGAGACGATAGAGCAGATTTAATAGGCGGAAAACGATTGAATAAAGAGGAGAGATTGGAGCTAATCGAATAGAAATAATAGAATCTGAACAATCGAAGTGATAGGATATGAGGAAAGAGAAAAGCCATCCCATTTTTTGATTACCCGACAATAATTTCTTGTCGGATTATCAAAGAATAGGATGGCTTTTGTACGTCAGTAACCAAGCCCTTTAAAAAAATGTGAACATAGCACCGCAGCTTTTATAAGAAAGCATTGGGAGTAAACGTCTTAAAAGGTAATTGTGAATTTTACAACGGAGCAAGGAGGCATAGTGAACTGCAGCTTGCTTCCAGTAGCAGTGAAGTCAGTGAATGTAATTGGTGCTACTACAGTTGGGGTATCAAAGGTATTATAAGCGTTCATCTCGTTTGTTAAGATGGTAGCAGTACAGCCTTTGATTTCCGTATCAATGACCTGACCATCAACTGGGATGGATTCTTCTAAGGATAAGTTTGTGATCGTAAGAGTTATGGAACCATCTTCTGCAATGGAAGCAGATTCTAATAAATCAGGAACCATATTTTCATCTTCTAAGCCAACTTCTTTTGTTTCTACATAGCTGTCAATTAAAGTAGCATCCTGATGGGATTTATACATATGGAATACATGATAGGTTGGAGTCAGTAACATCTTTTCGCCTTCTGTTAAGATGACTGCCTGTAATACGTTTACTAACTGCGCGATATTTGCCATTCTGACACGGTCAGAATGCTTGTTGAATATATTTAAGGTAATGCCGGCTACTAAAGCATCACGCATTGTGTTCTGCTGATATAAGAATCCTGGGTTTGTTCCAGGTTCACAGTCAAACCAGGTACCCCATTCATCAACCATTAAGCCGATTCTCTTAGCTGGATCATAGCGGTCAAGGATTGCACTGTGGATATGTAACAGCTCTTCCATACGAAGTGCTTTCTTCATGGTCAGATACCATTCTGCGTCGGTAAACTGTGTAGCGCTTCCTTTATGAGCCCAGTCATGTGGAACGACATAGTAGTGAAGGGAGATGCCGTCCATAAATGGACCCGCATTCTTTACAACGGTCTCGGTCCAGTTATAATCATCGATATTTGGTCCGCACGCAATTTTTACGATTGGCTTGCGGTCTGGGTTATCTGGATTTGGATAATTTCTTACATAGGTTTCGTAACGACGGTATTCATTCGCATAGAATTCAGGGGTCATATTACCGCCGCAGCCCCAGCTTTCATTGCCGACACCAAAGTAGTTTATTTCATATGCATCTTCATGTCCGTTCTCTTTTCGTAAATCTGCCATTGGGGATACACCGTTAAATGTCATGTATTCTACCCATTCGCTCATTTCTCGTACGGAACCGCTTCCTACATTGCCATTCACATAAGTCTCACATCCAAGCTGTTTACAAAGTTCCATATACTCATGGGTACCAAAGCTGTTGTCTTCTACAACACCGCCCCAGTGAGTGTTGATAATCTTCTTACGGCTTTCTTTAGGACCGATGCCGTCCTGCCAGTGATACTCATCTGCAAAGCATCCGCCTGGCCAGCGAAGGACTGGAATGCCCATTTCCTTTAATGCAGCCACTACGTCATTTCGCATGCCGTTCGTGTTCGGAATATCAGAATTCTCTCCCACATATAAGCCTTCATAAATACAACGTCCTAAGTGTTCAGAGAAATGCCCATAAATTTCTTTGTTGATTTTGGAACGTTTAATATTCGGATTTACATATAGTTTTGCCATAATAGCCCCCTGTTCTTCTTTTTAATTTTAAGAAAAAACTAAAGTATTAAAGAAATTCATATACAAATATATCCTAATACAGAATGAAACACATGTCAATATTTAGAAAATAAAAACAACATAATTGGGTATTGATTTATTTAGCAAAACCTAATATATTATAGATATAAATAAAATACATAAGAAAAATTCGACTGACATTCTAAATTTTTCAGCAGTTATTCAGCGGAGCTGAAAAGAAATACCCTTATATTTTACAAAAAATAAAAATATTTATGATATGCGGAAACAGAAATAACAATAGAAAAAAGTGTTTTTGTATTCGCAGGATGGAGGGGATATGTGCGGAAAAACAGATTATAACAAACCATTGATTTTACAGCGGGCAGATCCTTATGTATATAAGCATACGGATGGCAAGTACTATTTCACAGCATCGGTACCGGAGTATGACCGGATTGTTTTACGATGTGCAGACAGTATCCATGGACTGGCAGATGCAGAAGAGAAAGTAATATGGAGAAAACATGAGTCCGGTCCGATGGGAAATCATATATGGGCACCGGAACTGCATTATCTGGGCGGAGCATGGTACATTTATTTTGCAGCCGGCAGTGCGGAAGATAAATGGAAAATCCGTCCGTATGTATTAGAATGCACTGGAAAAGATCCGATGACAGACGAATTTCATGAGCTTGGTATGATGCAGTGTGCATCCACAGATCCGTTTTCCTTCCGGGCATTCTCATTAGATGCTACGGTATTTGAACATCAGGGAGAGCATTATTATGTATGGGCAGAAAAAGTGGGAGTTGGCAGCCAGATTTCCAATCTGTATATTGCAAGAATGGCGACGCCAAACCGCCTTGATA
Source organism: uncultured Lachnospiraceae bacterium (assembly GCA_945787565.1). Lineage (GTDB taxonomy): Bacteria > Bacillota > Clostridia > Lachnospirales > Lachnospiraceae > Lachnoclostridium. The sequence goes on from CALZIE010000107.1 coordinate 5,656, forward strand.
CAGTACAGGTACTGCTTACCACTCCGGATTATGACTGGGAAAGAATCGGATTCTGGGTAGATGAAGGACCTGGGGTAATCAAGCATAACGGAAAGATCTTTCTTACGTTCTCTGCAAGTGAGACAACAAAGAATTATTGTATAGGCCTGATGTATGCCGATGGAGATGCGGATCTTTTAGACCCGCAGTCCTGGACAAAATTAAGAAAACCGGTTTTAGTATCTTCCAAAGAGCATGGATTATTTGGTCCGGGGCATAACAGTTTCACAAAATCAGAAGATGGCAAAAAAGACATTATGGTTTATCATGCAAGAACCTATGAGGACATTGAGGGAAACTCGCTTTATGACCCGAACCGTCATACGATGTGCATGGAGATAAAATGGGATGAAGAGACCGGAATGCCTGTTTTCTCATTCGAAAATAATTGTCAGTAGATTAAGAATGGGTCACGAAAGGAGCTTTGCCGATGAGGAGTAAGGGAATTTTAATGTTTGCAATAGCGGGGGTGCTTATGGGTAGTGTAACGGGGTGTTCAAAAGAGGAGGCAGCGGCTGCAAAGAATGAAATCAGTCAGACAGCACAGGAATCAGATAGCCAGAAGAAGGAACACAGCGATGCAGGGGCAGAAGGAAAAACAGAAGTAAAAGGAACAACACAAGCAGAAGGAACAGAACAACACAATGATGGTGAAGGGCAGGAAAATACAGCAGCTACCGAAAATGGACAGGAGCAGTCGGGCAGCAGTGTGTTACTAAAAGCAGCCGAGGATATCCGCTATAATTTTCAGAATGTAAGCGTGCATGATCCTTCTGTTGTCAAATACGAAGATACCTATTACATATTTGGTTCTCATTTAGCAGCAGCAAAATCCACGGATTTAATGAACTGGACCTTAATTGGTTCCGGCGTGAATAAGACGAATCCGATTATTCCGGATGCGATGAATGAGATGCCAGAAGCATTTTCCTGGTCCCAGAGTGATACATTCTGGGCACCGGATGTCATTCAGCTCGCAGATGGAAGATTCTATATGTATTACTGCAACTGCGAAGGAAGCTGTCCGCTGTCCTGCCTTGGAGTAGCAGTAGCTGATCAGATCGAGGGACCATATGAAGACCTTGGAATCATCTTAAAATCCGGAATGGGAGCAGAGGAATTAAGCGAAGATGGAGATGTCTATGATGCTACGGTACAGCCAAATGTAGTAGACCCTTGTGTATTCTTTGATGCCGAAGGCCGTCTCTTTATGGTATACGGTTCTTACTCCGGCGGCATTTTCATTCTGGAAATGAATCCGGAGACCGGCATGCCGTTAACATCCGGATATGGCAAAAAGATTTTAGGAGGAAATCATTTACGAATTGAAGGACCTTACATTATGTACAGCCCAGAAACGGAATATTACTACCTCTTTCTTTCCTATGGCGGGCTTGCAAGTGATGGTGGTTACAATATAAGAGTATGCCGTTCTAAAAATCCGGACGGTCCATACTACGATACCGAAGGAAATGATATGATTAACTGCAAAGGTGCTGATGGTACCGCTTTTGACGATGGATCAGCAGCTAAGTTCGGTGCCAAATTAATGGGTAACTATGCCTTCACCTATCGGGAAGGTGAGAATGGGAAGATGCGTCTTGGCTATGTATCTCCAGGCCACAACTCTGCCATCTACGAGGAAGAGACCGGGCAGTATTTCCTCATTTATCATACCCGTTTCGAAGCAAGAGGCGAAGGTCATGAAGTCCGGGTTCATCAAATGTTCATGAACGAAGATGGATGGCCGGTAATCGCTCCATACCGTTATACTGAAGAAACAATTGGAACCTATACCGAAGATCAAATTGTAGGAGAATACAAAATCATCAACCATATGAAGGATATCAGTGCCGAAATCCGTTACTCCGAAGACATCATCCTTAACCCAGACCACACCATAACCGGAGCCTACAAAGGCACATGGGAACTAAAAGACGACCATACCGCCCTCATCACTCTCGGAACCACCACCTACACCGGTGTCTTCCTCAAACAATGGGATGAAGACGGCCTCAAAAACGTCATGACTTTCTCCGCCCTTTCCCCTTACGGCATGTCCATCTGGGGAAGCGGTTATACCCCAATGGAGTAGACGAATTACGAAGAAATAGGTTTGGAACACCAAAATTGGTGAGGATTTTTGGCCTTTTAACTGGTGAATCGGGAGTAGGTAAGCCAAAAATCCTCCCCCAATTTCATGCCTCAAATCTATCCCCATTAAAAAAATCATTAATTCGCTAATTGGCGCAATTCCAATTCAAATTCCATTCATTTATAATCTAATATAATTCTAATAATCCCACACAACATCATATCAAGCTTACCAGATAACATCTAGTGACAAGCGGCTGGCAATCAGCCCGCGTCAATCCCCCATTCCATATGTTTGAAGGGGAGAGAAAAAGAGAGGGGCGAGAGAAGAGGCGGCGGGGGCTGGGCGATTTGAATTCCGAAGTGTCCGGCTCATGACGAACAAAAACCTCTCCAGTCGTTGAATAGCAGACAGTGGGTTCCTGTCTGATAGTCAACGACTGGGGAGGTTTTTGTCCGCTCAT
>CALZIE010000108.1 GCA_945787565.1 uncultured Lachnospiraceae bacterium
CGATAGCTCTCCTTATAATCATCCACAGATACAACGGAACAAATTTTTGCTTCCCACTCTCTGATTAGACCTACCGTACATAAAACATAGGGCACCGTTACCTGGCGAAGTCTCTCTTTCGAATGAGAAAAACAGCCTCCTAAAAAGACAATTCCAAGCGGCTTCTTTTCTTTTTCTAAAGACAGCGCAACATCAATCTCATCTTCTCTCTCCTCTACCTGCTGTAAGATAAAAGAATAATGCTTGCTATAAATCTCTTCTTCAAAAACTTTAATCATCTTACTGAAAAATGGATTGCTGATTCCTTTGACTAATACTGCTATCGTCTTTGAATTGGAGCGTTTCAGATTTCTTGCGCTATTATTCGGAATATAGTGATACTCATTGATTGCCTTCATGACTTTAACCCGCGTCTCTTCATTAATATCGGGATGATTGTTCATAGCTCTAGATACCGTACTAACGCCAACCCCGCAAATCTTCGCGATATCTTTTATTGTAATGGTTTCCATGCTTTCTCCTTCTTCCTTTTCTAATATGTCGGTCTTTTATGTACTTTCTTGCATCCTGTTTTGCCTATTTTAAAAGGACATGATTCTCTAAAATCCGTTCAAAATTTCTATCCTATTCTTTTATTCATTCTTTCTTTTATTTCTCTATTCATTTTCCTATTTGTATGGAATTTCTTCCATATAAGCCAGATACCTTTCGTATTCGTCTCGCCAGTTCTTCCGTCAGTTCCTCCTTACAAAAACGATAACACCAGTTTCCGCCAAGCGTAGAAGGGACATTCATTCTTGCTTCGCTTCCCTTTGAAAGATAGTCCTGTAATGGAATAATGCATAAATCTGCCACACTGGCCTCAGCTAAACGGATAAAGTCCCATGGTATTTCCTCTTCGCTGGATTTTTCATTATTGAGGTAGTCAATAGAAAGCTGCCTGTCTTCTTCTGAGATTGTTTGATACCACCCTTTAATTGTATCATTATCATGAGTCCCTGTATATACCACACAATGATGATCGTAATTATGCGGAAGGTAATCACTCTCTTCCCTTGAATCAAATGCAAACTGAATTACTTTCATGCCGGGATATCCAGTATCCTTTACAAGCTTCTTAATCCGTTCCGTCAGATAACCAAGATCTTCAGCTATAATTGGTACCTCTCCAAGATTCTTCTTCAATATCTCGAACAGCTCCAGTCCCGGTCCATCCTTCCACTCCCCATTCGTAGCATCCTTACTCCCGTAAGGGATAGAGTAGTACGCATCAAATCCACGAAAATGGTCGATTCTTAATACATCATAGAGCTGAAAACAGTTCTTTATTCTTTTCACCCACCATTCATATCCCGTTTCCTTGTGGTATTCCCAATCATATAACGGATTCCCCCATAACTGTCCCGTCTTAGCAAAAGCATCCGGCGGGCATCCAGCCACTGCAATTGGCTGCATCTGCTCATCTAACTGAAACAGCTTTGGATTCGCCCATGTATCTGCACTGTCATAAGCCACATAAATCGGAAGATCCCCAATAATCGAAATCCCTTTCTGATTGGCGTACTGCTTCAGTTTCTTCCACTGCTCAAAGAATTTGTACTGAAGAAAACAGTAGAATTCCGTTTGCTCATGTAAAATTATAGAATAATAGTGAATCCTGTTGGAATCTCGCTTTAAGATTCTTGCTTCCCATTCATCAATCCCTTTGTCATGATAATAATTTTTAATTGCCATATAAAGCGCATAATCCTCAAGCCAAAATGCATTTTCCTGTTTAAAAGCCTCATACTCATCCGGTACTTGCTTGATAAAACGAAAATAAGCCTGCTTTAAGATAACAAATCGATTTTCATAAATGGCTCCATAATCGATTCGTTCGCTATCCTCACCAAACCAAGCCTCGTCACATTCCTCTTTTTTAAGGAGTCCCTCTTCAATCAGACGTTCCAAATCAATAAAATAAGGATTGCCTGCAAAAGTGGAAAAAGACTGATATGGAGAATCCCCATATCCCGTCGGCCCCAACGGCAGTATTTGCCAGTATTTCTGGCCTGCTTGCTCTAAAAAATCTACAAATTCATACGCTTCCTTAGAAAAGCATCCAATCCCATACTTTCCAGGAAGCGCGCTTACCGGTAACAATATTCCGCTCGCTCTCATGTCCTGCTCCCTTCCTTTTCAATCATCCTTTTACCGCACCTGCTGTCACACCTTTAATGATGTATTTCTGACAGCTCAGATAAAACAGTACAATAGGAATGATTGCAAGTACTAACATAGCCATCATAGCCCCCATATCGATAGATCCATATCCTCCTTTTAAGTACTGGATTGCAATTGGAATAGTCTTATAGTCACGTCCGATTACCAAATATGGAAGCAGGTAGTCATTCCAAATCCACATAACATTCAAGATTGCTACGGTTATCACAATAGGCTTAAGCATTGGAAGGACAACACGAAAATAAGTCTGCACTGGATTGCATCCGTCAATAATAGATGCTTCCTCGATTTCAAGTGGAATTGATTTCACAAATCCGCAGAACATAAAAACAGACAGCCCTGACCCAAATCCAAGGTATATTAGCATAATTCCAATTGGATTATCAAAATGTATTATATTTGCTACTTTCGTCATTGTAAACATTACCATCTGGAAAGGAACAATCATCGAGAATACAAATAAGTAGTAAAGCCCGTTTGTAAGTTTCGTCTTAACACGTGTTATGTACCATGCCGTCATTGCTGTAAACAGAATAATAAGTAAAACCGAACCTACTGTGATTAGAAACGACCATCCAAATGCAGACGCAAACTTCGTTTTCTTCATTCCTTCTATATAATTCTCTATTCCTGCAAAAGTCTCCTTAGTAGGCAATTTAAAAGGTGCGTCACTGATATATAATCTTCCTTTAAACGAGTTCATCAGTACAATAAAGATTGGTGCTAGAAATAAAACTGCAAGACCAAACAGAAGTATCATAATGATAGCATTACTTGCTCTTTGCCTCGATTTCATTAACTTTCAACCTCCTTCTTTCTTGTAATCTTTAACTGAAGCAATGCAATCACTGCAACAATGATAAAGAAAACAACCGCTTTAGCCTGCCCGACACCTTCCCAGCCATTCCTGCCATAAAAGGTATTATAGATATCTAATGCAAGCATGGAGCTTCTTTTAGAAGGATCCCCCGCTGTTAACGCCAGATTCTGGTCAAACAATTTAAAAGAATTGGAAAGTGTTAAGAATAAACAGATTGTGATTGAAGGCATTACCATAGGCAATGTCACATGTCTTAATAGCTGCCACCTAGATGCTCCGTCAATTTTTGCTGCTTCCATTAGTTCATCCGGAACGCTTTGAATCCCTGCAATATAGATAATCATCATATATCCGATCATTTGCCAGTTCATTAATACAACCAGCCCCCAGAATCCATATGTCTCCGAGTAAGTTAAGGTCACACCATAACGAGCCAGAATCCCATTAATAATAAGCTTCCATATGTATCCTAACACGATACCACCGATCAGATTCGGCATAAAAAAGATGGTTCGAAATACATTGGTCCCCTTTTTCCCTCTTGTCAAAAGCAACGCAACTGCAAATGCAAATATATTGATTGTTAATACAGATACAACGACAAACTTCGTAGTAAACCATAACGCATTTAGAAAATCATGATTTTGAAATGCTTTTATATAATTGCCAAATCCTATAAAAGTGGCATCATTTACAGTCGTGAATTTTGTGAAAGAAAGATAGATTCCAAGCAAAAATGGAATTAAGAATGCAATAGTAAACGCTACCAGTGTTGGCAGCACAAAGAGAGGAAAATATTTTTTCAGGTTGCGGTTCATTCCTTACGTCCCCTTTCTCTATCCAATAACTTAAAAAGGGTGCTACAAATAGGCACTCTATTTTGTAGCACCCAGGTGATGAACCAAACTGATTACTGATTAGCTTTTTCTGACTTCCAAGCGTCTTTTACGGTATTCACAACATAATCCCAATCCTGATTGCCCTGTGTATACTCGAGAAGAGCATCACCAAACTGATTCTTAAACTCTTCACTTGGGAATGATGCAAACGCCCATACAACGGATGTAGTATCCTTCTCCATCCATGCAAGCACTTCTTTTGATAATGGATCATTTGGCTTCTCATCATCTGCAAATGTATCAAATGGAGAAATAAATCCAAGCTGATTTACAACATAATCTTTTCCTTTGTCGGAGCTAAACAGCCAGTACAGAAAATCTTCCGATGCTTTCTGCAATTCATCGGATACCTGGCTATTAACTGCGAAATAATTCTCTGTTCCTACGCATAACCCCTGAGAAGCTTCTCCTGCAATACCACTATAAATTGGCATAAATTTAATATCCTCTTCCTTTACCGTGTTGCCTGATACCTCTTTGATCTGTGCCCATGCCCAGTTACCATTCTGAACCATTGCACACTGTCCAAGCGCAAACTCTGCCATGGAATCGGAAACAGACTTACCACTTAACATGCCTTTTTCTGTACAGGAATTATTAATATATAAGTCAAATACGTTGCGGAAATTATCTGAATAGGTAAAGTTAATCTCATCTGACGCCAAACCTGCTAAAATCGTATTATCATAAGCGGTATTATCTTTAAATTCATAATACAATGGAATATTAGCTAAATGAGTCTGCCATCTCCACTGTTCGCCAGAAGCCATGGAAGTAGAAGCAAATACACCTTCAATGCCTAAATCTGCTTTCTTGCTCTGCATATCTTCCACAACACTCTTTAAAGTTGTAAAATCTTTAATCTCATCCATGGAAGAAACAACTCCGCCCATTGCAAAGTACTTGTCCATAATTGCCTGATTATAAATAATGCCATATCCTTCTACTGCATATGGAATACCATAAACCCCATCGCCTTCTGTCACTGCCAGGCTCTTATCCGAAAGATGTGCATATAAATTTGTGTCTTTTAAGTCTGCACAGTAGTCTTTCCAATTCTGAAATCCAACTGGACCATTAATCTGAAAGATTGTAGGCGGATCCGATTTTGCCACCTCGGAACGCAAGGTTTCTTCGTATGTACCAGAAGCTGCCGTCACGACTTTTACCTTCACTCCGGTTTCTGCTTCATAATCTTTTGCAATATCCTCATATACCTGGGCTATCTCGGGTTTAAAGTTTAAAAAATAAATCTCAGTTGATTTTTTAGATCCACATCCGGAACACAAAGAAGCTGTCATCAATAACGTCACAATTAGTGCTACTGCTTTTTTCGCTCTCCTCATAACAATTATCCTTCTTTCATATTATTTTCAGGTATTAAGATATAGTATTGGAAACGTTACCAGAAAGAAGAAAAAAAGATAATCCGTCATCCCCAATACATAACAGACTTATCAGAAACCTTACCGGCACCGTTACCAACAAAGAGCCTTATCTATATCTCAATTCAACCTGTTTTTATTATCTCATAATTTGAATAATTTTCCAGTACTTTTCGTTTCTTTTTTGTGACATATTGTACAAAAAGAGGTTGTATTTCTATCTTCATTTTTCTTTCTTTCACTTTTTGTATAATTTCTTTCTATTTTTTTGTACCATTTTTAAAAAAATACGAAATACTTTTATATTTCATAAATTATAATGTAAGAGGAACCCCACTCTTTCTGAATCAAAAAAAAGAATGGGCTAAGCCCATTCCGATTCTTTACATGCTTTCCGCAATGCCTTTTGACGTACCATGCAGTACTGTTTTAAATTAAAATGCTTTTCTACAATTTCAAAAAGTGAGAATCCAAAATGTTTATACAGCTCCACATTTTTTTCATTATGTGTTTCGAGTGAAACTATCAAACCATTCTCATCTGCATAAGATAACACCTCATTCATAAGAATGCTTGATATGCCATGATGCTGCATGCTTGGACGTACTGCCAAATAAATCACATGAAGTCTCTTATCTTCATGAATATCATCCGTCCACTTAGAATTCAGATAATCCTTTCCCACTATAAAATTCCATAAAGTCTTTAATGAATTATCTTCCTTAATCAGAAAATGATCTGTCTTTAAACTTGCAATCAAATCCTCTATGTAGTCTTTCAAAGCATGATATGCTTCTGTCTCATCCGACACCACCACAATACCATTGAGCTGTTCACTATCCGCATAAATCTCACAAGTCTGAAAAAACTCTTCCAAATCACACTTAAACAGTTCCGGTAAAAGTCTTCTTCTCACTTCATCATCCGGAATCAGCTTCTCATACAGGGGATCTTTTGCAAAACACTCTGTCAGTAATTCTTCTAACTTCTTTAAATCCTTTTTCTCAACACGATACAAATTATCGGTTTCCAAAATATTCACTCACCTTTTTTAGTTTTTACTATAACTGCACTCAGGACAATTATTGGTAATATTATCCTCTATTATAGTATCACGATTTCCACATGTGTCAACCATTAATCTCTATATAATTTACGGGGATGGAGGCGCAAACTTTCGCGCCTCCATCCCCGTAAATCTCCGTACTGGAATACTTAACTATTTAGGATTTCAAGGAACTCTTCTCCGGTGATTGTTTCTTTTTCTAGGAGATATAGGGATAATTCATTTAACTTTCCTGCATTCTCTTGTAAAATCGCCTTAGCTTTTTCATGCTGCTCTCTTACAATACGAATCACTTCTTCGTCAATACGAGCGGATGTCTCTGCAGAACAAGCAAGAGAAGTATCACCACCTAAATACTGATTTGTCACAGTTTCTAATGCAACCATATCAAACTGACTGCTCATACCATAACGGGTAACCATCGCTCTTGCGAGCTTTGTTGCCTGTTCAATATCATTGGATGCACCGGTTGTAATTGTGTTAAAGATCAGTTCTTCTGCTGCACGTCCCCCTGTCAGTGTTGCAATCTTATTTAACGCTTCTTCTCTTGTCATTAACATACGCTCATCTTCATCCACCTGCATTGTATAGCCTAATGCACCGGATGTACGAGGAATAATTGTTATTTTATGAACTGGTGCGCTGTCTTTTTGTTTGGCAGCCACTAAAGCGTGACCAATTTCATGATATGCCACGACCTGCTTTTCTTTCTGAGTAATAGCGGATCCTTTTCTCTGATATCCTGCAATTACTACTTCTACGCTTTCTTCTAAATCAGACTGGTTTACTATTTTACGTCCCATTCTGACCGCACGAAGAGCACCTTCATTCACAATATTTGCAAGATCTGCACCAGATGCGCCTGCAGTAGCGCGTGCAATCTGATTAAAGTCAACATTCTCATCAAGACGAACCTGTTTTCCATGAACTTTTAAAATAGAAATACGTCCTAATAGATCTGGAAGTTCTACCGGAATACGGCGATCAAAACGTCCTGGACGAAGCAGTGCCTTATCAAGAGATTCTGGTCTATTGGTAGCTGCTAAGATAACAACACCTTTTTTGCCATCAAAACCGTCCATCTCCGTTAACAGCTGATTTAACGTCTGTTCACGCTCATCATTTCCGCCCATTCCTCCATTATCACGTTTCTTACCGATTGTATCAATCTCGTCGATAAAAACGATACATGGCGCTTTATCATTGGCCTGCTTGAATAGATCTCGTACCTTTGCGGCACCCATACCAACAAACATTTCAACAAATTCAGAACCGGAAATAGAGAAGAACGGAACTTGTGCTTCTCCGGCTACTGCTTTCGCAAGAAGTGTTTTACCAGTACCTGGAGGTCCTACAAGAAGCGCACCTTTTGGAAGTTTTGCACCGATTTCAGCATACTTTCCTGGATTGTGAAGGAAATCTACAATTTCAGTCAGCGCTTCCTTTGCTTCATCTTGTCCGGCTACATCCTTAAATGTCATTCCGGTCTGGGCTTCCACATAGACTTTTGCATTTGCTTTTCCAAATGTCATCATGTTGCCGCCACCCATTTTCTTGTAAAGCATTTTGGTCATAAGCTGTCCAAGAATGAAAAACATTAAGATTGGGAAAATCCATGTCAGGATAAAATTAAGAATTGGTGAGCTTTCAACCGGAATCTCTGCTGTAAAAGTCACACCTGCATCATACAGTCTGTCTACTAATTCATTATCTGGCCAGATTCCTGTTTTATATACTTTCTCTTTGCCCTCTTCATTTGTTGCAATAAATGAAATCTGGTTTTCCTCCATTGCTACTTCGGATACTCTTCCTTCATCCACCCATTCAAG
>CALZIE010000109.1 GCA_945787565.1 uncultured Lachnospiraceae bacterium
GTGGTAAAATGGCAAATTGGCAACGTGGAGTCTTGTATTTAATACTGACAGCACATGGCAAGTTTTGCAAGAGAATCAATTTCTTTATTGCTATCAATCACTAAGTCTTTCCTTAAAAATGGAGGAGAGACAATGGTTACATAATCCCTTGACGCATCCTTTCCTTCATACTCTGCAAGCCCTTTATCCCTAAGACATAGATTCGCTGCTGCGATTCCAGATACCGTAACTGCCGGTGTTCCTGTCCCCATTACCGTTCCTTCTCCACAACAGTAAAGCCCTATAAGTTCTGTCTTAGTATGCTGTCTCTTTAACATATGCTGCCCTAGCATCTGTTTTGGTCCCGCAACAGCTCCTTTGTATTTCTTGCAGTAATAGGTAAGTGTGGATGGAGTCGCTAATTCAGAATATACAATTCCATCTTCAATATTCGGAAAATGTTTCTTCAGTACAGAAAGAATCCTCTCTTCCTCTCGTCTCTTCTGGTATTCATATTCTTTGGTCTGATACCATCCGTTATGTCCATCCGGCCATGCAGAAAAACTCGGTCCTACTGCTGTTAATACATGATACTTTGGATTGCATAATGTCTGATCATCGAAACTATATAGATAAACCGTAATCTCACTTTCTTCAATACTAGCCGTCTCCGTCACAAACATCTCAATTGGCAAGGTTCCTTCCGGCACTGCCTCACGTTTCACTAGCGCATAATATACAACCGAGCCATAAGTTGGCATATAAGCTTTTGGCATTTCTTTTTGTAAAAGCTTCTCGTACAAACTCCATACATTCCCGCCATAAATGATCTGATCCCCACCGATCACTTCCCCATTGGCAAGTTCCACTCCATATACTTTTTTCCCGTAATGTAAGATTCGCTTTGCCTCTGTGTGATAGCGCATCCTTCCATTGTGTTCTTCAATCACCTTTTCTAACTTTCCTGTCAGCTGCATCGTAGATCCTGCCGGATAATAGCTGCCTCCATAATGATTATCCAAAAACATCACAGCTCCTAATACAGCTGGCGCCTCTTCCACGGTTGCATAGCAGTAAGTGGATGTAAGCTTATCAAAAAACTGAAGAATCATCTCCCCCTTAAAATACTTTCGGAGCACACTTTTCATGCTGCGGTTCATAAAACTTAAAAACCTAAGATAGCTGAATGGATGCTTTTTAAACTGTTTTGATGCATCTTCCTTTTTTAATACATCTGGTGATACAAAAACCGGCGTATCTGCAATTACATCCCGATATAGCTTTGCAAAATCGTGGTAGAACCGACGAATGCCATCTTCCTCATCCGGAAATACACGAATCAGTTCGGTAAGAAACTGTTCTAAGTCTTCATAAAAGATGATTTTCTGATCTTGAAACCAGATTGCATACAGCTCCTTATGGCGAATCATGGTAATTGGTTCTTCTAACACATTGAATAGATAACGATGCGGGTTAAATCCATACTCTCCAAACCCGTACAGCATGGATGCCCCCTGCTCAAAGATCGCTCCCTGTCTCTTAAAGATGCCGCATGCTCCTCCTGGCTTATCCTGTGCTTCTAATACAAGCACTTTTCTTCCTCTTTTGGCAAGCAGTGAAGCAGCTGTCAATCCAGACAGCCCTGCGCCAATCACAATCACATCATACCGTTCCATCGGCTTCTTTCCTTCCCCTTTATGATTGTCCGTTAAAGGTTTCAGTTCATGTATATGCTGTAACTGCGTTATTCAGTAATCAATCTGTCAGCAAATAGAGTCTCTGATATCCGCTAACATTGCTTCTAATTGTCTGACATCCTTGATTTCCTGGCGAATGGTTTCCTTAAGAAGTTTTTCCTGACTGCTGATTGCCCATTTAACCATGCTTAGTTCCTCTTTGTATTCTTCCTGATTATCCATAAATCCGTTAACTATCTTATCTTCTTGTTCCGTTTTCTTTAAAAGGCTGTCGATGGTATCAAACAGGTTCACATGCCCCATAATTCTTCCGGCTCCCCACATTAGCTTTTCTGGCTTGGAATGAATCACATAATTGGTAAAATAGTCATACACTTCCTTATCAAAGTGACATGCATACCAGTTGTTATCCACTCCGCTTAAATACTCCTCTACTGCCTTAGAAGCCTCTCCGCGCTCAAGTGCTTTCTTCGCATCATACAGGTTCTTTAAATTATCACAAATCACCTCATGTGGAAACTTCTGCTCATCCTCCCAGTTTAGTCGATTGAATCTGTCCTGACCAAACTTAAAGGCCTTAAGAAGACTTTCATTGACTCTCTTCTCCAACTGTTTTTCTAAGCCATCCTTCTGCCCCTTCTCTTTTGCATCTGCAAATCGTCTTCTGATTTCTTTCATTCCATCCTTAAGTTCTTTGGCTGTGCTTTGTGCTTTTTCAATTGCATGAAAAAGTCCCTCTGTAAAAATCCCAGCCTGCCTAAATACACATTCATCCACAGATTCTTTCATCGCACTTAAGTTCACTCCAAAATCATAAGGAATTATCCCTGCCTGATCGAAATACAAAACAAGCATCCCATATAAAATATGATGAAACCGATACGCCTCCTCATCATAAGTATCCATATTATCAAGCTGTGTATGATAATGGGATCGGCTAAAAGAGGATTCAAGAAAATCATTGCGTAACGCCGGTACCCCTCCAATCGAAAAGGAATAATCATCTGCCCATGTCTGGACTGGTGCCACTACTTTAACCCCGTCAGGGTAAACACTCTTTGGTGTAGGTACGAGCTTTACAAATTCTTCTAAAAAAGGAACCAGCTCGTATACCGAACGAATCTCATCCGCACTTTTATGCTCATAAGCAGGCAGCTCAAAATTCATATCCACCACCGATTTTTTGCCCCACTCCGGATGAATACGAAAGATCTGATTATATGCCCCACATGACCAGTCGTATTTTGTATCGCTTACTCCCCATTCCTCAGCAGCAAGCGCATTAAAGATAATGGTCCGCTCCGGCACATATCCGCTCTTTATGATTGCCTGTGCGATTCCAAGGAGCATGCCCACAGCCGCATTATCATCCTGAAAACCGGCGAAATAAGAGTCATAATGAGCAGAAAGCAAAATATAAGAATCTCTGTCTTTTCCTAATATCTTTCCAGATACGTTATACGCTGTCCCATCATACGTAACAACAGACTTTACATCTAACATTACCTTGATGCGATTATGATTCTTTTTTAATACTGCCTTTAAGGCATTCGCATCCCTTTGAGAGATAGAAAGAGCAGGAGCATTAGCCGGTCCACATATATCATTGGCATTTAACACATCCGGACTGGCCTCCGAAAATCCTTCTTTTTGCACTGCTAGAATGCCCGCCGCCTTTTTGACCTTTGCCTGCATGGCCGGATAATTAATCCACCATTCATCTGCCTGGTTAATATCCACAAGCAAAAGTTTCCCTTTTACATCAAGAGATGCCAGGTCTTTTCTTGTCCCCCTGCCGGCATATATAGCTTCAAACTCTTTTGGTCCCTTTGTATCAAAATTAACCTGATATCCGCCAAGAATTGCAGTTACCACCTGTCCGTCTTCTCCTGTAAACTGCATTTTTGCCTTTTCATACTCCCAGGCATCCAAAGTAAACGGATCCATCACTACCTCTTTTAACCCGATTCGAATCATCTCACGGTATAACATATGCCCCGTTTCCTTCTCTGCTTTTGATCCTGCTGTACGGTATCCTAAAAGCTCATTACACTTTACCTCTTCCATCTTCTTGGCTAGATTATAGGCATATGAAATATCCACATTCTCACAATACCGCTGAGACTGTTGCACTAAACTGCTTGCTACCTTACGTTCCTTCATGTCTGCCATGCTCATTTTCATCACGCCTTCATTCTTTTTATTATTCTGACTTTCCTGTGGATATCCTGCTTCTGCCCGGTTATATGGCATCTTTGGGACCTCGCATACGATCATAACTTAATAAAAAATTTTACCATACATTTTTTTACATTTCAAGTGTGCATAAAAAGAATCCATGTAAAGAAAAGAGATTTTCTTCCCGGCATGGATTCCTATTTCATACACTATTTTGCAGGCACAAGAACCATATCAATAATATGGATTACCCCATTCTTACCAATAATATCTTTTTCAATTACAAATGCATTATTGATGGATAGTTCTTTTTTATTCATTGCAATCTGTGCTTTTTGCTTATTAGCCATTGTGATTTCTTTACCGGCTAACTTCGCAGCATCCTTTGCCAATGCTTTTCCAGGGTAAATGTGATAAGTAAGCACATCCACTAACTTTTCTCGGTTCTCCGGTCTTAATAGTGCATCTAACATCGTCGCGTCCAGTTTTGCGAATGCTTCATTGGATGGAGCAAAGATTGTAAATGGCCCCTCTCCCTTTAAAACATCGGTAAGCCCTGCTGCCTCAATCGCTGCCGCTAAGGTGCTAAGCTTTGGATTGGATGCGATTAACGCTCCAACATCCATGCTTCTCGTATTATTCGGCTTTTCTGTTGCAGTGCCTGTCGCACTAGGTGTCATGGTTCCTCCTGGTGTTGTGGTCGCTCCTGGTGTTGTGGCAGTTCCTGCTGTCTCTGTTACACTTTCCGTCATGCCATTTGTGTCATCTGCCACATCTTCCGGCTGTGCATAAGATACCCCCCATCCACTCAATGAAAATACCAGTGCTGCTGTGCACATCAAACAAACTAGTTTCTTCTTACCTGATTTTTTCATATTATATAGGCCTCCTTATTGTTTCTAATATTAGGATTGGCATATATGATAGGTTTATTCTCATTTACAGTCATTCCCTTGTTTGGAAATGAAAAATAAAAAAGACGACTCTTCTTTTTTTGTAGCCGTCTTTTTCTTACTCTATTTTTAGTTTTTAGACAATATTAAATCTTTTTTCTCCACTATCTCTTCTTCCGCAAATAGTCCATTCACAGCAATCAGATAATCGGAGAGACGTTCTGATTTTCGAATCTTCTTTGCATACTTTCCATCATCCGAAAAGACATGAATCATGTAAAACCATAATTCCTTCATCTTAAACAGAAGGTTACGATCACCGGAAAGGATCTGCTGATATTCATATAAAATACGGTCATGGAAAGCTCGAAGCACTTCCTTATCTAAGCTCGTCCCATTCTTCATAAGACCAACTAAATTCGGATTAGCAAGCATACCACGCCCGATCATAACCGCTTCCACCTGTGGGAACTGGTTACAGAATCTTTCGTAATCCTCAAGGGTGAAGAGATCCCCGTTATAGCAAACCGGCATCTTTGCACTCTTTAGCGCTTCCTGAAATACGGAAAGATTCGGCGTATTCTTGTAATAATCTTTCTGCAGTCTTGGATGAATGGTTAGCTCTTTAATTGGATAATCGTTATAAATCTGCATGATTTCCATGAATTCATCTGGATTTTCAATTCCGATTCTTGTTTTTACTGAGATATCCTTCTCTCCATTGGCATATACTTCTTCAAAAAAACTTCTTAATTCATCTTTTCTTCCTAAGAATCCAGATCCTTTTCCTTTGGATACGACAGTGCCGGATGGACAGCCTAAGTTCAGATTAATTTCCTGGTAACCTAAACTTCTGATTTTATCTACGGTAAAAAGAAAGTCTGACGCTTTGTTGGTCAGAATCTGTGGGATAATGGTGAGACCTTTATTGTTTTCAGGGAGAATATCGTTGATCTCCCTGTTTTTATAGTTTCCACTCTGGTTGGCGACAATAAAAGGGGTATAGTAACGGTCTACATCTGGGAAAAACTCATGATGGACGTTCCGATACAGATAACCGGTCACTCCTTCCATCGGGGCAAAATAAAACTTCATTCGTTACTCCTTCAAACCTGTTTTTTTACACTTCCCCATTATACATAATACATCACTAGATTTCCACTAGAAAAAGAGGGTATCACACGCCCCACCCCCACCCCCCGGCGCACATCGATGGCAATGTTCAAACGCAGGCGTGACAGACGCATGGCTTCCTGATTGACTACGGAGAGATATTCGGTTTGTTCTGATTGGCTTAGATTGTTTTCCAGAAGAAGCTCCGAAAGGGCAATAATCGTGGCAACCGGAGTTTTGACTTCATGGGATACGTTGCTGATAAAGTCTTTTCTCATGTAATTCATGCCGTTTAGCTCTCCCGCCATTTTATTGATATTCAACGCTAGCTCGTCTAACTCGGTTCTAAATCTGGTTTTTGATTGAATACGAAATGAAATGAAAACACTGCCTTACAGCTGTTAGCGGGATTATATGCCTATATGCACCTAACAATAAATCGTATTTTACTATGTTTTATTTGGCATGAATGAAAATAAATATTATTTTGGATATTGACAATACATGGGAACTATACTATATTAACTGTACTAACATAATTAATACAGTTAATATAGTCCTGTCATAAAGAAAGGAGTACTTATGATATTAATCGACTATAAAGATCGCCGTCCGATCTATGAACAGATTGTAGAGAAGATTGAGACGTTGATCTTAAAAGGTGTCTTTGAGCCCGACAGCATGCTGCCTTCGGTGCGAAGCCTTGCAATGGAGCTTTCGATTAATCCGAATACCATTCAACGCGCCTACGCAGAGCTAGAGCGAAAGGGAATCACCTATACCGTAAAAGGAAAAGGAAGTTTTGTCAGTTCGAGAAATGAACTGATTGACAGTAAGAAAGAAGAACTAAAGATGACACTGCAAACAACCTTTTTGCAGGCGAAAGAAATTGGTTTCACAAAAGAAGAATTAATTACGCTTATGAATGCCAGCTATGAGGAGGAAAATCCATGATTGAAGCAATCGATGTAAGCAAGAAATTTGACAACATTCAAGCCGTCGATCATATCACTGCTACCATTAAGGAAGGAAATGTATTTGGATTAATCGGTACGAATGGTGCCGGCAAAAGTACCTTTATCCGTATGCTCTGCGGTATCTTAAAACCGGATACCGGAACGATTATGATTGACGGAATGCCTGTATGGGAGAATCCTTCCGCAAAAGAGCTATTCTTTTATATCTCTGATGACCAGTACTTCTTTAATAACGGGACACCAGCAGACTTAAAATTATTTTACCGTACGGTTTATCCGAATTTCGATTCTGCTCGATTCGATACCTTACTAGGGCAGTTTGACTTAGACGCCAAACGAAAAATTCACACCTTCTCAAAGGGTATGAAAAAACAGCTGTCCGTTTTATGCGGCATCTGCGCCAATACAAAATACCTGTTCTGCGATGAGACATTTGACGGACTTGATCCGGTTATGCGCCAGGCAGTAAAGAGCATTTTCGCAAGTGAGATGGAATCCCGTGGCATGACTCCTATTATCGCTTCCCATAATCTTCGGGAATTAGAAGATATCTGTGATCATGTAGGCCTTCTTCATAAGGGGGGAATTCTCTTATCCAAGGACTTAGAAGATATGAAGTTCAATATCAGCAAAGTGCAGTGTGTATTAAAAGATGGAATCAATCCAAAACAAATCTTTGCCGATCTTACTATTCTTTCTCTCGAACAGAGAGGTCAGCTCTATACCATTACCGTAAGAGCTTCCCAGGAAGAAGTCACAGAGCGTTTGCGCTATCATGATCCTGTCTTCTTTGAAGTGCTTCCTCTTAGTCTGGAAGAAATATTTATCAGTGAAACGGAGGTTGCCGGTTATGACATCAAAAAGCTTATTTACTAACTTATTAAAAGAAAATATGAAACGCCGGATCTGGATGCTTGTCCTCTCCTGCCTTGCCTTTTTCTTTGCCCTTCCTGTTACCTTGTCTGTCATGATTCAGAATGCCAAAAGCTCCATTTATCAGGATTATTCTTCAACAATCAGCGATATTATAAATACACTTGGAAGCCAAAGTCTGTTTTTAGTTGGGATTACCATAGTAGGTTCCGTCCTCTGTGGAATCAGCGGTTTTTCCTACCTTCACTCGAAAAAGAAGGTTGACTTCTATCACAGTCTTCCGCTAAAAAGGGAACTGCTTTTTGCAGTTAGCTATCTAAATGGACTGCTTCTTTATGTTGTCCCTTATATCATCGGCCTTGCTGCATCCTTTTTAATCATTAAGGCAAATGGTTATCTGACAAAAGAAGTAGCAATCGCTGGACT
>CALZIE010000110.1 GCA_945787565.1 uncultured Lachnospiraceae bacterium
CGAAGATGCCATCTCGGTAATTATATTTTACAAATGCCACATAGACACCCGGTAACGGCATGTAGCTGAAAGCAAAGAAAAATATAATTGCCGGCAGACACATCAGAAGCAGGACCCTATACCGATATACCTTCTGCCAAAACGTCAGTTTCGATTTTGGCCCGCTGACTTTAGCAGCTTTCTTCTTAAACATATTTCTTCCCCCCACTTTCCAACATCTTTGTCATTTTTTATAATTTGCAACCGATTTCATATTGTTATTATATTGTTTTTACCAATAATTGTCAATTATTATTTGTAGTTTTTTACCTTTGAATATTTATTCTTACCAAATAAACTATGTTGTTTTGTCACTTCTGCCCAATTCTCAAGAAAGCACCTTCTCTTAGTCCCCTATTGTTATGAAATGCATTTCATGTATAGCCTGTTTTGTTCCACTATTTCTCTATTCTTTACGCCATGATACATAACATAGCATGGCATACAGGCATAACCCTAGTGTCTAATTCCTATACAGACTTATCCTACAGCTCATATGAATCGATAACAGGCTCATAGCAAAAAACGAGAGACGAAACTGACACTTTTCATCACTCCCGTCTCTCGTTTTTATTCTATTGTATCCTGCAATCCTCTTCTAACATCCTAAACTGAAATCGGTGCCGGCCCACTGGATTCACGAATCACAATCGTCGGCTCGATATACTGAATTCTCGGAACCTCCTCTTTTCTGCTTGCCAGAATTGCAGTCTGTACCAGCTTCTCGCCATAAGCTTCATAATTATAATCCACGCTTGTCAGCTTTGGAATCAGGAAATTCGCCATATACGTATTATCATAGCTGACAACTGAAATATCCTGTGGAATCCGGTAACCATGCTCTATAATACTGCGAATAATTCCCGTTGCCGAAAAATCATTGATTGCAATCACTGCAGTAGGAATATTCGTTCCAGACAAAAGCTCATTCATGCTGCGATACCCTGCCTCATAACTGTATTCTCCATTATCCCGCATAAACGCTTCCACCGGTTTGATCTGATGCCTTTCTAATACTTTTAAATACGTTTGCCTCTTCTCATAAGTCGAGAGTACATCCATTCTGCCGCCAATCATTGCAATCTTTGTGTGCTTAAGGCGAATCAGATATTCCATTATACTCTCCATCGCCTTCACCGCATCAATCTGCACCTGATACGCATCCGTTCCGTCAAGCTTCCCACTGACAACTAGCGGCATTGTCTTAATTAATCTATTCGCCTGTTCAACATAACTTGGATTAGATTCTAGGTCATCTGCTCGTCCGCCAAGCTGAATCACAGCATCTACCCTTTGTTCCTGCATCTGCGTAAGCAGCTGTTTCTCTTGATCCGTCTCCCCCATTGAGTTGCACAGCAGCACAATATATCCGGCTCGCCTTGCCGCCACCTCACAAGCGACAAATATCTGGGCGTAGAACGGATTTCGCACATCTGCTGTAATAATCCCAATGGTATTGCTCTTCGTATCTGCTAGACTTCTTGCTAAAGCATTTGGCTTAAAATCATACTTCTCCATGATCTTGCATATGATGTCACGCTTTTTTGGATTGACCTTCACTTTATTGGTTAACACGCGTGATACAGTAGAGGGGGATACCCCCGCCTCCTTTGCAATATCATATATGGTGATTGGTTTATCTTCCTTCTGTTTTCGCTCCTCCATATATTCGTCTCCGTGTTCCTGCAACCGATTGCATTTTTTTACAATTATTATAATTTGGATTTAATTTCCTGTCAAGATATCATACTTTTAATCATTCAAACCTAATACATATGTTTTGCTTTCCTGATTTCACTATGTAAATGAAGCAAACTTAAGTGCCAAGCCAGAGTAAAAAATAATAAGGATTTAGGTACAATTAGTACGGTATCTTTTTTCCTTTTTTTGTATTACAATAACTTATAATTCTTTTTTTCCTGGTATGTTACCGAGTGCTTTTTGGGGAAGCATTCGTTACATAATAAAAAATAGGAGGAATTTATATGATGTTTGGGAGAAAAGTACTTTCTATTGTACTAGCCGCATCGCTTATTTTCTGCAGCGGTGCTGCCAAGGAAATGGCTTTTGCTTCAGAAGCGCTTACCAAAACAAAAGAAAGCGCCTCCCAGGAATACGTAAATGCCATGTATCCTGGCTGGAACTTGGGGAACACATTTGACGGATATGACACAGGCGGGGATCGTGGAGAAGAATCCTGGGGCAATCCAAAAGTAACGAAAGAGCTAATAAAAGCCATTAAGGACCAAGGTTTTAACAGCATCCGTATCCCTATTACAACGGAGATGAGAATTGGAGATGCCCCTGATTACACCATTAATCAGACATTTCTTAATCGGTACGCTGAGGTCGTAAACTGGGCTCTTGATGAAGATTTGTATGTCATTATCGATTTACACCATGATTCCTGGATTTATGCTGGCAACATTGGTGCTGATTATGACAATGGTGCTTCTCTTGCCCGTTTTAGCGCCATCTGGACACAATTAGCCGAGTACTTTAAAGACTATCCAGACACAGTGAGCTTTGAAGGATTAAATGAGCCTCAGTTCTGGACCGGTGATGAAGCAAATCAGATTGAAATCAACCGTGAGGTCAATGATACGTTCTATCACATTGTACGTAATTCTGGCGGAAACAATGAGACCCGAATGCTGCTCCTTCCAACCCTAGACACGAATGATGCACAAAACCGCTGTGATGCACTATATGAACAGATTTCTTCCTATCACGATGAGAATCTGATCGCTACTTTTCATTATTACGGCTACTGGCCATTCAGCACGAATATCGCCGGTACTACTACCATGGATGAGACCGTTGTAAAAGAGTTAGAAGCAGCCTTTGACCGTGTTGCAAATACCTTTACGAAAAATGGCATCGGCGTAATCTGTGGCGAATACGGCTTACTAGGCTTTGATAAAACACTTACTGCCGTAGAACATGGGGAGGTGTTAAAATACTTCGACTATGTCAACTACTATGCATCCAAATCCAATATCACCTTAATGCTCTGGGATAACGGCCAGCACTTCGGGCGTACAACCCTTACCTGGAGTGATCCTTCTTTATATGCAGTCATTACTTCTGCTTTTAAAGGCATCCGTACCTCTTATACCTCTTCCGACCGCATCTTCCTTGATTCCTCCATGTCTGAAAACGATTCTACCATCGCTTTAACCCTTAATGGAAATGAACTAACCAGTGTATCCTATAACGGAAAGGCCTTAACAAAAGGAACCGACTATGAAGTAACAGACGACTCCTTCACCGTAAAAGCTTCTTTCCTCAAACAGACAATGCCTGAGGAGTATGGTCAGTTTGCAGAACTGGTACTTTCGTTTAATCAAGGCCCTGACTGGTCCTTATACTTAAATCACATCACGTTACCTGTGATCGGAGAAGGAAGCGGTAATACGACTTCTTATATCATCCCTGTAGAAATGAACGGAAACGTACTTTCCACTTTGGAAGCTGTGACAAGTGATGGCAGCGGCATTGGTCCTCAAAACTGGACAAGCTACAAAGAATATGACTATGCATTCACCGTGAACTATACAAACAATACCGTAACCTTTACCGATAAGTTCTTCGCGGAAGCATCGGATGCAGAAGTAAATGTCACCTTCCATTTCCAGAATGGAACAACCGCTAAAACTTCATTTACCATTGCTGGAAACACCGTAACTGATTCTTCCAATGCAAGCACTGATTCTAAAAATACCGATGCAACTTCTAATAAATCATATGCCCATTCTCCTATTACCTACACTGTCGTAAAAGGTGACTGCCTGTATCGTATTGCCAAACGATACTTTGGCAATGGAAACCTTTGGACAAAAATTTATGAATGGAATAAAGACAGCATTCAAGATCCAGACTTAATCTTTGTTGGTCAGGAACTGATTCTTTATCCATAAAAAAAGCGCCCCTTAGAATATCGGTCCGAACTAAGAACCTTTTTCCTAAGGGGCGTCTATTTTTATAAAATCCTTTTTATCTCTACTCTTTTCTAATCCACCTATTCATAATTCTTTTTAAATCCTGACCTCTGACCGGTTTCGTCAGATAATCATCAAACCCATACTCTAAATACTGTTTCCTTGCTCCTTGTATGGCATTTGCCGTCAGTGCGATAATCGGTACACCTTCCGCTAAGCCCTCCTTACGAATTACCTTTAGCGTTTCTACTCCGTCAAATCCCGGCATCATGTGATCAAGCAAAATCAGATCGAACGATTCCTCTCTTAACCGTTTGATTGCCTTCTCTGCGCTTTCTTCGGTCACTGTCGTCACAGACATATGACGTAGCAGGGTTGCCTCCACTAAGAGATTGATTTTATTGTCATCCACAAGCAGAATTCGTACACCTGAAAAAATCGAGTCCGTCTCCATGTCTTCCTCCTGTTGATCTGCCTGACTATAAGAAAGCTCTCCAATCCCTTGTACCGAAAGTACCTGTTGTGGAAGATTCACAGTAAAGACAGAGCCTTCCCCGTATGTACTATCAAGCTGAATCGTTCCTCCCATCAGCCTGATATAATTCTGGCATATCGCAAGCCCCAAGCCATTTCCTTCGATCGAACGATTATTGTTTAAATCTGCCCGCTGAAATTCCTTGAATATAATGTCCCGGTCCTCTTTTTGAATGCCGCATCCGGTATCCCTTACCCGAATGTGTAACATAATCTCTTGCCCATCCATGCTTTCCTCTTGTGCATCCAAATCAAGCTCTAAAGCAACTAAACCCGTTTTCGTATACTTAATGGCGTTAGTAAGCAGGTTTATGATAATCTGACGAATCTTTCTCTCATCTCCACACAGCTCATCCGGTATCTTCTCATTAACAGTTACCTCAAGCGACAACCCTTTTTTCTTTGCCGGTATCTCCATCATATTTGCTATCTCATCAATCATGCTGCCTATATGATACGGATGATTGACTACTTCCATCCTGCCAGACTCCACCTTTGAAAAATCCAGTAAATCGTTAATTAACGTCAACAGATTATTACCCGCGTCTTCAATATGCTTCGTATATTGCTGGATAACTACGTCCTTGCTTTCCTTGCCAATCAATTCATTCATGCCAAGCATCGCATTGATTGGTGTTCGGAGTTCATGACTTACATTCGCAAGCAACTGTGATTTTGCCTCATTTGCCTGTTTCGCCATCTGCTCTTTCTGATAAGCATGCAATAAGTCCGTGATATCATGCAGAATATAAATCGTTCCTTTGCTTTTTTCCTGTTTTTCTAGCAGATTCACTTTCTTATATTCATAAATTCTTTCTTCCCCTCCTAACTCCCGAATCAGCTGATGCGTCTTATTTTCCTCACTTATCCCTGTCGTTTCTAAGAACTCATTCACCGTAAGACTGCTATAATGAAACACCATATCTGGCCAGAGCGTCTTCATCGCCTTGTTGCATTCGATAAAGCGACCTTCATAGTCAAATAAGATCATTGCATCATCCAGCTCGGATAACATGGTTTTATGTATCCTCCCCAAAAAGAGATTCGGAATCTTTCCAAATGTTATCCAGTATACCATCACTGCAATCAAACTATATAAGAGGACTGAAAAATCAATGGTAAGTCTTGCGAGCAAAAAGACTGCATTCAGACTTACCACGATTATAGTCATCAACAACAAAAGCAAATAACGATACCAGTACATCAACGAGGTTCTAGCACATTTCACACAAACTAGAAGAATACTGAACAGAATCAGGATATAACAAAACATCAGATGTCCCTGATACCAGGTAAATGGTACATATCGAAAAATCTGCATTCCATGGCATGGAATCTGTTCATACGTCAGAGCGATCTCCTTAAACGGATTCAAGCCTAGCACAATGCTATCTGCCAGTCCTATTAAAAATAAAAATTTCAATCCCAGCTTTCCAGATCGCGTGCCAATATTCAGATATTCATATAGATAATCAATATAAGCAAGAAGCAGAAAATCAATTCCAATAAAGACTGCTGAGCTGCCACAGGACTTAATAAAATAAGAATCCATCCACATGCTAAGCGTATAGCCAATTACAATAACACTCGCACACAAAAGGATGCGCCCTGTTTTTCTTCCCATCTTTTCTTTCTTACTATAAGACTTTCTTGCAAATACAATTACGAAAAATATGGTTATCAGATATATTCCAATAAAAAATGTTTTCATTTGTTCTTACCATCGTTTCCTTTTTCTAAAAGACCAATTACTTCATTTCATCTTGTATTATAACATTTTATATCTTTTTTGTAAAATAATGTCGCAATGTGTCTTATCCGACTGGAAATGGAATAATATCCGCCTCTCCAGTTCCGTGTACTCCTACAAAACCAAATTCCTTTAACTTCTTACGATCTTCCACTGAGATAACAGATTTTTCTAAAGTGAGCGCCTGTATTTCCGCTGAAGTATGGCCTCTGTTTTCCTGCACTCTCGTATTCTTATACATTTCCATCATACACTTTAAGAATCCCGTCACCTCATTTTGATCGTTGAATTCCAAACCGATTCTTGAACATTCTGCAATAATCTGACTTGGCATCAGGTTATCCCGGATTCCAAGCTGGATTTCCGCACAATACTCATATGCTTCCTCTTCCTCGATCTTCATTCTGTTCTTCATAAAAAACATCATGCTCTGAAAAGAAGTATTAAAATCAATATAGATATCATCTGCATAGCGAAGCAGTTCTTCCTTAGCCGGAATATAATATGGCTTCCCCTTCTGCATCAAAAGAAGTCTGTGATAATCTTCCTTTCCATCCTCCATGTTGTCCTTGTATATTTCACCCATAATGTAGCCATTTTCATAGAAATACATAGAACAGTTACGAAAATGATTCCGCTCCTGGCACCATTGTATTGCTTCTTCCATCGTTACTGCTAACTTTGTCTGATTGTTAATAATCTGAATTAGCATCCTTAACTCAATAATTCCATACAGATTCACACAAGCTAACGCATACTGCTCCATTACAGCCATCCGTTTTCTTTTTTCCTGATACTCTTCCGTTTTTCTTATCCTTTCATATCTTTCCTGTACATCCGACGGAATCTCAATCTCTCCGCTCCATGTTTCAAATGCCACATAATTATTTAGCCAGTATAAATACTGATAGCTGGCAGGCGGAACCACAACCTTCTTCCTAGCTGCCTTTTCAAAGTCTTTTAACTCATCCTTATATGCACATTCAAACACCTGGTTCATGTATTCCTCACTTAGGATATGGTTCGCCACTCTGTTTACTAATTCCTCTTTGTTTAACCGATAATATCCCTGCACCCCTGTGCTCTTAGCTGCATCCCTTAACTCTATTACTTTGTGATACCTTAATATGTCACTTAGTTTATATTCCATGATAAATCCAAGCTCCTCCATTGCAAATAGTATAAACAGAACCTAGGTCCAATTCATTTCTATATTTTGGTCCATTTTCCTTAACTTATACTATCGTTCATTCCGGCTTACATGAAATACAGTTCCCCGCCCCTTGGATATTAATATCTAAAAATGATGTCTGTCTCAAAACTATTAGAAAGGATAAAGCAAAGAAAAAGTGGCACCTGAAGCGCTATATTTTTTAATGTTCGCTCATACGTGCAAACATTGGAAATATAACGCCTAGTGCCACTCTCTTTATAAAAAGCCTAATCTACTAATTTTTTCAGCATATTCTCAAGCTGCTGTAAAAAGTCGATAATAGAACAAACAATAATTGATTTTCTGCTCATCTTCGTATTCAGATCTTCCATCTTCTGTTCAAAGGAATTCACTGTATCTGCTACTCCACCAACTCCATTCGCTAACTTGTTCATGCCTTCGCTGGCATGCTCAATACCGTTAATGATATTTTTTGTGAAATCCTTTACTTCTGCTGTCGCTTCATCAACCTGCTGGAACTTCTTCTGTACATCTTCTACATATTTTAGATTATCTGTGATTACATTCTGTGTCTGTCTCACTTCTGTATTGACATTATGAATGCTTTCATACAGACTTGCAATGCTATTCTCGATTCCATCAACCAAGCTTTTGGTAGATGCCGATAACTC